>NC_021985.1:5115720-5431440 GCF_000444875.1 Streptomyces collinus Tu 365 | reverse complement strand
CAGGCCGGAAGAGGTCCGGCTCGTCGTCGAGGTCGCCTCACCCGAGTCCGCACACCGGGACCGCACGGTCAAGCTCCGCAAGTACGCGGAAGCCGGCATCCCGCGAACCGACTGGCGCCTACGCCCCCGCCGGCATCTTCCGGGGCGCCCTGCGACGGCCGGTGCCCTTCGAGATCGACCTCGACCTCGGCAGGCTCGTCCCGCCGCGCAGCAGCGGCTTAACCCCGCCCACTCATCCAGCACATCCAGCATGCGCGTCCGCCGCGAAGGCAGGCCGCCCACCGAAGACATTGTGTACACATGGAACACTCGGTACGCTTGAGCACGTGACGCAGCCACTGCCCATAGAGTCCATTCGCGACGTGCGAGCACACCTGGCGGAGGTCGTGGAGCGCGCAGACCGCGACGATGTACCCACGGTGATCACACGCCGAGGCAAGGAAGTCGCGGCCGTCGTCTCCATTGAGGTTCTGCGCAAGTATCAGGAGTGGGAAGAGCGCGAGATCAATCGGATCATCGACGAGCGCATGGCCAACCCCGCACCCGGCATCCCGATCGAGGACATCATGAGGGAGACGCTGGCGCGCGGTGAGTGAGTACCGAACCGTCTTCCGCCCCGAGGCGCAGGCCGAGCTTCGGAAGATCCCCCGCGACATGGCGCTGCGCATCCTGGCCAAGCTGACCGTGTTGGAGACCGACCCTCTCGGCTTCAACACCACCGCACTCGTGTCACAGCCCGAACGACGCCGTCTTCGCGTCGGCGACTACCGCGTCGTCTACACGATCGACAACGGCGAGCTGGTGGTCTGGGTCGCACGGTGACGACGAAGGGGTCGGACTCGTCAGAGTCCGACCCCTTCTGAGCTGCACACTTGACGAATCACATCACGTGCAGTAAGAGTGTGATTACACGTTGAAGCGGAACTCCACCACGTCGCCGTCCTGCATCACGTAGTCCTTGCCCTCCATGCGGGCCTTGCCCTTGGCGCGGGCCTCGGTGACCGAGCCGGTCTCGACGAGGTCGCCGAAGGAGATGACCTCGGCCTTGATGAAGCCCTTCTGGAAGTCGGTGTGGATCACACCGGCCGCCTCGGGGGCCGTGGCGCCCTTCTTGATCGTCCAGGCGCGGGACTCCTTGGGGCCCGCCGTCAGGTAGGTCTGCAGGCCCAGGGTGTCGAAGCCGACGCGGGCCAGCGTGGCGAGGCCCGGCTCGTGCTGCCCGACGGACTCCAGCAGCTCCAGGGCCTCCTCCTCGTCCAGCTCGGCGAGGTCCTGCTCCAGCTTGGCGTTGAGGAAGATCGCCTCGGCCGGGGCGACCAGGGCGCGCTGCTCGTTCTTGAAGTCCTCGTCGACCAGCTCGTCCTCGTCGACGTTGAAGACGTAGAGGAAGGGCTTGGTGGTGAGCAGGTGCAGGTCGTGCAGCAGCTCGTTGCGCTCGGTGCCCTGGACGATGCCGTGCGCGAAGAGCGTGTCGCCCTTCTCCAGGATCTCCTTGGCCTCCTCGACGGCCTTGACCTTGGGCGCGATGTCCTTCTTGATGCGCGACTCCTTCTGGAGGCGCGGCAGGACCTTCTCGATGGTCTGGAGGTCGGCGAGGATCAGCTCGGTGTTGATCGTCTCGATGTCGTCCTTCGGCGAGACCTTGCCGTCGACGTGGACGACGTTCTCGTCCTTGAAGGCCCGGATGACCTGGCAGATCGCGTCGGACTCACGGATGTTCGCGAGGAACTTGTTGCCCAGGCCCTCGCCCTCGGACGCGCCGCGCACGATGCCGGCGATGTCCACGAAGTCCACCGTGGCCGGGAGGATGCGCTCGGAGCTGAAGATCGACGCCAGCTTGGCCAGCCGGCCGTCGGGGACGCCGACCACGCCGACGTTCGGCTCGATCGTGGCGAACGGGTAGTTGGCCGCCAGCACGTCGTTCTTGGTCAGGGCGTTGAACAGGGTCGACTTGCCGACATTCGGCAGGCCGACGATTCCGATCGTGAGCGACACGTTGCGACTTCCCGTAGATGAGTGGGCCAGGGGCTGCCAGGGGCCAGAGACACTGGCCGATCCACCAGTCTACGGCGTCCGCGGCGACCGGCTCCCGGGAGCGTCGAACGGCCGGCCGAGCCGCGTTCACCGGCGTGTCTGAGGGCCGATTCGACACATAAACAGACCTAAGTTGGCCCAATGGAGCAACACAGGAGGCGACCCCCGCACGACGCACGGCGACGCCGCGACCGGTCGGCGTCGCTGCCGGCGCAGGCCCGGTGGCGGGCGGGCGAGGGCAGGTACACCAGAGACGCCGGCGGCAGCGCGCGGCCGGTGCCCGGCACCCGGCCCGCCCCCGGGGACGGAGTGCCGGGGCCCCGGCTGACCGGGCTCGGCGGCGGGCTGTTCTGCGCGGCCGCGATGCTGCTGCTCGGCTTCGTGGACCAGCTCCTGTTCGGCGCGTCCCTGACGCTGTACGGCGTGCTGTTCCTGCCGGTGTGCGTGCTGACCGCCCTGTGGGTGCGCGGCGGCGACCTGCTCACCGCACCCGTCGTCGTGCCGATCGCCTTCCTGGCGGGCCTCTTCCCCGTCGCCGACGGCCGGGGCGGCCTGAGCGGACGGATGATGGGGCTGGTGACCGGGCTCGCCACCCAGGCGGGCTGGCTCTACGGGGGGACGCTGGTCGCGGGGGTGATCGTGCTCGGGCGCCGGGTGCGGTGGGTCCGCGCCCGGCGCCGCACCTGAACCGGGGGGCCGCTAGCCGTGGCGGGTCTGTGCCGCCCGCATCGCCGCTCCGACGATCCCGGCGTTGTTCTGGAGCTGGGCCGGGACGATCTCGGCCCGGACGCCGTCGACGAGGTGGAGGAACTTGTCCGCCTTGCGGCTGACCCCGCCGCCGACGATGAACAGCTCGGGCGAGAAGAGCATCTCGACGTGGGCGAGGTACTTCTGGACCCGGCGGGCCCAGCGCTCCCAGCTCAGGTCGTGGTCCTCCTTGGCCTTGCTGGAGGCGCGCTTCTCGGCGTCGTGCCCCTCCAGCTCCAGGTGGCCCAGCTCCGTGTTGGGCACCAGGACGCCGTCCACGAAGACGGCGCTGCCGATGCCGGTGCCGAAGGTGAGCAGGACGACCGTGCCCCGGCGGCCGCGCCCGGCGCCGAACTCCATCTCGGCGACGCCCGCCGCGTCCGCGTCGTTGACCACGGTCACCGGCAGGCCGCCCAGCCGGCCGCTGAACAGGGCCCCCGCGTCGGTGTCGATCCAGCTCTTGTCGACGTTGGCCGCCGTACGGACCGTGGAGCCGCCGGTGACCACGCCGGGGAAGGTCAGGCCCACCGGGCCCGACCAGCCGAAATGGTCCACGACCTGCTTCACGCCGTCGGCCACGCCGTCGGGCGTCGCCGGGTGCGGGGTGAGCACCTTGCACCGCTCCTGGGCCAGGTCGCCCTTGTCCAGGTCCACAGGGGCGCCCTTGATCCCGGATCCACCGATGTCCACGCCGAAGATCTGCATGGCCCCACGTTACGACGGACGACTGACGGTCACTACGGCCCGGCGGAGCCCGGGCGCCCGCGGGTCACCCGGCGGCGGTGTCCCGGGCGCCCGAACCGCCGCGCTCGGCGACCAGGGCGGTGGCCTCGTCGCGCAGGTCGCGGCGGAGCTCCTTGGGCAGCGAGAAGGTGATGGACTCCGCGGCCGCCTTGACGATCTCGACGTCGCCGTAGCCGCGCTCGGTGAGCCACTCCAGGACCTGCTCGACCAGGACCTCGGGGACGGAGGCGCCGGAGGTGACACCGACCGTGGTGACGCCCTCCAGCCATGCCTCGTCGATCTCGTCGGCGAAGTCCACCAGGTAGGCCGCGCGGGCACCGGCGAGCTTGGCGACCTCGACCAGCCGCTTGGAGTTGGAGGAGTTGCGCGAGCCGACCACGATGACCAGCTCGGCCTCGGCGCCCATCTGCTTCACGGCGAGCTGGCGGTTCTGGGTGGCGTAGCAGATGTCGTCGCTGGGCGGCGAGACGAGACCGGGGAACTTCGTCTTCAGGGCGTCGACGGTCTCCATGGTCTCGTCCACGGAGAGGGTGGTCTGGGACAGCCAGACGACCTTCGAGGGGTCGCGCACCTCGACCTTGGCGACGTCCTCGGGGCCGTCCACGAGCTGGATGTGGTCGGGGGCCTCGCCGGAGGTGCCGATGACCTCCTCGTGGCCCTCGTGCCCGATCAGCAGGATGTCGTAGTCGTCGTTGGCGTACCGGACGGCTTCCTTGTGGACCTTGGTGACCAGCGGGCAGGTGGCGTCGATGGTGGCGAGCCGGCCCTGGCGGGCCTCCTCGTGCACCACGGGCGCGACGCCGTGCGCGGAGAACATCACGATGTTCCCCGGCGGCACCTCCTCCGTCCGCTCGACGAAGACGGCGCCCTTCTTCTCCAGGGTCTGCACGACGTACTTGTTGTGGACGATCTCGTGCCGGACGTAGATCGGGGCCCCGTACTGCTCCAGGGCCTTCTCGACGGCGATCACGGCGCGGTCCACACCGGCGCAGTAGCCCCGGGGGGCGGCGAGCAGGACACGGCGGCCAGACGAAGCGGTCATGCCACCCATCGTAAGGGTGCGTGCGCGGCCTCCGGATCGCGTGCCCCCCGCGCGGGTGGGGCGACCGGTGCGCGGGTCCGGCACCGGCACGCGGGCGCTCCGGGCCGACGAGCGGCACCGGCTGCGCCGCGGCCCCGCTTCCGGGACCGGGTGGTCCACGCGCTGCCGTGCATCGCGCCCGTGGCGCCGGTGGGCGTGTACGGCGCCCTGGACGCCCGGTCGCACGGCACGGTGGCCCCGGTGTACGCCGTCGCCCCCGGGTCCTCGCGGGGCCGCGGTGGGGGTGGACCGGGGGTGGACGGCGTACACCGTCCGTGGCCGTCACGACCGCGCTGGACCTGTGGGGCGTGCGGGGGCCGGTCGGCTGGCGGCGGAACTGCTGATGCCGGTGGCGGGCGCGGTGGTCACGGCGGCGGTGGTGGTGGCGGCGTCCGGGCCGCGCGGCCGGCGCGGGCGGTGGCCGGCCGCCGGGCCGCTGGTGCCGGTGGGACGGCGCGGGCGCCCGGCCCCGTCCGACGGCTGAGGACGGCGGCGTTTGTCGGTACCGCCCACTACGCTCGCGGCATGGCTGTGAACACGTCGCCCGACACACCGCTGCCCGTCGGTGAGGTCTCCCGGATGATCGGGGGCTGGATCGACCGGCTCGGCGCGGTGTGGGTCGAGGGGCAGATCACGCAGTTGTCGCGGCGGCCGGGCGCGGGGGTGGTGTTCCTGACCCTGCGGGACCCGTCGCACGACATCTCCGTCGGCGTGACCTGCTACCGCCAGGTGTTCGACGCCGTCGCCGACGTCGTCGGCGAGGGTGCCCGGGTCGTGGTGCTGGCGAAACCGGAGTGGTACGCGCCGCGCGGGCAGCTCTCCCTGCGGGCCGCGGAGATACGGCCGGTGGGTGTCGGTGAGCTGCTGGCCCGCCTGGAGCAGCTCAAGAAGGCGCTGGCGGCCGAGGGGCTGTTCGCGCCGGAGCGCAAGAAGCCGCTGCCGTTCCTGCCGCAGCTCATCGGGCTGGTGTGCGGCCGTGCCTCCGCGGCCGAGCGTGACGTGCTGGAGAACGCCCGGCACCGCTGGCCCGCCGTCCGCTTCGAGGTGCGCAACGTGGCCGTGCAGGGCGTGCACGCCGTCCCGCAGGTGGTCCAGGCCGTCAAGGAGCTGGACGCACGGGAGGACGTGGACGTCATCGTCGTCGCCCGGGGCGGCGGCAGCGTGGAGGACCTGCTGCCCTTCTCCGACGAGCAGCTCGTGCGGGCCGTGGCCGAGTGCCGTACGCCGGTGGTCTCGGCCATCGGGCACGAGCCGGACAACCCGCTGCTCGATCATGTCGCCGACCTGCGCGCCTCCACGCCGACCGACGCGGCCAAGAAGGTGGTGCCGGACGTCGGCGAGGAGCTCGAGCGGGTGCGGATGCTCCGGGACCGGGCCCGGCGGTGTGTGCACGCGGCCGTGGAGCGGGAGGAGCGGGGTCTGGCGCACGCGCTGGCGCGGCCGTCCATGGAGGACCCGCACCGGATGCTCGACGAGCGCGCGGACCACGTGGCGTCCCTGCTGGACCGTGGCCGGCGCACCCTGGGGCACCTGCTGGACCGCGCCGACTCGGAGCTGACGCACACGCACGCGCGCGTGGTGGCCCTGTCGCCCGCCGCCACGCTGCGGCGCGGCTACGCGGTGCTCCAGCGGGCGGACGGGCACGTGGTGCGCGACCCGGCCGGGGTGGCGGCCGGCGAGACGCTGCGCGCGCGGGTCGCCGAGGGCGAGTTCACTGTCCGTGTCGATACCGTCGACGACGTCGATGTCTAGGGTGGGACGAATGACCAGCAAGGTGGATGAGGCGCTCTCGTACGAGCAGGCGCGGGACGAGCTGATCGAGGTCGTGCGGCGCCTCGAGGCCGGCGGTACGACGCTGGAGGAGTCCCTGGCGCTGTGGGAGCGCGGCGAGGAGCTCGCCAAGGTGTGCCGGCGGTGGCTGGAGGGTGCCCGGGCCCGCCTCGACGCGGCTCTCGCCGAGGAGGAGTCCGGCGAGAAGGGGGAGTGAGCACGGGAGCGGGAGCGGGGAGTGCGCCGCCACGGAAGGGCATTTGTTGAAGGTTGAACATCTTTCCCGTAAGGTCGTCGCCGTAAGCCGGTCCGGCGCTGCCCGGACCCACCGTGCGTACGAGGAAGTCCCCGCATGTCTCTCGTTCTTGACCCCACCGCCCAGGACCTGCTGTTCCGCGAGGCCCGCACCGCGAACACCTTCACCGACGAGCCGGTGACCGACGAGCAGGTCCAGGCGATCTACGACCTGGTCAAGTACGGCCCGACCGCCTTCAACCAGTCGCCGCTGCGCATCACCCTGGTCCGCTCCCCCGAGGCCCGCGAGCGCCTGGTGCGGCACATGGCCGAGGGCAACCGGCCCAAGACCGCCACCGCCCCGCTGGTCGCGATCCTCTCCGCGGACAACGAGTTCCACGAGGAGCTGCCCACCCTGCTCCCGCACTTCCCGGCCGCCAAGGACCTCTTCTTCTCCGAGCGCCCGGTCCGGGAGAGCGCCGCCGGCATGAACGCCGCCCTCCAGGCCGCGTACTTCATCATCGGCGTCCGCGCCGCCGGCCTCGCCGCGGGCCCCATGACCGGTCTCGACTTCGCCGGCGTCCAGAAGGAGTTCCTGGACGACGACCACACCCCGCTGATGGTCGTCAACATCGGCCGCCCGGGCCCGGACGCCTGGCACCCGCGCTCCCCGCGCCTGGCCTACGACGACGTCGTCACGACCGTCTGAGCCGCCCCACGCACGTGAAGAGGCCCCCGGCATCGCCGGGGGCCTCTTCACGTCGTCCGCGGGCGTCAGCCCGTCTTCAGCGCGGCCGCCATCTGCGTCAGCCGGTCGAAGGAGGCGGTCCCCGCCACCACCGTCGTGGAACCCTTGGTGCCCTCCAGCACCAGCGCGTCGTACCGGCCGCCGGTGTAGCGCGTCCAGGTGCGGCCGCCGATCCGCTCGGTCCGCCCGGTGCCCGAGCCGCCCTGGCTGGCCTGGTCGATGAAGTCGGACCGCTTCTGAGCGGACTGCTCGACCTGCACGTACTGCCCCTCGGGATCCTGGAAGCCCAGGTGCCAGCGGTCGGACTCCTCGCCCTGGAAGCGTACGGAGGTCGCCTTCCAGGTACTCGGCAGACCTTCCGGTGCCACCACCGGATAACTCGCGGCACGCCGTGCCGTGAGCAGCTCGACCCGGTAGTCGACCCGCTTGATGTCGGGAGCGTGATCGTCGTGCGGGACGAGGAGATAGATGAACCCCGCCGCCAACCCGATGAGGGCCAGGGAAAGGATCATGTCCCGGACCGTCTTCTGCCTGCCGTTCGAACCTGCCACGCCCTCTATGGTCGCAGGTGCACGGAGCGCTCATCCGTGGGGTCCCCTGCTCATTTTGCCTGCCCAGCGATAGAGTCGGCCTCAACACCCTCATCCGGCCGTCGTCGTATCAGAAAGGTGCGCTCCGATGACCGAGCATCATCACTTGCCGTCCGAGCTTGACGTCCCCTCCGAGGCCCCCGATCGCAACCTCGCTCTGGAACTCGTCCGGGTGACCGAAGCCGCGGCGATGGCCGCGGGCCGCTGGGTCGGCCGCGGCGACAAGAACGGCGCCGACGGCGCCGCCGTGCGCGCCATGCGGACCCTCGTCTCCACCGTCTCGATGAACGGCGTCGTCGTCATCGGCGAGGGCGAGAAGGACGAGGCCCCGATGCTCTTCAACGGAGAGCAGGTGGGCGACGGCACCGGTCCCGAGGTGGACATCGCCGTCGACCCGATCGACGGCACCACCCTGACCGCCAAGGGCATGCCCAACGCCATCGCCGTCCTGGCCGCCGCCGAGCGCGGCGCCATGTTCGACCCGTCCGCCGTGTTCTACATGGACAAGCTGGTCACCGGCCCCGAGGCCGCGGACTTCGTCGACATCAACGCCCCGGTGTCGGTCAACATCCGCCGGGTCGCCAAGGCCAAGCGCCGCACGCCCGAGGACGTCACGGTCGTCATCCTCGACCGCCCCCGCCACGAGGGCATCATCAAGGAGATCCGGGAGACCGGCGCCCGCATCAAACTGATCTCCGACGGCGACGTCGCCGGCTCCATCCTGGCGCTGCGCGAGGGCACCGGCATCGACCTGCTGCTCGGCGTCGGCGGCACCCCCGAGGGCATCATCTCGGCCTGCGCGGTCAAGTGCCTCGGCGGCACCATCCAGGGCAAGCTCTGGCCGAAGGACGAGGAGGAGCGCGCCCGCGCCGTCGACGCCGGTCACGACCTGGACAAGGTCCTGACCACGGAGGACCTGGTCACCGGCGAGAACGTGTTCTTCGTCGCCACCGGCATCACGGACGGCGAGCTGATGCGCGGGGTCCGCTACCGGTCCGAGACCGCCACCACCGACTCGATCGTGATGCGCTCGAAGTCCGGCACGGTACGGCGGATCGACTCCGAGCACCGCCTGAGCAAGCTGCGGGCCTACAGCGCGATCGACTTCGACCGGGCCAAGTAGCGCCCCGGACCCGGACCCGACCCCGGGCCGGGCCCGGCAGGACCGAGGGGCGCCCTCCGTGCGGGGAGGGCGCCCCTCGTCGTGTTCAGCCGGCTATGCGGTTCGCCGTCGCCCGCGCCGCCTTCTTCAGCTCCACCTCGCGCCTGCGCCGCCGCGCCAGGACCACCCGGCGCTCCGCCGCCGTCAGACCGCCCCAGACCCCGTAGGGCTCGGGCTGCAGCAGGGCGTGCTCGCGGCACTCCACCATCACGGGGCAGCGCGCGCACACGCGCTTGGCCGCCTCCTCGCGCGACAGCCGGGCCGCCGTCGGTTCCTTCGACGGAGCGAAGAACAGGCCGGCCTCGTCACGCCGGCACACCGCCTCGGTGTGCCAGGGCGCGTCTTGGTCACGGCCGCGCGCTGGCACCCGCTGGGCCGGAACGGCAGCGACCTGCAGGGACGAATGCGGCGGTTGCAGCACGGTCTACTCCTGACGACGGCTTCGCGAGTGAGCGACGATGCAGCAAGGCCTACCCGCTGTGCGCGCGCCTATGCACTGCGTTCCCAACCGCAGGCGCGCGGCGGCTTGTTCACGCCCCCGCTCGCTCGCGACCGCCGGGCGCGGCCCGCACGGCCACCGGCCGATTCGCGACCGTCAACGTCCCAGGTGTTTGCGCAGCTTCCGGTCGACCTTGTCCTGGACCCGGTCGAGGATGTCCGCCACCCGCGTGCCGCGCCGGGGACGCGCCTCGACGTTGCCCAGCACGGCCCACCCGTCGACGTAGACCACCGGCGCGTCGGACTCGACCGAGTCCAGCGTGTCCACCTCGAAGTTGCCCAGCACCCCGCCGCCGGTGCCGCGCAGCGACACGTTCTCCGGGACCCGGATCTGCACGTCCCCGAAGACCGAGACCGCCTTGATCACCACCTGCTGGTACTCGAAGATCGCCTCGCTGAGGTCGATCTCGACGCTGCCGAACACCGCGTAGGCGTGCAGCCGGCGCCCCGCGCGCCAGCGGCCCCGGCGCGAGGCCGCGCTGAGCACGGCCACCACGTTCGCGTCGGCCTCGGCCGGGACGGCGCCGGGCGTGGGCCGGGGCGGCACCGGGGTGTACGCGGGGGCGGCGGCCCGCTGGTGGGCCGCGGGCAGGTCGCGGATGAAGACCTCCAGCTCGCCGACCGTCTTGGCGTGCAGCACCGCCTCGATCCGCTCGGCGTGCTCGTCGGCGGTCAGCCGGCCCTCGGCCAGGGCCTCGCGGAGGATGTCGGCGACGCGGTCGCGGTCGGCGTCGGAGGCGCGCAGCTCGGCGAGACGCGGTGCCGTGTCCTGGGCTGGGGCGTGCTTGTGAAGGTCCACGACGGCAGCTTACCGAAACGCGATAGATCGCGACTAGGGGTCCGGCCGACCCGCGTGTCCCCACCACGCGTTTCCGCCACGCACCGCCGCCCCGGCCCGCGCCCCGGCCCACCCCTTCCCGCCCCCGGTTCCCGATGCGTCCGGAACTGAGCCTTACCTCACAGGTTCCGCGCCGACGGCAGGTTCTAGGCTGGTGAGGCCCGCCGACGTCGACGGGCAGCCGTCCGTCAGAGTGAGGAATGGGCTGAGATGCCTGAGTTCGCGTACACCGATCTGCTTCCCCAGGGCGAGGACACCACCCCGTACCGGCTGGTGACCTCGGAGGGCGTGTCCACCGTCGAGGGACCGGACGGCCGGACGTTCCTCAAGGTGGAGCCGGAGGCGCTGCGCAAGCTGGCCGAAGAGGCGATCCACGACATCCAGCACTACCTGCGGCCCGCCCACCTCGCCCAGCTCCGCCGGATCATCGACGACCCGGAGGCGTCGCCCAACGACAAGTTCGTCGCGCTCGACCTGCTGAAGAACGCGAACATCGCGGCCGCCGGCGTGCTCCCCATGTGCCAGGACACCGGCACCGCCATCGTCATGGGCAAGCGCGGCCAGAACGTGCTGACCGAGGGCGGCGACGAGGCGGCGCTGAGCCGCGGCATCTACGACGCGTACCTGAACCTCAACCTGCGCTACTCGCAGATGGCTCCGCTCACCATGTGGGAGGAGAAGAACACCGGCTCCAACCTGCCGGCCCAGATCGAGCTGTACGCCACCGACGGCGGCGCCTACAAGTTCCTGTTCATGGCCAAGGGCGGCGGCTCGGCCAACAAGTCCTTCCTGTACCAGGAGACGAAGGCCGTCCTGAACGAGGCCTCCATGATGAAGTTCCTGGAGGAGAAGATCCGTTCGCTCGGCACGGCCGCCTGCCCGCCGTACCACCTGGCGATCGTCGTCGGCGGCACGAGCGCCGAGTTCGCGCTGAAGACCGCGAAGTACGCCTCCGCCCACTACCTGGACGAGATCCCGGCCGAGGGCTCGGAGCTCGGCCACGGCTTCCGGGACAAGGAGCTGGAGGAGAAGGTCTTCGAGCTGACCCAGAAGATCGGCATCGGCGCCCAGTTCGGCGGCAAGTACTTCTGCCACGACGTGCGCGTGGTCCGCCTGCCCCGGCACGGCGCCTCCTGCCCGGTCGCCATCGCCGTCTCCTGCTCGGCCGACCGCCAGGCCGTCGCGAAGATCACGGCCGAGGGCGTCTTCCTGGAGCAGCTGGAGAAGGACCCGGCGCGGTTCCTGCCGGAGACCACGGACGAGCACCTGGACGAGTCGTCCGACGTGGTGAGGATCGACCTGAACCAGCCGATGGACACGATCCTGGCCGAGCTGACGAAGTACCCGGTCAAGACCCGCCTGTCGCTGACCGGCCCGCTGGTCGTGGCCCGCGACATCGCGCACGCCAAGATCAAGGAGCGGCTGGACGCGGGCGAGGAGATGCCGCAGTACCTGAAGGACCACCCGGTGTACTACGCGGGCCCGGCGAAGACCCCCGAGGGCTACGCCTCCGGCTCCTTCGGCCCGACGACGGCCGGCCGCATGGACTCCTACGTGGAGCAGTTCCAGGCGGCGGGCGGCTCCAAGGTGATGCTCGCCAAGGGCAACCGCTCCAAGCAGGTCACCGACGCGTGCGACGCGCACGGCGGCTTCTACCTCGGCTCCATCGGCGGCCCGGCCGCCCGCCTCGCCCAGGACTGCATCAAGAAGGTCGAGGTCGTCGAGTACGAGGAGCTCGGCATGGAGGCGGTCTGGAAGATCGAGGTCGAGGACTTCCCGGCGTTCATCGTCGTGGACGACAAGGGAAACGACTTCTTCAGCCCTGAGGGGCTCTCTCAGCCGACGTTCACGAGCATCCCGGTGCGCCAGGCGTGACCTGAGCCTCTGAGCGCTTCCCTCGCCCCTGCCGGTCCGACCGACAGGGGCGAGCTCCGTTTTCGACGGTGGCTACTTCCGCTTGTAAGCCCTCTGACGAGGGAGAATGTATTCCGCTTCCCGCTCCACCCGCCGGTACCCCTCGGGAGCGTGCAGACCGACCGCTTCGGGGATCTCTGCCACTTCGGGCATCTTCACAACCACCCTGCGGTTACCGTCCTCCGTCGGGCCGACGTGGACCGTGATCCCGTGACGCCGCAGGAAGACTCGCTTCTGCTCGTCATCCTTCGCGGCCCATTCCTCGGCGTTGGTGCGCCCCGTGGTGATCCACCCGGGGGCGTCCTCGGCGGCCTTGATCTCTGCCCGCAGTCTCTCGACCTTCGCGGACTGGAACTCGTGCTGCCCCCAGTACCGCTCGACCTGGACATCCGTCTTGAAGCGGCCGGCCAGGTAGTCGGCTTCCAAGCGGTCGAGGACCTCTTCGGCCTCAGCGAGTTCTACCTTGGTCTGGGAGATCGCGTTCCCCACGCGTTCCATGACGGGCAACGGGCCGAGTACGGTCTCCACGAAGACGCCCACTGCTTGGTCCAGGTCGTCCCTGCGGATGCGTCCAGGCTTGTCGCATGTTCCCGTGTTGACCGCGTTGCACCCGTAGTAATGGTGCACTCGGCCGTCCGGCTTCGTTTTCTTGTTGGACGACATGCGAGAGCCGCATTCCAGGCACACGGCGACACCCCCGAGCATCGAGCGCGACGGTGTGGCCCGCCGAACAGGTCGGTCGCTCTTGAGCGATGCGACCAAACCCGCCCACTCGGCATAATCCATGAGTGGCTGGTCCGTGATGCTGACATGCTCGCCGTTCTCGTCGACGACGTTCTCACCCTTGTACGTGTAGATCCCGGCCACCGTCGGGTTCATGACGACGACTCGCACGGCGTTGCTCGTCCACTCGATACCCCGCGGCTTCTCGCCCTTCACGATGCGCAGGTGGTCCCTCCAGGTCGGCACACCCCGCTTGTTCAGATCGACCGCGATCTTGTAGCTCGACCAGTCGCCCTTCAGACGTTCGACGATCTCCTGGAACAGAGCCCCGTAGTCGGGGTCTTGGGCGAGCTTCTTCCCGCCGCACTCCTGCCGCTCGAAGCGGTACCCGAACGGCTCGACTCCTCCGATCCACACTCCCTTTGCCTTGCGAGCCCGAGAGCCCGAGAGCGCACGCGCCCGGATGGTGTCCAGCTCGCCCTCGGCGAAGGCAGCGATGATCTGCGCGAACATCTTGCCCATGGGGGTGCCCATGTCGATCCCCTCGGTCACGGACACGATGGTCTTTCCGCGCTTCTGGCACCACTCGAGGACCTCGGCGAAGTGGCCGGCCTTTCGGCTGAGCCGGTCCAGCTTCCATACCGCCAGCACATCCCAGTCGTCCGCCCGCTCCAAGAACCACGGCCCGAGACCGGGCCGCTTGAAGGGGTGCAGGGCACCGGACACGTCCAGGTCCTCCGCGAAGCCGACCATACGTCCGTCGACAGCCGGCCCTGAGGCCCAGTGCTCGACAGCGTGCCTCTGTTTCTCGGGACTGGTGGTGTCGTCCTTGAGGATCGAGAGCCGGACGGTGCCCAGAACCCTCGGGTGCTTGATCATGCCTGCAGGGTACGAATGATTCCCGCGCGCTGAATAAGTCGATTGAATCTTTTCGAAACCTCACTTCTCGAACGACCTTCACGTCGATCCCGGTCCGCGCCCCGAATGGAACAGACCGGGACCAGGGCCCTCGTCCATGACCGAAGCCGACCGTCTGCGTGCGGTCCGTGCCGCCTACGACACCGTCGCCGTCGCCTACGAGAAGCTCGTGCGGGCACCGGGTGGCGGCCCGGTCGCCGACCTCGGGTGCGGTCCTGGGCGCGTCACACCTGCACGCGCTCGGGGTGGACGTGTTCGGCGTCGACCTCTCCCCCGAGATAATCGCGGTGGCCCGCCGGACGCACCCGGGTCTCCGGTTCGGCGTGGGGTCGATGACCGCCCTCGGCCTGGAGAGCGGGACGCTCGGCGGGATCGTCGCCTGGTACTCGACCGTGCACACCCCGCCGGAGTCGTTGCCGACCGTATTCGCCGAGTGCCGCCGGGTGCTGGCCGCGGGCGGTCACCTGCTCCTCGCCTTCAAGGCCGGGGAACGGCACCGGCACCTGGAGCGGGCGTACGGTCACGAGGGGCTCGCTCGACGTCTACTGGACGCCCCCCCCCGAGCTGGTCGCGGGACTGATGGGCGAGGCCACCCTCGTCGCGGACGCGCGGCTGGTCCGCGAGCCCGACGCGCACGAGCGGCCGCGGCAGGGCCGGCAGGCGTTCTTCCTCGCCCACCGCCCCGAAGCGTCCTGAACGGCCGTCGAGCCGTCGTAAGGCACCGCCGAGCCACCCTGAGCGGCCGTCGAGCGGCCCGGAGGCACCGCCGCGCCACCCCAGGGGCCGTCGAACCGCCCCGAAGCGCCGTCGAGGTGACTGCACGTCAGGACTTCCCACCGTCCGACTCGCGCGTCCGCCTGTCGTGGGAACAGCCGGGGCCTCGGCGATGCTGTCCTTCAGGGAGGTGTCGCAGATGACAGACGACCAGACCGGCGCCGGGTACCGGATCGAGCACGACTCCATGGGTGAGGTGCGGGTGCCCGCCCATGCCAAGTGGCGGGCGCAGACGCAGCGTGCCGTCGAGAACTTCCCGGTGTCCGGGCAGCGGCTGGAGCGGGCCCACATCGAGGCCCTGGCCCGGATCAAGGCGGCCGCCGCGAAGGTGAACGCCGAGCTGGGCGTGCTGGACAAGGACGTCGCCGAGGCGATCCAGGAGGCGGCCGGGGAGGTCGCCGAGGGCAGGTGGGACGAGCACTTCCCGGTGGACGTGTTCCAGACCGGGTCCGGGACCTCGTCCAACATGAACACCAACGAGGTCGTCGCGACCCTCGCCGGTGAGCGGCTCGGCCGTGACGTGCACCCCAACGACCACGTCAACGCCTCCCAGTCGTCCAACGACGTCTTCCCCTCGTCCATCCACATCGCCGCGACCGCCGCCGTCACCCACGACCTGATCCCGGCGCTGGAGCACCTCGCCGCCGCCCTCGGCCGCAAGGCGGAGGAGTTCGCGGACGTGGTGAAGTCCGGGCGGACGCACCTGATGGACGCCACCCCGGTGACGCTGGGGCAGGAGTTCGGCGGGTACGCGGCCCAGGTGCGGCACGGCGTGGAGCGGCTGCGCGCCTCGCTGCCCCGGCTGGCCGAGCTGCCGCTGGGCGGGACGGCCGTGGGAACCGGGATCAACACGCCGCCCGGGTTCTCGGCCGCGGTGATCCGGGAGGTCGCGCGGACGACCGGGCTGCCGCTCACCGAGGCCAGGGACCACTTCGAGGCCCAGGGTGCCCGGGACGGCATCGTGGAGACCAGCGGGCAGCTCAGGACCATCGCGGTGGGCCTGACGAAGATCGCCAACGACCTGCGGTGGATGGCGTCCGGGCCGCGCACCGGGCTGGCCGAGATCCGGCTGCCCGATCTGCAGCCGGGCTCGTCCATCATGCCGGGCAAGGTCAACCCGGTGATCCCCGAGGCGGTGCTCATGGTGGCCGCCCAGGTGATCGGCAACGACGCCACCATCGCCACCGCCGGCGCCTCCGGGAACTTCGAGCTGAACGTCATGCTCCCGGTCATCGCCAAGAACGTGCTGGAGTCCGTCCGGCTGCTCGCGTCCGTCTCCCGGCTGCTGGCGGACCGGACCGTCGACGGCATCACCGCCGACCGCGAACGGGCCCGTGAGTACGCCGAGTCGTCGCCCTCGGTGGTGACGCCGCTGAACAAGTACATCGGCTACGAGGAGGCCGCGAAGGTCGCCAAGAAGTCGCTGGCCGAGCGCAGGACGATCCGTGACGTGGTTCTGGAGGGCGGGTACGTGGAGCGCGGCGACCTCACCCTGGAGCAGCTCGACGAGGCGCTGGACGTCCTGCGGATGACCCGCCCGTGACGGCGGCCCGGGCGCGGTTCGTGACGGGTGCCGCAGCGTCGTGTGCGTACGGCACCTAATATCTGTCCATGGCGGACGACGGAGCGACGAGACGAGCGGTGCCGGCCCCGGCACCGGAACCGGGACCCCCGGCGTACTGGGCCCCCGGGACGCGGATCCTGTGGCGGTACCGGGAGAACGCCTCGGCGCGCTTCCACATCGCCCGTCCCGTCACCGTCGTACGGGACGACGCGGAACTGCTCGCGGTGTGGATGGCGCCGGGCACCGAGTGCGTGAAGCCGGTGCTGGCCGACGGCAGGGCCGTGCACCTGGAGCCGCTGGAGACCCGCTACACCGCGCCGCGCACGGTGCAGCGGGACCGGTGGTTCGGCACGGGGGTGCTGAAACTGGCCAGACCGGGCCGGCCCTGGTCGGTGTGGTTGTTCTGGGACCCGGGCTGGCGGTTCAGGAACTGGTACGTCAACCTTGAGCAGCCGTTGTCCCGTTGGGAGGGTGGTGTGGACTCCGAGGACTACTTCCTGGACATCGCGGTCGAGCCGGACCGCGGTTGGCGCTGGCTGGACGAGGACGAGTTCGCGCAGGCCCGGCGGGACGGGCTGATGGACGAGCGGACCGCCGGGCGGGTGCGGGCGGCGGGCCGGGACGCGGTGGAGGTGATCGAGGCGTGGGGCGCACCGTTCGCGGACGGCTGGGAGGACTGGCGCCCGGACCCCTCCTGGGGAGTACCGTCACTCCCCGAGGACTGGGACCGTACACCCGCGCAGGTGTCCTCATGAGACCCTTGATGCGCCCCCGGTCCACAACCGTAGGATCGTCCTCCGCAAGGGCGCTTCCAAGCAACTCCCGGAGCATCTGCCGGGTCTGACCGTACGTCACCGAGGGGCGGCAGGACGTGAGCGAGGGGTACGAGGGCAACACCACCGCGGGACCGCACGGGACCGCCGGTGGCACAGGCACGACCTCTGACCGCGCGGGAATTCCGTTCCTGGGGCACGTATTCCGGGTATCGGCATTTCGGCGGGACCATCTGCGCGCCCGGCGCGCAGCCCCGGACGGACGGATTCGACACGCGTGACGGAGCAGCCCACCTCCTCCTACGAGCGCCCTCAGCCGGGCGCGGACCCCGCGGAAGCCCGCGGGGCGCTGCTGCGTGCCCCGGCATCGCTCGGCAACCCGGCCTTACCCGCCCAGGCGGCCCGCGCGGACGGCACACCCGCCGGTCCGGGGACGAGCGCCCCCTGCGGCAAGGGGAACAAGGGGAAGGAGCCCCCAGTCAACGGCCCGGAGCACTCCCAGCCCGCCACCGCCGAGACGATGGGCACGGCTCCCGCGCGCGCGAGTTCGAGCGTGGGGGAACACCGTCCTCGTCCCGTGCCGGAGGCCATCCCGGCGCAGCCCGCCTCCGAGCAGGAGCGGACGCCGGGCGGTCAGGAACGCCGTACCGGGCGGGGTCTGCCGCCCGGGCGGCCGATGCCGATGCGGCGCGACGGGGACCGGCTCAGGTTCGTGGGCGCGGCCACCCGGCGGATCGCCCGCGGCATAGACCTGGACGAGATCGTGATGGGTCTGTGCCGGGCCACGGTGCCGACGTTCTCGGACGCGATCCTGGTCTATCTGCGCGACCCGCTGCCGGTGGGTGACGAGCGGCCCACCGGTCCGGTGGTGCTGCGGCTGCGCCGGACCGACCGGATACCGGACGAGCGGGACACCGAGGGCCTGTCGCTGCCCCCGTTCCCGGAGCCGGAGCCGGACTCCTCGGGGCTGTCGGAGCTGTCGTCGCTGACGACGGAGCTGTGCGAGGTGCGGCCGGGCGGTGCGCTGAACGAGGTGCTGCGCGGGGTGCGGCCGGTGTTCGCCGACGCGCCCGCGGCGCGGGCCGCGCTGCCCGAGCTGCTCGGTGAGGGCGGCGAGGCGGTGGTGCCGGGCGGGCAGCACGCGATCCTCGCGCCGCTGCGCGGCCGGCGCCGGGTGATCGGCGCGGCGCTGTTCCTGCGCCGTCCGGAGCGGCTCGCGTTCGAGGCGGACGACCTGCTGGTGGCCGCCCAGCTCGCCACGCACAGCGCGCTCGGCATCGACAAGGCGGTGCTGTACGGCCGGGAGGCCTACATCGCCGACGAGCTGCAGCGCACGATGCTGCCCGAGACCCTGCCCCGGCCGACCGGTGTACGGCTGGCCTCGCGTTATCTGCCGGCGGCGGAGACCGCGCGGGTGGGCGGCGACTGGTACGACGCGATCCCGCTGCCCGGCAGCCGGGTCGCGCTGGTGGTCGGTGACGTCATGGGGCACTCCATGACGTCGGCGGCGATCATGGGCCAGTTGCGTACGACGGCCCAGACGCTCGCCGGCCTCGACCTGCCGCCGCAGGAGGTGCTGCACCACCTCGACGAGCAGGCGCAGCGGCTGGGCACCGACCGTATGGCGACCTGTCTGTACGCGGTGTACGACCCGGTCACGCACCGCATCACGATCGCCAACGCGGGTCATCCGCCGCCGGTCCTGCTGCATCTGGGCGGCCGGGCCGAGGTGCTGCGGGTGCCGCCGGGTGCGCCGATCGGGGTGGGCGGGGTCGACTTCGAGGCGGTGGAGCTGGACGCGCCGGCCGGGGCGACGCTGCTGCTGTACACCGACGGTCTGGTGGAGTCCCGGCTGCGGGACGTGTGGACCGGGATAGAGCAGCTGCGCGAACGGCTGGCGGCCACGGCGCAGTTGACCGGCCCGGATCACCCGCCGCCGCTGGAGGCGCTGTGCGACGAGGTGCTGGACATGCTCGGCCCGGGTGACCGGGACGACGACATCGCGCTGCTCGCGGCCCGTTTCCACGGGATCGCGCCGAGCGATGTGGCGTACTGGACCCTGGAGCCGGAGGTGTCGGCTCCGGGGCAGGCCCGTCGGCTGGCGCGGCGCGCGCTGGCCCGCTGGGGCATGGAGGAGCTGACGGACTCGGTGGAGTTGCTGGTCAGTGAGGTGGTGACGAACGCCGTGCGGTACACGTCGCGGCCGGTCACGCTCCGGCTGCTGCGGACCGATGTGTTGCGCTGCGAGGTCGGTGACGACGTGCCGCAGCTGCCGCGGCTGCGGCAGGCGCGGGCCACGGACGAGGGCGGCCGCGGGCTGTACCTGGTCAACCGGCTGGCGCGGCGCTGGGGTGCGACCCGGCTGAGCACCGGCAAGGTGGTCTGGTTCGAGCTGAACCGGGGCTGAGCGCGCGGGAGGGGCCGCCCGGGGGTTTCCCTCGGGCGGCCCCTCTCGTGTGTGGCCTACTGGCGGCCGAGGTTGTCCGTGTTGCCGGGATTGAGCGGGTCCTGGGTGACGCCGTCCGTCGGCTGCCCGGTGGTCGGGGATGGCGAGGTCGGGGTCTGGCTGGGTGTCTGCGTCGGGGTCCGGGTCGGCGTCCGGGACGGTGTGCCGGACGGGGACGCGGACGTGGACGTCGGCGGCTTGCTGCTCGGGGTGTCCGAGGGGCTCTGGGACGGTGTCCGGCTGAGCGTCGGGGTGTCGGTCGGCTCGACCGCGGCGCCCTGGGTGGTGTCCAGGTCGAACCTGGCCCGCTCGGTGACGCCGAAGGTGTACTCGGCCCAGATCCGGGCCGGGTAGCTGCCGCCGTTGACGCGGCCGGGGTAGGGCAGCAGGCCGGTGGCGCCCATCATGCTCACGTGGGACCTGGTCTTGCCGTCCTCGCCGAACAGGCCGACGGAGGTGACCAGGTCGGGGGTGTAGCCGGTGAACCAGGCGGACTTGTTCTCGTCGGAGGTGCCGGTCTTGCCGGCCACCTGCTGGCCGTTGCGCAGCGGGTTGGCCGCGACGGAGGTCTTGGCCGTGCCGTCGTCGACCACGCCGGTCAGTACGGAGGTCACCGTGTCGGCGGCGGTCCGGCTGATCACCTGGTCGCCGATCGGGTCGGGCATGTGGACCGAGCGGTCCTTCTGCTCGGCCGTCTTCACGATGGACGGGGTGACCTTGTGGCCGTGGTTGTCGAACGTGGCGTAGATCCCGGCCATCTCCAGCGGGCTGGCGCCCATCGAGCCGAGTGTCTGGGCGGGCACCGCCTGCATGCCCTCGGTGTCCATGCCGAGCTGCTTGGCGGTGTCCATGACCTTGGTCATGCCGACGTCGACGCCCATCTGCGCGAAGACGGAGTTGACGGACTCGTCCATGGCCCGCTGGACGGTGATGGGGCCGTAGTCGACGTGGTCCTCGTTGGGCGGGGCGAAGCCGACCTTGCTGCCGTGGTCGAGGACCTGGCGGCCGCTGGTGCCGTCGTAGAGGGTGCCGGCGTTGATCGGCTTGCCGGTCTGCGTGGTGGCGTTGTGCTCCAGCGCGGCGGCGAGGATGACCGGCTTGAACGTGGAGGCGGGCTGGTAGTCGCGGCGGGTGGCGTTGTTGAAGTAGTGCTTGAAGTAGTCCTGGCCGCCGTAGAGGGCGACGACACGGCCCGTCTTGGGGTCGACGGACACGGCGCCGGCCTGGACGTTGCCGTCGACCTTGCGCTTCTTCGGGTTCAGCTTGCTGGTGAGCTGTGACTTGACCGCCTGCTCCAGCGCCTTCTGCCGCTTCTTGTCGATGTTCAGGGTGATGGTCCAGCCGCGGTCCACCACGGCGGACTCCGCCTGGGAGCGGGACATGCCCTCGTCGCTCATCAGCTGCTGTTCGAGCTGCTGGTTGGCGAGCTGGACCAGGTAGCCCTTCTGGCCCTCCTCACCGGGCGTCCCCTTGGGGTCCTCGGGGATGGCGTCCTTGAACTGCATGTTCTGGCGCTCGGTGGGGTCCAGCCACTTCTGCTTGACCATGTTGTCCAGGACGTAGTTCCAGCGTTCCTGCACCAGGCGTTTGCCCACGGGTCCGGCGACGGCCCAGTCGTACTGGCTGGGTGCCTGGAGCAGGGCGGCGAGGTAGGCGCCCTGCTGGACGCTGAGCTTGCTCGCGTCGGTGCGGTAGTAGGCCTGCGCGGCGGCCTGGATGCCGTAGGCGTTGCGGCCGTAGTAGCTGGTGTTGATGTAGCCCGCGAGGATCTGCTCCTTGGTCAGGCGGCGGTCCACCTTCAGGGAGATGACCATCTCCTTGAGCTTGCGGGTGACCGTCTGGTCCTGGTTCAGGTAGTAGTTCTTCACGTACTGCTGGGTGATGGTCGAGCCGCCCTGGGTGCCGTGGCCGCTGACCGTGTTGAACAGGCCGCGGGCCAGGCCCCTCACGTCGATCCCGGAGTCGTGGTAGAAGGTCTTGTTCTCCGCCGCGACGAAGGTGTGCTGGACGGGCTTGGGCACCTTGGCGAGGTCGACGCTCTCGCGGTTGACCGTGCCGACGCGGGCCAGGACGGAGCCGTCGCTGTACTTGTAGATGTTGCTCTGCTGGCGGGCGGCGGCGTTGCCCTTGGGCACGTCGACGAGCATGTACAGGACGACGAAGCCGCCGATGCCGAGCAGGCACAGTCCGAGGAACGTGCCGAGCATCTTCTTCCAGGTGAACAGCCTGCGTATGCGGCCCTTGGCGGGCTTGGCGCCGGCCGCGGGCGCCGCGGCTGCGGACGGGGAACGCCTGGGTGCCGCGCGGTGGCCTCCGCGCTGCCGCGCTCGTCTCTCTTCCGCTCGTCCCATGGGTCCCTACGCTCCGCTTCCGTCGTGAGGTCAGCTCCGAAAGCTAACACCCGTCTATATGACAAAGGGCGTCCGATCCGCTCTTTTACGGACGTGACAATCAGCACCCGACCCCAAGGGAACCGACGGCTGGGGAGGGTTCGGGGTTGCTTGACAAGCGAAAGTGATATCACTTAGCTAGAAGCACGATAGATGTTCCGAGAACGGGGGGACCCACCATGTCCGCACACGACGCGTCCGCGACCGCCGACGTACCCGAGATGCCCGCACCCCGCGTGCGGGAGTTCCCGGCGCACAGCATCGGCGGCGGGCTCGCCCTGCTGCTCGGCCTGCTGGGGCTCGGCGTCGCCGCCGCCCTGTTCGCCGCCGGCGCCGCGGCCGGCTCCGGGGGTGCCGAGGGCGGGTTCGTCGCGGGCGGCTTCCTGGTCTTCCTCGCCGCGGTGATCGCGATGCGCGGCCTGAACACGGTCGCCCCCGGCGAGGCCCGGGTGGTCCAGCTGTTCGGCCGCTACCGGGGCACGATCCGGCAGGACGGCCTGCGCTGGGTGAACCCCTTCACCTCGCGCACCCGCGTCTCCACCCGCGTGCGCAACCACGAGACCGCGGTACTGAAGGTCAACGACGCCTACGGCAACCCGATCGAGCTGGCCGCGGTCGTGGTGTGGAAGGTCCAGGACACCGCGCAGGCCACCTTCGAGGTGGACGACTTCGCCGAGTTCGTCGCCACCCAGACCGAGACGGCGGTCCGGCACATCGCCATCGAGTACCCCTACGACGCCCACGAGGAGGACGGCCTCTCGCTGCGCGGCAACGCCGAGGAGATCACCGAGAAGCTGGCCGTGGAGCTCCAGGCGCGCGTGGAGGCGGCCGGGGTGAGTGTCATCGAGTCGCGGTTCACCCATCTCGCGTACGCTCCCGAGATCGCCTCGGCGATGCTCCAGCGCCAGCAGGCCGGCGCCGTCGTCGCGGCCCGGCGGCAGATCGTGGACGGCGCGGTCGGCATGGTGGAGGCCGCGCTCACCCGGATCGCGGAGCGCGACATCGTGGAGCTGGACGACGAACGGAAGGCGGCGATGGTGTCCAACCTGATGGTGGTGCTGTGCGGCGACCGGGCCCCGCAGCCCGTGCTGAACACCGGAACGCTCTACCAGTGACGACTCCCCCCGAGGGCCCGGCCGAGGGCACGCCCGCGGACCCGGCCCGGCGGCGCCGGCCCCAGCAGCGCAAGCAGGTGCTGCTGAGGCTCGACCCGCAGGTGTACGAGGCCCTGGCGCGCTGGGCCGGGGACGAGCTGCGGTCGGCCAACGCCCAGATCGAGTTCCTGCTGCGCAAGGCGCTGGCCGACGCGGGGCGGCTGCCGAAGGACACCGGCCCGCTGCCGCGGCGGGGCCGGCCGCCTGTCGCAGAACCGTGACAATCGCCCCCCACCTGCACCGTCGTACCGGCCGCACCCGCGGCGCGTACCAGCCGCGACGGGCTACACACTCCGCGTATACATGGTGCGTATACACCGTGTGTAGAGTGCTGCCATGTCCATCGGTCACACCCTCCTGGGACTCCTTGAGTCCGGCCCGCGACACGGTTACGACCTGAAGCGCGCCTTTGACGAGAAGTTCGGTCACGACCGGCCCCTGCACTACGGCCAGGTCTACTCGACGATGTCCCGGCTGCTGAAGAACGGGCTCGTCGAGGTCGACGGGATCGAGGCCGGTGGCGGCCCCGACCGCAAGCGGTACGCCATCACGGACGCCGGCGTCACCGACGTGGCGCGCTGGCTCGCGACCCCGGAGAAGCCGGAGGAGTACCTCCAGTCGACCCTGTACACCAAGGTCGTCCTCGCGCTGCTCACCCACCGGGACGCGGCCGACATCCTCGACACCCAGCGCGCCGAGCACCTGCGCAGCATGCGCATCCTGACGGACCGCAAGCGCAAGGGCGACCTCGCGGACCAGCTCGTCTGCGACCACGCCCTGTTCCACCTGGAGGCCGACCTGCGCTGGCTGGAACTGACCGCCGCCCGGCTGGACAGGCTCCGTGCGGAGGTGGCCCGATGACCCCTCCCCCCGGTTCCCTGCTCGTCGCCGAGGACCTGCGCAAGGCCTACGGCCCCACGCTCGCCCTGGACGGCGCCGGGTTCTCCATCCACCCCGGCGAGGTCGTCGCGGTCATGGGCCCCTCCGGGTCCGGCAAGTCGACGCTGCTGCACTGCCTCGCCGGGATCGTCCAGCCCGACTCGGGCTCGATCACCTACGCCGGCCGCGAGCTGGCCACCATGAGCGACGCCGAGCGCAGCGCCCTGCGGCGCAGCGACTTCGGCTTCGTCTTCCAGTTCGGCCAGCTCGTCCCCGAGCTGACCTGCGTGGAGAACGTGGCGCTCCCGCTGCGGCTGAACGGCACCTCCCGCAAGGCCGCCGAGAAGGCGGCGCTGGGCTGGATGGAGCGCCTGGAGGTCGACGACCTGAAGGGCAAGCGGCCCGGCGAGGTCTCCGGCGGCCAGGGACAGCGGGTCGCGGTGGCCCGCAGCCTGGTCACCGGGCCCCGGGTGCTGTTCGCCGACGAGCCCACCGGCGCGCTGGACTCCCTCAACGGCGAGCGGGTCATGGAACTGCTCACCGACGCGGCCCGCTCCACCGACGCCGCCGTCGTCCTCGTCACGCACGAGGCACGGGTCGCGGCCTACTCCGACCGCGAGATCGTCGTACGCGACGGCAGGTCCCGGGACATGGAGCGGGCCATATGAAGGTCCGCCAGTGGTCCAGGGACCTGGCCCTGGGGGCCCGGTTCGCCTTCACCGGCGGCCGCGAGGGCTGGGCCCGGGTGCTGCTCACGGCGATCGGCGTCGGACTCGGCGTCGCACTGCTGCTGCTGACGACCGCCCTGCCCAGCGCCCTCGCCGTCCGGCACGACCGCGACCAGGCCCGCCTGGACTACACCTACAGCCGGGAGCACACGGCCAAGGGCGACGACACCCTGGTGATCGCGGACGCCAACTCGACCTACCGCGGCGCCGACGTCCGCGGCCGCCTGGTGGAACCCGAGGGACCGCGCGCGCCGCTCGCCCCGGGCCTGACCCGCTACCCGGCGCCGGGCGACATGGTCGTCTCCCCCGCCCTGAAGCGGCTGCTCGACTCGTCCGACGGCAAACTGCTGCGCGACCGGCTGCCCTACCGGGTGGTCGGCACCATCGCCGAGCCCGGGCTCATCGGCTCGCACGAACTGGCCTACTACGCCGGCGCGAAGAACCTGGCGTCGCGCATCAACGGCTGGCAGACCGCCCGGATCACCGAGTTCGGCAACCCGAACGCGGTGCCCTCGCAGACCGACCCGGTGCTGATCCTGCTGGTGCTCGTCGTGTTCGTGGTGCTGCTGATGCCGGTCGCCGTGTTCATCGCCGCGGCCGTACGGTTCGGCGGCGAGCGGCGCGACCGCAGGCTGGCGGCGCTGCGGCTGGTCGGCTCCGACAGCCGGATGACCCGTCGGATCGCGGCGGGCGAGGCCCTCGCCGGATCGCTGGTCGGACTGGTCTTCGGCACCGTCTTCTTCCTGATCGGCCGGCAGCTCGCCGGCTCGGCGGAGATCCTCGGCGTCAGCGTCTTCCCGAGCTACCTCAACCCGACACCCGCGCTGGCCGCGCTGGTCGCGGTCACGGTCCCGGCGGCCGCGGTGCTGGTCACCCTGCTCGCCCTGCGCGGAGTGGTCATCGAACCGCTCGGCGTGGTCCGTACGGCCAAGCCCGCGAAGCGCCGGCTGTGGTGGCGGCTGCTGCTGCCGGTCGGCGGACTGGCCATGCTCGCCCCGATGATCGGCCAGGGCCGGTCGAACGGCGACTTCAACCAGTACCTGGTGATCGGCGGCGTGCTGCTGCTGCTCGTCGGCGTCACCGCGCTGCTGCCGTGGGTCGTCGAGGCCGTGGTGGGCCGGCTCGGCAAGGGCGGAGTCGCCTGGCAGCTCGCGGTGCGCAGGCTCCAGTTGAGCAGTGGCACGGCGGCCCGCCTGGTGAACGGCATCGCGGTGGCGGTGGCCGGCGCGATCGCCCTGCAGATGCTGTTCGCGGGCGTCGAGGGCGACTACACCAAGGTCACCGGACAGGACGTCGACCGCATCCAGATGGAGGTCCAGCTCCCCCGGGGCACCGCACTCGCCCCGGTCGGCCGGGACTTCACCGCTACCCGGGGCGTGCGCAAGGCCACCGCGCTGGGCAACCTCCAGATCGCCGACAGCACCTGGACCACCGGGGCCGGGCCGCACACCTCGTCGAGCGCGACCGTCGGCGACTGCGCCGCGCTGCGCGAGGTGGCGAAGCTGCCCTCCTGCCACGACGGCGACGTCTTCGTGGCCACGGGCGGCGACAGGCAGATGGACGCCGACACCAAGAAGCTCGCGGTGACGGGCCGCAGGCTCCACGTCGAGACGGGCAACGGCCTGACCCCGGGACGGGACCTGCTGTGGACGGTGCCGGGCGGCCTGAAGCAGGCACGCGCGGTCGACGGCCCGATCGGAAACATCGCGAGTGGCCTGCTGCTGACCCCGGCCGCCATGCCCGGACGGCTGACCGGTGCGATGAGCACCCGGGCGTACCTGACACTCGACGAGTCGGTGACCGACGCGCACGAGTACGTCCGCAACACGGCGGCCCGGGTGGACCCGCTGGCGGACGCGATGGACTGGTCGGCCACCGAGCAGTCGGACAAGTTCACCTCCATCCGCACCGGTCTGCTCGTGGGTGCCACCTGTGTGCTGGCGCTGATCGGCGCGAGCCTGCTGGTCTCCCAGCTGGAGCAGTTGCGCGAGCGCAGGAAGCTGCTGTCGGCGCTGGTCGCCTTCGGCACCCGCCGGCGCACGCTGAGCCTGTCGGTGCTGTGGCAGACCGCCATCCCGATCGCGCTCGGCCTGCTGCTCGCGGGGGTCGTGGGACTGACGCTCGGCGCGGTGCTGCTGAAGATGGTGGGCGCGACGGTGAGCGTCGACTGGCCGGGGGTGCTGACGATGACCGGCATCGGCGCGGCGGTCGTCCTCGCGGTCACCCTGCTCAGCATGCCTCCGTTGCTGCGCCTGATGCGCCCGGAGGGCCTGCGCACCGAGTAGCCCCGCCCCCGCCGAACAGCCGGACGGGCCCCTCCCGGCGGGAGGGGCCCGTCCGGCCGTCGTCGCTGCGGCCGCCGCCGTGAACCCGGTTCTCAGGCGCCGGTGCCGAGGAGCCGGACCGGCAGCGGGCGCATGGCCTCGCGCAGCGCCTCGGCGAGCTGCCCGTACTCCGCGCCGCGGGCGGCGCCGGTGCGCATGGCGAGGGCGATCCGGCGGCTCGGGGCGGGTTCGGCGAAGTACCCGGTGAGCAGCTGGCTGCTGCGGGTGGTCTCCACCTTGACGGCGGTGCGCGGGAGCAGGGTGCAGCCGAGGCCGCCCGCCACCAGCTGCACCAGGGTGGAGAGCCCGGCGGCGGTGGTGGTGACCGGGGCGTCCTCCCGCCCGGCCTCGCGGCAGATGTCCAGCGCCTGGTCGCGCAGGCAGTGACCCTCGTCCAGGAGCAGCAGGTTCAGCTCCTTCAGGGCTTCGCGCGGGATGCCCTCACGGCCGCCGAGCCAGTGGTCCAGCGGGGTGACGAGCACGAAGTCCTCGTCAAAAAGCGGGAGTTCGGTGACACCGGGGACACC
The DNA here is from genome assembly GCF_000444875.1 of Streptomyces collinus Tu 365. NCBI lineage: Bacteria > Bacillati > Actinomycetota > Actinomycetes > Kitasatosporales > Streptomycetaceae > Streptomyces > Streptomyces collinus. The sequence continues at coordinate 5,403,880 of NC_021985.1, read as the reverse complement.
GAGCGGGACGGCGAGCAGCAGCAGGTCGAGGCGGCCGGAGTTCAGGCCCTCGACGAGGCTCGCGGTCTGCTCCTCGTGCACCTGGAGGTCGAGGTGCGGATAGCGTTCGTGCACCAGCCGCAGCACGGTGGGCAGCAGGTAGGGCGCGACGGTCGGGATCACCCCGAGCCGCAGCGCACCGGTGAACGGCGCGCGGACCGCCTCGGCCTCCTCCAGCAGCGCCCCGACCTCGTCCAGCACGGCCTTGGCCCGCACCGCGAGCCGCTCGCCGGCGGGCGAGAGCAGTACCTTGCGCGTCGTACGCTCGAGGAGGGTCACACCCAGGGTCTCCTCCAGCGCGGAGACCGCGCCGGAGAGCGCGGGCTGGCTCATGCCGATCGCGGCGGCCGCGTCCCGGAAGTGCAGGTGCTCGGCCACGGCGGCGAAGGCGCGCAGCTGCGCGAGGCTCGGCTGCCTCCGCTTTGCGCTACTGATGGTCACTGATAGGTACCTCCGATCAACTCGACCGAGTGTAGCTATTTCACTAATCAATGCACCCTGTGCCAACATCGACAGCGTCCAACCCAATGGAAAAATCCCCCAAAAAGGGCGTTTCCTCGCTGCAAGGAGAGCAAGTGCTCACTGTCGGTGACAAGTTCCCCGAGTTCGAACTGACCGCCTGCGTCTCGCTGGAGAAGGGCAAGGAGTTCGAGACGATCAACCACAAGACCTACGAGGGCAAGTGGAAGATCGTGTTCGCCTGGCCCAAGGACTTCACCTTCGTGTGCCCGACCGAGATCGCCGCGTTCGGCAAGCTGAACGACGAGTTCGCCGACCGCGACGCCCAGGTCCTCGGCTTCTCCGGTGACTCCGAGTTCGTCCACCACGCCTGGCGCAAGGACCACGACGACCTGCGTGACCTGCCCTTCCCGATGATGGCCGACTCCAAGCACGAGCTGATGCGCGACCTGGGCATCGAGGGCGAGGACGGCTTCGCCAAGCGCGCCGTCTTCATCGTCGACCAGAACAACGAGATCCAGTTCACCATGGTGACCGCCGGCTCCGTCGGCCGTAACCCCAAGGAGGTCCTGCGGGTCCTGGACGCCCTGCAGACCGACGAGCTCTGCCCGTGCAACTGGAGCAAGGGCGACGAGACCCTCGACCCGGTCGCGCTGCTGGCCGGTGAGTGACCCATGTCGCTCGACTCGCTGAAGTCCCTCGTCCCGGACTACGCCAAGGACCTGAAGCTCAACCTGGGCTCGGTCATCGGCAACTCCGACCTGCCGGCGCAGCAGCTGTGGGGCACGGTGCTGGCGACCGCCATCGCCTCCCGCTCCCCGATCGTGCTGCGTGAGCTGGAGCCGGAGGCCAAGGCGAACCTGTCGCCCGAGGCCTACACCGCCGCCAAGGCCGCGGCCGCCGTCATGGCGATGAACAACGTCTTCTACCGCACCCGCCACCTGCTGTCGGACCATGAGTACGGCACCCTGCGCGCGGGCCTGCGGATGAACGTCATCGGCAACCCCGGTGTCGAGAAGGTCGACTTCGAGCTGTGGTCCTTCGCGGTCTCCGCGATCAACGGCTGCGGCATGTGCCTCGACTCGCACGAGCAGGTGCTGCGCAAGGCCGGCGTCGAGCGCGAGGTGGTCCAGGAGGCGTTCAAGATCGCTTCCGTGGTCCAGGCGGTCGGCGTCACCCTGGACGCCGAGGCCGTCCTCGCCGAGTAGTACTACGGCCGTGGTTCCCCGGGACCCCGCTCACACCTCGTGGGCGGGGTCCTGCGCGTTCTCCTCCGCGACGGCGACGGGGACCACCTCGTCGGCCGGCTCGGGCGGTGACTGCGGCTGCTGGGCCTCCAGCGAGTACTGCCGCAGATAGCCCACCACCGTGTTCGTCACCGCCACCAGCGGTACCGCCACCACCGCGCCGCCGATGCCGGCCACCATGCCGCCGGCCGCCACCGTGAGGACCACGGCCAGCGGGTGGACGCGGACCGCGCGGCCGAGGATGAACGGCTGCAGCACATGGCCCTCGATCTGCTGGACGGCGAGGACCACGACGAGCGTCATCACGGCCGTGAAGACACCCTGGGTCACCAGCGCCACGATCACCGCCAGCGCACCGGAGGCGACCGCGCCGACCAGGGGGATGAAGGAGAACAGGAAGATGAAGACGGCCAGCGGGACGGCCATCGGCACGTCGAGGAAGTAGATGCCGATGCCGATGAAGACGGCGTCGATCAGGGCGACCAGGACCGTGCCCCGGACGTAGGCCGTCAGGGTCCGCCAGGCGCGCGGGCCCGCCCCGGCCACGCCCGGCCGGGCCGCCGAGGGCACCAGCTTCAGGAACCACTGCCAGATGCGCTCGCCGTCGTAGAGCAGGAACAGCGTCGAGAAGAACACCAGCAGGATGCCGGTCAGCGCCTCGACGACGACCTGGACTCCCTCGAGACCCGCCGACGTTATCTGGTCGGTGTTGGCGCCGATGGCCTCGCGCAGGTTCTTGGCGATCTGGTTGATCTGCTTGTCGGTGACGTGGAAGGGGCTCTTCAGCAGCCAGTTGCGCAGGTCGTCGATGCCGTTCTGGATCTGGTTGGAGAGCGTGTCGATGTTCTCCATGACCTGCCAGGTCACGAACCAGCCCATCAGGCCGATGACGACGAAGCCGAGGATGGCGGTCAGCGCGGTGGCCGGACCGCGCGGCACCCCGCGCCGGGTGAGCCGGGCGACCGTCGGCTGGAGCAGCGCGGTGACCAGCAGGGCGATGACGAAGGCGAAGACCACCAGCTGCACGGCGCTGATGACCCGCATGAGGACCCACACGGTGCCGGCCAGGACCAGCAGCCGCCAGCCGGCCTCGGCGGCGACCCGCACACCCCAGGGCACCGCCTGGGCGGGGTCGGGGCGGGGGCCGGCCGGCGCGGCCGGCCGGGGTGCGGGCACCACCGGATCGGCGGTCCGGCGGGCGGGGGCCGGTGCCGGCCCCTCGTCCTGGTCCACCTCGGCGCGGCGCTCGTCAAGGCGCTCGCTCATCTCCGTCAGACCGGCACCGAGCCGGCCGAGCCACCCTGGCACTCGCGACATGCTTCGTCCTCTTCCCCCGCGTCCCGGGTGTACGCCACTCCTGCCCCGGGAGTCGTTCGCATACGACCGTACAACGCGAAAGCCCCTCCCCTTGGGACGGGGAGGGGCTTCGCGAGGTCGGGTTGCGACCGGGCGGCCTAGTACCAGTGGTTGGCCTGCCAGAACGACCAGGCCTGGCAAGGGCTGCCGTACCGGCTGTTCATGTAGTTGAGGCCCCACTTGATCTGCGTGGCCGGGTTGGTCTGCCAGTCGGCACCGACGGAGGACATCTTGGAGCCCGGCAGGGCCTGGAAGAGTCCGTAGGCGCCGGAGGAGGCGTTGACGGCACGGTAGTTCCAGCTGGACTCGTGGTCCACGATGTTGCTGAAGCACTGGAACTGGCCGGCGCCCACCATCTGGCTGGCCATCGCCTGGATCTGCGCGACGGTGTAGCTGCCCTGCACGGGGAAGCTGGAGGTGTCACGGGTGGAGCGGGTGGTTGCCGTGGCCTTCGCCGCGGCGCGCTCCTTCGCCTCCTTGGCGGCCTTCTGTGCGGCCTCCTTCTTGGCGATGGCGGTTTCGGCGGCTGCCTTGCGGGCGGCGGCCTCGGCATCCTTCTTGGCGCTCGCGTCCGCGGCGATGGCCTGCGCGTCGGCCTGCTGCGTCAGGGACGCGGTCTGGACCTGCGCCTGCTCACCTACGGGTATGTCCGCGAGGAGCGTGGTGTCGGCTGCCGTCGCCTCGGCGTCGTTGGGCTGCGCGGTGCTGCCCGAGGCAACACCGACGACGCTTCCGACAGCGGTGACCGCGGTGGCCGAGGCCACTGCCAGTCCCCGGACCGAAATCCGGCTCACACGGTTTCCTTCCAGCATCGCCCGCTTCGGTGACCCTGGCGGACGCAATCGTGCCCCCTGACACTGGCCTCCCAACTGCGGGGTCACGGGAGGCGCGGGCCCGGTGGGCAACTCCCCAGTGGGGAGCGCCGCATGGTGCTCGGGCGGCATACGACGACGCTATGGAGTTGAAGGCGGTGCCTCGGTGGTGCCGTACCGCTGGGGGTACAGGTGTGTCGTATGCGGGGCCTGACAGGAATGAGACTCTGCCGTAATCCGACGCCGGGTGGCAATTCTGTGTTGCGTGTGAAAGCTCACACCTCGTTTGCCGCCAGGGATTTCTGGAAACCACCACACGCGAAGGCGCCGCCCGGCTAGGCTCTTGGCCTTTGCCGGACGGCGCCAACGGACGTCACCCGTAGGTCAGATGGGTGTCACCGGCGTGTCAGATGTGTCCGTCCTCCAGCATTTCGGTCACAAGCGCCGCAATCTGGGACCTCTCGGAACGCGTCAGCGTGACGTGCGCGAAGAGGGGGTGCCCCTTCAGCTTCTCCACGACCGCGACCACCCCGTCGTAGCGCCCCACCCGCAGATTGTCCCGCTGTGCCACGTCATGGGTGAGGACGACACGGGAGTTCGCCCCGATCCGGGACAGAACGGTCAGCAGGACGTTGCGTTCCAGCGACTGGGCCTCGTCGACGATGACGAACGCGTCGTGCAGGGAGCGGCCCCGGATGTGGGTCAGCGGCAGGACCTCCAGCATGCCGCGCGCGGTGACCTCCTCGATGACCTCGCGGCTGGTGACCGCGGACAGCGTGTCGAAGACGGCCTGCGCCCAGGGGCTCATCTTCTCCGCCTCGGAACCCGGCAGATAGCCCAGTTCCTGCCCGCCCACCGCGTACAGCGGCCGGAAGACCATCACCTTCTGGTGCTGGCGGCGCTCCAGGACCGCCTCCAGGCCCGCGCAGAGCGCGAGCGCCGACTTGCCGGTGCCGGCCCGGCCGCCCATCGAGACGATGCCGACGTCCGGGTCGAGCAGCAGGTCGAGCGCGATGCGCTGCTCGGCGCTGCGGCCCTTGATGCCGAACGCCTCCCGGTCGCCGCGCACCAGGCGGACGCTGCCGTCGGCGGTGACCCGGCCGAGCGCCTTGCCGCGTTCGGACTGGATGGTCAGGCCGGTGTGCACGGGGAGGTCCGAGGCCTCCGGGACGTGCACGCGCCCCTCTTCGAAGAGGATGTCCACCTGCTCGCCGGGGAGCGTCAGTTCGGACATTCCGGTCCAGCCGGAGTTCTCCGTGATGGCGAGTTCGGCGCGGTACTCCTCGGCCAGCAGGCCGACGGAGGACGCCTTGATCCGCAGGGGCAGGTCCTTCGAGACGACGGTGACGTCGAACCCCTCCGCCTGCAGGTTGCGGGCCACCGCGAGGATGCGGGAGTCGTTGTCCCCCAGGCGGTAGCCGCTGGGCAGCACGCTGGGGTCCGAGTGGTTGAGCTCGACCCGGACGGTCCCGCCCAGCTCCCCGATCGGGATGGGGGCGTCGAGGCGGCCGTTCCGCACCCGGTAGTCGTCCAGCAGGCGCAGGGCCTGGCGGGCGAAGTAGCCGAGTTCGGGATGGTGCCGCTTGGCCTCCAGTTCCGTGACCACGACGATGGGGAGCACGACCTCGTGCTCGTCGAAGCGGGTCAGGGCGTTCGGGTCGGCCAGCAGGACGCTGGTGTCGAGAACATAGGTGCGCCGGTCTGGCATGCGGCGCTTTGCGCTGGTCACCACGGAAGGACGTACCCCCTCGGATGAGGTCGGGGAGCGACGAGACGGAAGCCGGGCCGGGAGAGCGGGAGCATCGCGACCGGTACCCGGCTCCCGCGCGAGGCGGGCCGGACACCGGGCCTCCGCGGCTGCTTCCGTGCGGTGAGCGCACGGTCGGGCTGGTGCAAAGGGCCTCCCGGGCGGGACGGCCCCGTGCCGCCCGCTGAGATCCGACACCCGTGGTTCGGGTGTCGACCTGCTTGGCTTATGCCCTCGAACATGCGCCACCATGCAGAAGCAGCCAACAGCGCGACGGTGAACTCGTCGTTACTTCCGCCCCAACCGGGGTATACGGCACGCCCCGCCGCACGGTCGGCGACGGGGCGTCCGGTGTGTCCGGGTGCGGCTCAGCCGCCGTAACGGCGGTGGCGGGCGGCGTAGTCGCGCAGCGCGCGCAGGAAGTCCACCTTGCGGAAGGCCGGCCAGAAGACCTCGCAGAAGTAGTACTCGGAGTGGGCCGTCTGCCAGAGCATGAATCCGGACAGCCGCTGCTCGCCGCTGGTGCGGATGACCAGGTCCGGGTCGGGCTGGGCGCCGGTGTAGAGGTGACGGCCGATCATGTCGACGTCGACGGAGTCGGCGAGGTCGTCCAGGGAGACGCCCTTGTCCCGGGCGTCCAGGAGCATGGAGCGCACGGCGTCGGCGATCTCCTGGCGGCCGCCGTAGCCGATGGCCACGTTGACCATTATTCCGTCGACGTGGGCGGTGGCCTCCTCGGCCTCCTTGAGGGTGCGCTGCATCCCCGCGGGCAGCAGGTCGGGGGTGCCGACGTGGTGCACCCGCCAGCGGCCGTCGGCGGCGAGGGTGCGTACGACGTCCTCGATGATGCCGAGCAGGGGGCCCAGTTCCTCCTGCGGGCGGTCGAAGTTGTCGGTGGACAGCAGCCACAGGGTGACGACCTCGACGTCGGTCTCGCTGCACCAGCCGAGGAACTCCTCGATCTTCTCGGCGCCGGCCCGGTGGCCGTGGACCGTGGTGGAGCCGGCGGCCTTGGCCCAGCGGCGGTTGCCGTCCATGATCACGCCGATGTGCTTGGGCACCTGAGCGTGGTCCAGGTGACCTTCCACCCGGCGTGCGTAGAGCCTGACGAGCAGGCCGCGCAGCTTGTCGCGCAGGTTCACGGTGAGCCCCTCCAGACGGCGCGGTTGTGGTCCCCGCAGGGCTTGAGGTTACTCCGGCGAGGCTCCGGGGCCTTCGCAGGGTGCGACCAGGAAGAAAAAACGGGCCGGTCCGTGGGGGGGAGACGGACCGGCCCGAGGGGGGGTTTCCACCATAACCCTTCGTGAGGGCCGGCGCGTGCATCGGCGTGCCACAACTACTCTCCGGAATCGGTCGGCGACGCCGGGATGTGCACGGAATGGTGCATTCAGGGGTGTCTCATGGCTGATTCACAGCGGATTCCCAGGCGATCCGGCCCCATAGCGAACGATCAAGAGGGTTTGGTCCGTCTTGGGGACGCCTCGGCGAGTTGTCCCGGGGTCCCTCCGACGGGCTACCCGGTGAGCGAACGGTGACTTGACGGTTCCGCCACCGGCTCCGGGGACGTCGCGGCACCGCGCAGCCCCCTCCACTGCGCGGTGCCGCCCGCGCGGTTTTGCTGGCGCGAATTACCTTGGCCTGAACCTACGTGACAGGTGAGGCGCCTGTGCATCGTCGCCGATAACGATGTGGATACCCTGAGGAGACTTCGGGTGAACCCCGGGTGAACCGGGCGGCGCCCGTCCCGGCGTCCTGGCGGCCCGTCAGCGGGTCGGTTTCCGGACGTCGAGGAGATGCCGGGCGCTGTGCGCCACGAAGGGGCCCTCCCGCTCGATCCGCTCGTGCAGCGCGCGCAGCCGCGGCGCGTACGCCTCAACCGTGAATCCGGGGACCATCCAGACCACCTTGCGCAGGAAGTGCACGACGGCGGCGATGTCGCGGAACTCCATCCGCAGCCGCTCCGCCCTCAGGTCCACCACCCGCAGACCGGCCGCCTGAGCCGCGGCCCGCTCGTCCTCCGGGTCGCGGGCGCCACGCACCTGCGCGGGCTGGGGTCCCAGGAAGAACTCGACCAGCTCGAACACACTGGCGGGCCCGACGTGCTGGGCGAAGTAGGTGCCGCCGGGCCGCAGCACCCGGGCGATCTCGTCCCAGTGGGGGCGCACCGGGTGCCGGCTGAGGACCAGGTCGAAGGCCGCGTCGGCGAACGGCAGCGGTTCGTCGTCGGTCGCGGCGACGACCACCACACCGCGCGGCCGCAGCAGGGCGGTGGCCTTCGCCACGTTCGGCGGCCAGCCCTCCGTGGCCGCGACCAGCGCCGGCCGGTCCGGCTCGGCCCGGCCCAGGGCGAAGTCCAGCACCTCGCCGCCCCCGGTCTGGACGTCGAGCGCGGCCTCGGCGCGGGCCAGCCGCTCCCCCGCCGACCGGGCGTACCCCCACGACGGCCGCGCCTCGGTGGCCCGCCCCTCGAACCAGGAGAAGTCCCATCCCTCGGTGGGCACCGCGGCCCCCTCGGCGACGAGGTCCGTGAAGGAACGCTGCTCTGCCATGTCCCCCATGGTCGCAGCCCGCTGTCACCGGGTCCTGCTAATTTCCGCCGCATGACGACCCCTGCCGCCGACGGCGCCGCTGGTGACACCCCTGACGAGAAGCACATCCTGCACACGAGTCTGGACCGGCACCGGGACGCCGTGCTCTGGAAGCTGGAGGGACTCGACGACGAGCAGCTGCGCCGGCCGATGACGCCGAGCGGCACCACCCTGCTCGGCCTGGTCAAGCACCTGGGCTCGGTCGAGTACGGCTGGTTCGTGGAGACCTTCGGACGCGAGGCGGAACCCCTGTGGTTCGACCCGTACCAGGGCGAGGACACGCGGATCGCCCCCGGCGAGAGCACGGAGCGGATCCTCGCCTTCTACGGCCGCGCCCGCGCCGCCGCCGACCGCACGATCACCGAACTGCCCCTGGACGCGCGGGGCCGGCCGGCCTGGCAGGACCGTTCCGTGTCGCTGCGCTGGACGCTGGTCCACATGATCGAGGAGACCGCGCGGCACACCGGCCACATGGACATCCTGCGCGAGCTGATCGACGGCGCGACCGGCGACCACCGTCCGGCCGTGGACCAGGTCACGGACCGGGCTACGGACTGACCGGTCCGGCCTCGGAGCCCGCGAGGACGAGCAGGACGTGCTCGTCCGCGCCGTGCCCGACCGTGCCCGCCCGCTCGAAGCCGTGCTTCTCCAGCAGGCGCACGGAGGCCGTGTTGCCGGCGAACGGGTCGGCGTACAGCGGCCGTACCCGGTCCAGCTCCAGGAAGAGGCCGAGCGCCCGGCCGCCGACGCCCCGGCCCCAGTACGGCCGCCCCAGCCAGTAGCCGACGAACCGCCGCTCGCCCTGCGTCCACGAGACGACGTGCCCGGCCGTCCGCCCGTCCGCGACGACGGTCCGCACCAGGCAGTCGGGATCGCCGAGCACCCGCTCCCGCCAGTGCCGCAGGAACGCCTCCCGCGGCCGGGGCGCGAACCGCGACCGCCGGACCGCCTCGGGGTCGTGCTCCTGGCCGAGGAAGACGGGCAGGTCGTCTTCCGTGACGACCCGCAGGCCGACGTCGGGGCGCTCGTCGCTCATGCCGTGCAGTGTGGCAGCGGCCACTGACAACGGCCCCCGGGCGCCCGCTCCTTTACACCCGGCGTGCCGTGGGTACGGTCCTCGCGGAGGTGCCGGAATCATGGCGCGATGGCGGGACGGTCACGGGAGTCTGCTGATCCATCCGGACGACGGCGGGGCCCCGCTCACCGTGCCCCTGGAGATCGCGGCCTCCTACCGGGCGCGCACCCGGGGCCTGTTGGGCCGCGACGAGGTCGAGGGGGCGCTGCTGCTCTCCCCCGCGGGCAGCGTGCACACCTTCGGCATGCGCATCCCCGTCGACGTGGCCTACCTCGACCGCCGGCTGACCGTCATCGCCGTGCGCACGATGCCGCCCGGCCGCCTGGGCCTGCCCCGGCTCCGCTCCCGCCACGTGCTGGAGGCGACCGCCGGGGCGATGGCGGGATGGGGGATGCGGGCGGGGGTCCGGGTGACGGTGGAGCCGGGCTGACCGGCGCTGCGATCCCGCGGCTCACTGACCGGTGCGCGGGAAGCTGACCTCCACCCGTCGGTTCTTCTTCCGGCCCTCTTCCGTCGAGTTGTCGGCGATCGGGTACTGCTCGCCGTAGCCCCGTACCTCGAAGGTGACGTCGGGGTCGTTCAGGTCCTGGTCGAGGACGGCCTGGACGGCGTTGGCGCGCTGCCTGGACAGGACGTCGCCGTGGGCGGAGGAGCCGAGGTTGTCGGTGAAGCCGAAGACGCGGACCTGGGTCGCGTTCTGCTTCTTGATCTCCTCGGCGATCGTCGCGATGCGCGCCTTCGCCTCGGCGCCGAGCTTGGCGCTGTCCTTGCCGAACAGCACCTCGGCCTGGAGGGCGAAGGTCACGTCCGCGTTGGTGTCCTCCCGGCGCTCGTCCCCGCTCTGGTCCTCCACGACCGACTTGATGTCCAGCACCTTGGGCTGCGCGAGGGTGGCGCCCTCGGGCAGCTTGAGGTCGGGGTCGGTGGGGTCGATCTTCACGGGCGCGGTGGCGGAGGGCTCCGTGCCCGGGGGCTCACTGGGTCCGCCGTCGGCCCGGGCGAGCGAGAGGTTGGTGAGGACGAGGAGGGTCGCGGTGGCGAGGGTGAGGGTGAGACGGGGAGTGGTGGTCACTTCGGCCTCACCCGGAGATCTGGATGGAGGCAGTGGGGAAGCCGGGCAGCTGGAAGTCGACTTCGGTCGTGGCGGCGGGCGGGGCGGGGAACTGCATGAAGACCTGGGTCTCCTCACCGGGCTTCAGCGACGTCAGTCCGGTTGTTGTGAGTGGTCGTCCATCTGTGTCACGCAGGACGTAGTAGCGCTTCTTCCCCTTGGAGTCGACGAGAGTGGCGCCGCCCAGAGAACTGCCGTTCCTGATGATCTCGGTCTCGTTTCCCCGCACGCTCGACGGGATGATCGCGGCGCTCCCGCTGTCGTTCTTCAGCGCGCCGTTCACGGTGACGAACCCGCCCGCGTCTCGCTGAGCCGAAGTGATCGAGAGAAGTAGGCCGCTGGGTCCCTTCAGCTCGGCCAACGGCTCGTCGGACTGACCTTCTTGAGCGCTGGGCTTGGACCCGTGGCTTTTCGTCGCGGAGGCTGACCCCTCCGGCTTCTTCCCGTCGTCGCCGCCACCGCCACAGCCAGCTACTCCGACGGCCAGGCAGGCCGCAGCGGTCAATGCGACCATCCCCCTGCGGGCCTTCGCAGTGAACTGAATGCTCATCGCTCCGCTTCCTTCATCCTTCGTCGTTCGTGGCCAAGTGGACGTCGAAAAGGTCATCCGGGCCCGGCAGACTGGCTCTGTCGTCCGGGTTCAGGTCCCAGTTCCTGTCCTTGCAGATGAGTTGGGGCAGCGCGCCTTTCCCGGCGTCTTCGCTCGGGGGCTCGCACAGCGGCTCGATCACGGCTTTTGCGGACTCGGTGGACTGGATGCTTTCCGTCCCCGGCACGACTGAGTCACCGACTGACTTGTTGGTCCGGACTGTCACCTCGTACTGCAGTGGACCAGGCTTGCAGGACCGCAGATCCGCGTCGTTCTCCGTGGCCAGTTGCGCCGCCCGGGCACAGTCGTCGCCGCTGTCCTTGCCCTCGAAGATGTCCTGCCACTTGGTGGGGTCGAGCAGGTCGGCGAGCCACTGGTCAGCGAGCCGGTCCCGCGTTTTCTGGGCCGCCGCGAGCGCCGCCGCGTCCGCTGCCGTCTGCGCTCCACTCCGATTCACCGCGGCCTGCCCGACAGCCAGGTAGGCGAACGCAAGAAAGAGCAGACCCGCCACCACCGTGATGTAGATGGGGAAGGCCTGCCCTGCGTCGCCGAACCGACGGCTAGGAATCAGGTGATCTCTTGGATCTTCGCCTGGATCTTGTCGAGGATCGTCTGACCGATGTCCGTACCCGTGATCGCCAGCACGATCGCCACCACCACAGCGATGATGCCCAGATACTCGACGGCCGTCTGGCCCTTGTCGTTGACCCGACGCTGCATGGCAACCAGCATCCTCAGCCACAGATCGCTCACGGTGCTCCCCTCCGACTTCGCTTCCGACCCCGGAACCGTAGGACCCGGTCCCCCACCCCCCAGAGGGCCCCAGGACCCATTCCCGGACCCAACGCCTCCCCCTGTCCGGCATCTCAGGCCACCCCCAGCCATTTCGCGGCCGCCTGGGACCTGGTGGTGCTCTGGAGCTTGGCGAAGATGCGGTTGATGTGGTTCTTGACCGTCTTCTCGCTGATGAAGCAGGTGGCGGCGATCTGCTGGTTGGTCATGCCGGACGCGATGAGGTCCATGATCTCCGCCTCTCTGCTGCTCAGTTGGAACCGTGACCGGAACGACTGTCCCACATCGGATTGCAGTTGCGAAAGGTTTTGGGGTGGAATTCCGCCTAAACTACCGGAGAGTTCACCACTGCCATGTGCAGATGCACTCGCCTGGATCTGCGGGATCAACGCCTTCGCCGCACCCGGCGTCACGTGCGGCCGGCCCTCCCGGACGTCGTGCACCGCCCTCACCAGCTGCTCCGCCGTGAACTCGCCGTGCACCAGATAGCCCCCCGCCCCCCGTCGCAGCGCCTCCCGCACCGTCTCCGTCTCGTGGCTGTAGGTGAGCATCATGACCGGGGCCAGCCGGACCAGGTGCGGCAATGCCGAGATTCCGTCGACGCCGGGCATGCGGACGTCGAGCAGGACGACGTCGGGCCGGTGGAGCAGCGCGGCCTCGTACGCCTCCCGGCCGTCCGCCGCCTCGGCGACCACCGTGGTGTCGGCACGGCCGGACAGCAGGGCCGTCAGGCCCGCGCGGACGACGGGGTTGTCGTCGGCCACCACCAGGCGCAGCGGGGCCGTGGCGGCCGGTGGCGGGAAGCCGTAGCCGTCGGAGTCCGGGCGGTCCGGGCTGTCCGGACCGCCCGGGAAGCCGGGGTCCGTCTCACGGGGTTGCCGCATCAGGGTTCTCCTCTCGGGAGTCCGCGGACCTGGACAGGACGGTCGGGCCGGCCGGGCCGGCCGGGGTGCCGGGTGCCGCCACCCGCAGGGGCAGGTCCACGCGGACCTCCGTGCCCCGCTCGTGCTCCCCCCGGCCGACGCGGATGCGCGCCCCGGCCGAGGCGGCCCGCTCGACCATGCCCAGCAGGCCGAAGTGACCCCCGTGGCGCAGCCGTTCCAGGGTGGTGTCCGGGGGCAGGCCGTCGCCGTCGTCGTGGACGGTCAGGCAGAGCTGGTCGCCGTGGACCCCGGCGGTCAGCTCGACACGGGTCGCCCGGGCGTGCCGGGAGACGTTCTCCAGTGCCTCGGCGGCGATGGCCAGCAGATGGCGGGCCGGGGCGGGGGCGACGAGCGGCAGGTGTGCGTCGCCGGTGCGGCGGCAGACGGCCGGCAGTCCGGTGCGCGCGGAGAAGTCGTCCGCCCGTGCGGTCAGTTCGGTCCAGACGTCCACCGGGCGGGCCGGGTCCTCCTCCCGCCGCAGGTCCTCCAGCAGGGCGCGGGACTCGGCCGCGGCCCTGCGGGCCGAGCGGGACACCAGGTCGGCCTGCTGCCGGACCCGGGCCGGGTCGGGGGCCTCGGCGGACGCGGTCGTGGCCAGGCCGTCGGCGGCGAGGGCGACCCCGTACAGGGTCTTGGCCACCGAGTCGTGCATCTCCCGGGCCAGGCGAGCCCGTTCGGCGTGCACCGCCTCGGTCGCCGCCAGCCGGGCCTGGACGGCCGTCAGCGCCTGGGTGGCCGCACCGAAGCGGAGCATCAGGCCGCGCAGGGTCGAGCCCATGGCTCCGGCGATGACGCACAGGCCGGGCAGGAGCAGGGACTCCGCCACGCCGGGCCGGCCGTCCGGCTTCAGGGTGGTGTGCACCAGGAGCAGGATCAGGGACTGCAGCGAGGCGAAGCAGGCCGCGCCCCGCCAGCTGTAGACCAGGCCCGCCAGCAGCGGGGTGCAGACGCTGACGTAGGCGAGGGTGGTGTCCGGGCCCGCCGAGACCAGCAGCAGCGAGGCGACGAGGGTGTCGGCCGCGAGCAGGGTGGGGTGGCGCAGGAGGAGGGGCCCGAAGCGTTCCCAGTCGCGGAACAGGACGTAGGACACCATGAAGGTGACGACGACCGCGCCGCCGACCAGACGGACGCCCAGTCCGGGGGCGGCGTTGAGCAGCGCGGCGGGGGCCGCGAGGACGATCATCGCGAGCCGGAAGCCGAAGACCTGACGGCACATCGCCTGCAGGGCGCGGAGCTGGAGCTTCTCGGAGGGCTCGGGGAGCACTCCGGCGGCCGCCTCCGTCACCGGCGGGACGGACCCGGCCGTCCCGTCCGGCCCCGGTGCCCGCCGCTCCCCCCGCCCCGGCCGCTCCCCCGGCCGTTCCGCCTGTCCGCGGCCCCGTCCCGGTAAGGCCGCCCGTGACCCGCGCAGGTGGGCGGCCGACGCGCGCCACGCGGCCCGCGCCGCGTCCCGCAGGGGGACCCGGAGGGACAGCCGCCGGCCCGGTCCGGTCGCTCCCATCGTCGTCATCGGGCGCTCACTTCCCCGTGAGCGAGCCGAAGTCCACGCCGGAGCCCAGCAGCAGACCGGCGCCCAGCAGGAGCATCGTGCCGGGGACCATGAACGTGGTGATCATCAAGGTGGCCTTGGGGACCGCGCGGGCGGCCTTGCGGCGGGCGTTCTGGGCGTCCGTGCGGCGCATGTCCTTGGCCAGCGCGACCAGGGTGTCCACGATGGGGGCGCCGAGCTCCTCCCCCTGCTGCAGCGCCGTCACGAACATCGCCACCTGCTCGGAGTCGTTGCGCCGGCGCAGTTCCGCGAAGGCCTGGCGGCGGCTCATGCCGAGGTCCATCTGGCGCAGGGTGATGCGCAGTTCGTCGGCCCAGGGGCCCTCGTAGCGCGTGGCGACCCGGTCCAGGGCCTGGCGGAAGCCGAGTCCCGCGCTGACCACCACCGCGAGCACGTCGAGGAAGTCGGGCAGGGTCCGTTCGATCACGTCCTTGCGGACGCGGATCGCCGACCAGATGCCGACCTCCGTCCAGAACGCCCCGAACAGGAGCAGCAGCAGGGCCACGAACCACTGGCCGCGCAGCAGGAAGACGAGGAAGCCGACGCCGCCGAGCGCCCCGTACACCGCGCGCCGGGCCGCGTACCGGTCGATGGTCAGGCCGCCGGGGTTGCCCGCGAGGTCGATCCGGCGCCGGTACCTGGCCACGAGGCGCGGGCCCATCAGCCGCAGCACGGCGGGGGCGTACCGCATGCCCATGCGGTCGATCACCGAGTCCACGGCGCCGGTGCGGGTGGCGCCGACCTCGAGGGCGATCGCCAGGTCGCCGGGGAGTTTCGCGTCCGCGCGGTACATCCGGACGCCGGCGAAGGCGCCCCAGACGCCGAGGCCCGTCAGCAGGGCGAGCAGGAATGCCATCGGTGCAGCCTCCTCACACGTCGATCCGGCTCATCCGGCGGATGAGCACGAAGCCGACGGCGTACAGGGCGAACGCGATGACCACGCAGGCCTGGCCGACGGGTGAGCCGGTCATGCGTTCCAGGGCGCCGTCCTTGACCCCGTTCATGAGGAACAGGGCGCCGATGCCGAGGACGGGCACGGCGTACGACGTCATGGTCACCTGGGACAGCTGGGTGCGGACCTCACGCCGGGTCTCCTTGCGCTCCTCCAGGGTCTCGGTGAGGTTGCGGAGCGCGCCGACCACCTGGCCGCCGGCCCGGTTGGAGAGGACCAGGGTGGTGACGAGCACGACGAGTTCGCGGGACGGCAGCCGTTCCGCGAGTTCGCCGAGCGCGTCGTCCATGGAGTGGCCGATGGCGAGCTGGTCGGCGACCTTGGCCAGTTCCTCGCCGGCGGGTGCCTCCAGCTCCTCGGCCGCCATGCCGATCGCGGTGCGCAGGGCCAGGCCGGCCTGGGTGGCGTTGGCCAGGATGCGGGCCAGTTCGGGGAGTTGGTTGATGAAGCGCTCGATGCGTTTCTGCCGCTGCCAGTTGAGGAACTGGACGGACGCCCAGATGCCGAGCAGGCCGGCGAGCGGGCCGAAGAAGGGGGCCAGGGTGGCCTGGCCGATCAGCCACAGCGCGGCCACCGCGGCGAGCATGTAGACGAAGAACTCGCCCGGGGTGACGTCAAGGCCGGTGGCCGCCAGTCGCAGTTCCAGCTTCCGGCCGAGCGCCGTACGGCGCAGCCGGCGGTCCAGGTCGCTGAAGCGGCGCCGGCGGCCGCCGCCCGGGACGGTGCCGGTGTGCGAGAGGCGGTCGATCAGCGCGGCCCGCTGGGCCCGGCCCGAGGCGTAGACGTGCACACCGACGACCGCCAGGACGCAGGTCAGCAGCGCGACACCGGTGGTCAGCCGGACGAGGTCGTGGAGTTCCATGGGGTGGCCTACCTGGCTTCTCGGGTGGCGAGCTGGTCCGCGGTGCGGGCGACACCGAACGCCTGCGGGACGGGCTGCCCCGCCATGTACAGGCGGTCGGCGGTCCGGCGTGGGAGCGGGAAGTACTCGAAGGTGCCGTACACCCGGCCGTCGTGGGTCAGCGGCTGGGCGAGGAAGCGGGCCACCGTCACCAGCCGGTACGGCTCCCCGCCGTGGCTGTCGAGCACGGCGATCTCGGTGATCCGGCGGGCGCCGTCGGCGAACCGGGTGAGCTGCACGAGGACGTCGACGGCGCTGTTGATCTGGTCGTGCAGGGCGACGAAGGGCACCTCGACGTCGGACATGGAGGCCAGGGTCTGGAGCCGGGTGAGGGCGTCCTCGGCGCTGTTGGCGTGGACGGTGGCGAGCGAGCCGTCGTGGCCCGTGGACATGGCCTGCAGCATGTCGAGGGACTCGCCGCCGCGGACCTCGCCGACCACGATGCGGTCGGGCCGCATGCGCAGCGAGTTGCGCACCAGGTCGCGGATGGTGACCTGGCCCTTGCCCTCCACGTTGGGCGGCCGTGACTCCAGCCGGACCACGTGGGTCTGCTGGAGCTGGAGTTCGGCGGAGTCCTCGATGGTGATGATGCGCTCGTGCGCGGGGATGAGCCCGGAGAGCGCGTTGAGCAGGGTCGTCTTGCCGGTGCCGGTGGCCCCCGAGACGATGATGTTGAACTTGGCCTGCACGAGACCGGCCAGCAGGAACACCATCCGCTCGTCGAGCGAGCCGAAGCCGATCAGCTCCTGGAGGGTGAAGGAGCGCGGGAAGCGGCGGATGGTGAGGGTGGGGCCGGTCAGTGACAGCGGCGGGATGATGACGTTGACGCGCTCGCCGGAGGGCAGGCGGGCGTCGACCATCGGGTTCGACTCGTCGACGCGCCGGTTGACGGTCGACACGATCCGCTCGATGGTCTGCATGAGCTGGTCGGCGGAGACGAAACGCAGCGGCAACTGCTCGACGCGGCCACCGCGTTCGACGAAGATCGCGTCGGGTCCGTTGACCATGATCTCGGTGATCGAGGCGTCCTCGAGCAGCGGTTCCAGGATGCCGAGGCCCAGGGCCTCGTCCACCACGCGGCGGATGAGCTGGGAGCGTTCGACGGTGGAGAGCACCGGGCCCTCGCGGCTGATGATGTGCCCGAGGACCCGCTCCAGGCGCGCGCGGCGCTCGGCGGCGGCCAGGGAGCTCATCTCGGCGAGGTCGATCTCCTCCAGCAGCTTGGCCCGGTAGGAGGCGACCAGATGCCCGTCCTCGCCCCGGCTGCCGTGGTCCTCGGGGGTGCTGATGCGTGCCCGCAGGCTCATGGGTTCGCTGCTCCTCCGTGGTCACGGGGCATGGTGGCTTGTTTCCGGACCGGGTCGAAGGACCAGCCGGGGACGATCTGGGGCACGGAGACGGTGGCGGTGACGGTGACCGAGTCGTCCCCTCCCCCGCTCGGGCCGCACGTCACGTGGAGCCCCCCGCTGACGGCCTGCGCGCACGCCCCCTGGGGGGACTGCCCCAGGGAGGCCGCGCGCGCTCCGGCCCGGGCCGCCGTGCCGGCCTGCTCGGCCGCGTAGGCGACGGCCCCGATCTGGAAGCCGGCCAGTCCGACGATCAGCAGGACCGGGATGAACCCGAGGTACTCGATGGCGACCTGGCCCGCGTCGCGTCGCGCGCGCCGGTACGGCTTCCCGGCCGGCGTCGCGGGCACCTCGCCGGTCGGCCTCTCGGCCGACTTCCCGGCCGGGGTTCCGATCGGTGTCCCGGCCGGTGTCTCGCGCGGCCTCACTCCTTCACCTCCTCCACGGTGCCGGCGTGGCCGTGCACCGTGACGGGGAAGTCGATCGAGCCGGGGAACAGGACGGGTACCTTGAGGCCGACGTCGGCCGTCACATAGCCGCTAGGGCTGCACTTCACCTTCGCTCCCCCCTTCCACGCCCCCGACAGGTGCTTGAGCGCGGCCGCCTCGCACGCGGCCTGCCGTGCGCCGCCGCGGGGCGCGGCCGTCCCCGCCCGTGCGCCCTCGTCCGCAGCATTCCCCGCGAGCGTGTAGGCGTACCCCACCAGCACGCACTGCCACATGAGCACCAGGGTCAGCACGATCAGGGGTGTCATCCCGAGGAGTTCGATGCTGACCTGCCCCCGGTCGTCCCCGCGCGGGCGTCTCATCGGCCGCTACTCCTTCCGCCGCCGGAAGCCGACCGCGCCGCGGCCCCCGCTCCGGTGCGCGCCCTCGGCCGCCTTGACCAGCCCCAGCTCGCCGGCCAGCGCCCACAGGGCCTGTTTCACCGTGCTCCGGCTGTCCAGTTCGTGCAGCCGTCCCGCGTCGACGACGCCCTGGAGTTCCTTGAAGTTGGCGGGCACGGCGGTGCGGGCCACCGCGGTGCCGGTGATCCGCTGCACCAGCGCCGGCTGGATCTCGGTGGCGCGGGAGTGGCGGTTGACGATCACCGTCGTCTCCTCGGCCTTGCGGATCTGCAGCCGGTCCCACATGCGCACGGTCCGTTTGGCGGCGCGTACGGCGACCACGTCCGGGGTGGTCACCAGCAGGGCGGTGTCGGCCATCTCGACGGCCGCCGCGCTCGCACCGCCGAGCTGGGCGCCGCAGTCGACCACGACCACCTCGTACCGCGAGCGCAGGGCGCTGACGACCTGGCGGGCGGCGCGGTCGGTGACCTCCTCGCCGCGCTCGCCCTCGGCGGGGGCGAGGAGCAGGGTGAGGCCGGTGTCGTGCCGGAAGACGGCGTCGGCGAGGACCCGGTGCGAGATGTCGGTGATGGTGGCGAGGTCGACGACCGAGCGGCGGAACTGGACGTCCAGGTAGGAGGCGACGTCGCCGGTCTGGAGGTCGAGGTCGACCAGGGCGGTGGCGCGGCCGGAGGCCTGGGCGGCGAGCGCGAGCTGGACGGCCGTGACGGTGGCGCCGACGCCGCCCTTGGCGCCGCTGACCGTGACGACCGTGCCGCCGGCCCCGCCGAGCACGTCGGCGCCGTGCCCGAGGTGGCGCCGTACGCCGGTGGACCACTGGGCGACCGCCTGGACCCGGCTGGCGAGTTCCTCGTACGACAGCGGGAGCGAGACCAGGCCGCGGGCGCCGGAGTCCATGGCGGCGGCGAACAGGCCGGGGCTCGCGTCGGTGGTGACGAGGATGACGCCGACGGCCGGGAAGCGCAGCGCGACCTCGCGGATCAGCTCCAGCGCCGGGACCGGGCCGATCCGCTCGTGCACGACGACCACCTCGGGCAGTTCGTCCACCGACTCGGCGGCGGACCGGGCGAGGGTGTCGACGAGCTGGGTGGAGTCACCTACGGGCGGCTGCGGTTCGGCGTCGGGCAGCTGGCTGAGCAGGGTGGTGAGGGAGCGGACGGCGTCCGGGTCCGCGCCGGCCGGGAGGATCCTGGTGGGCATGGCCGCCTCTCACTTGTCCGTCACGAGTTCGTAGGTGCGGTCCTTGTCCGGGACGCTGGTCTGGCCGCCGGGTGCCACCAGCGCGAGCCGGACGCGCTGGGCGAAGGACTCGGCGTAGGTGATGCGCTGGGCGTCGAGGGTGGAGAGCGCGAAGGTGATGGGGACGGCCTCGGTGGGCTGCTGCTGGTCCTTGCTGCGGTCGGGGTCGAGGGCGGTGATGTGGCCGACGTCGAGGACGCGCGCGTTGGTGACGATGATCTTCGACTGGTCGGGGTCGCCGTCCTTCTTCCCCTCGAAGGTGGCGTAGACGTTGACGCGGGAGCCCGGCGTGATCTTGCCCGCGACGCCCGTGGCCGCGTCGATCATGATGGCGACCTCCTGCTGGCCCGGCTGGAGGGCGGGCTGGTCGACGATCATGTCGGTCTGGAGCAGTGATCCGGCGCGCAGGGTGGTCACGGCGATCTTGCCCTGGATCTGCCTCAGGTCGGTGACGGCGTTCCCGGACAGCCAGCGTTCGGGCATCTTGATCTTCTCGAACTGGCCGGTGCTCAGCGCGGTGTACGGCTTCACGTCGGACCTGACCCGGTAGGCGCTGACCTCGGGTCCGACCTTGGACTGCACGTCGTGGACGACGGAGAGCACGCCGGCGAACGCGCCGAGAGCGCACAGGACCGACAGGATCAGGAGTATCACGCCGCGGCGCTGACGGGAGTTCATGAACCGTGCAACCTCATTGGGGGAATCGGTCGATCGGGAAGTGGGTCACCTTGGTGCGGGTCAGGCGGGCGTGCGCTGTTCCAGCGCGCGGGGGGCGGCGGGCTCGTGCGCGGGCGGCGTGGCGGAGCAGAAGACGCAGAGGTCGCCGATGACGTCGAGGCCGCACCAGTGGCAGGTGGACTGCCGCACGGAGGCGACCAGTTGGTACAGCACCGAGAGGTCGGCGAGGTAGCTGCAGAACTCGACGACGCGGCCGGTTCCCCACCAGCGGGCGGACTCCGCGGGCAGCGGGGTCTCGCGCAGCCCGTGGGAGGTCCACTCCTTGGCGAGGCCGGTGAGCCAGTCGGTCTGGAGCTGGCCCTTGGCGACGAGCATCCAGGTGCTGAACTCGGGCCCCTTGAGGGTGGCGCCGGGCGCCACCTTGACGAGCTGGGGTTCGGGGTGGGCGACGACGGCGAACTGGCTGCCGGGCACCCAGGACTTGGCGTGTGCCTTGAGCCCCACCGGGACCCGGTCGAGCCGGGCGACCGAGCCGAGGACGGCGCCGGCGTGGACGTAGTGGGTGAGCAGGCGTCCGGCGGAGGCGAGCACGCCGGGGCTCAGGTCGCAGGAGGCGAGCTGGCGCAGCTGCCGGGCGAGGACGGCGACGCCGAGCGGCGGCAGTGCGGGCCGGAAGAGGGCGACGCGGTCGCTCTCCAGCAGGGACCGCAGGGTGTACAGCCGCCGCACGACCGGCTCCGGCGTCGCCTGTGAGCACAGCACGATGACGTAGCCGTACTGCTCGACGAGCGTGTGCAGTTCGGTGAGGGTGTGCTCCAGGGGGCGCTGGTCGAGGTCGCGCAGCACGACGGCGGGCATGGTCCGTTCGTCCTGCACCGGCAGCGCCATGTCGGCACTGGTCACGGCAATGGCAGTTGGCACGCTCCGCTCCCCGCTCCTCACACCCTTCGGCCCACCGGTGTGACTCCAATGCGCCAGGACGACTTCGTTGCGTGACTACCTGAGCACTGTAACCACGGCCCAATGACCGGAGAACAGCGTTTGTGTAGCTCGTGTGCAACTCATCGGTCACAACTACCGCCAAATCCGGACAGGTTGAGCGGAACAGTGAGGGCGGTTTTGGTCTGGACCTCTTGACAGCCGAATTGGTCTGGACCAACTTGTACGCCAGCGGTGGCCACCGCCCGTGACTCCCCAGCACCTCCCCTTCCCCGCCGACTCCCCCACCGGAGGCACCAGTGGACCGCGCATCAGGCATACCCGGACCCCGCAGACGACGGATCGCCACGTGGTCCGCCGCCACCGCCCTCGCCCTCTCGGTCGCGGGCCTCGCCGCCGCCCCCGCGTCGGCCGCGGACGTCAACAACGTCAGGAACGCCGGCTTCGAGTCGGGCCTCGGCAACTGGACCTGTACGGCGGGCAGCGGCACGACCGTCTCCTCGCCCGTCCACTCCGGCTCCGCCGCGCTGAAGGCGACCCCGGCCGGGCAGGACAACGCCCAGTGCACCCAGTCCGTCGCGGTCAAGCCGAACTCGACGTACACGCTGAGCGCCTGGGTGCAGGGCGGCTACTCCTACCTGGGCGTGACGGGCACGGGCACGACGGACGTCTCGACCTGGACGCCGGACTCCTCGTCCTGGAAGCAGCTGTCGACGACGTTCACGACGGGCGCCTCCACGTCCTCCGTCACCGTCTACACCCACGGCTGGTACGGCCAGGCGGCCTACTACGCCGACGACGTCTCGGTCTACGGCCCCGACGGCGGCGGTGGCGGCGACCCGGCCCCCACGGTCCCGGCCGCGCCGGGCGGCCTCTCGGTCTCCGGCACGACCTCGTCGTCGGTGTCCCTGTCCTGGTCCGCGGTGCCGGGCGCGACGGGCTACAACGTCTACCGCGACGGCACGAAGGTGACAGCGGTGACGGGGACCTCGGCGACCGTGACCGGGCTGTCGGCCTCGACCTCGTACTCCTTCCAGGTCACGGCGACCAACTCGGCGGGCGAGTCCGCGAAGTCGGCGGCCGTGAGCGGGACGACGGCCGCCACCGGGGGCGGGGGCGGAGGCGGCGGCACGCTGCCCAAGCACGCGGTGACCGGCTACTGGCAGAACTTCAACAACGGCGCGAAGGTCCAGAAGCTGTCGGACGTCCCGGCCGCCTACGACATCATCGCCGTCGCCTTCGCGGACGCGGCCGGCACGCCGGGCGCGGTCTCCTTCAACCTGGACTCGGCCGGCCTCGGCGGCTACACGGTCGACCAGTTCAAGGCCGACATCAAGGCCAAGCAGGCGGCCGGCAAGAAGGTCGTCGTCTCCATCGGCGGCCAGAACGGCACGGTGTCGATCAACGACGCGACCTCGGCGGCGAACTTCGCGAACTCCGTCTACTCCCTGATGCAGACGTACGGCTTCGACGGCGTCGACATCGACCTGGAGAACGGCCTGAACGCGACGTACATGACGCAGGCGCTGCGCTCCCTGTCCTCGAAGGCGGGCTCCTCGCTGATCATCACGATGGCCCCGCAGACGATCGACATGCAGTCGACCTCGAACTCCTACTTCCAGACGGCCCTGAACATCAAGGACATCCTCACGGTCGTCAACATGCAGTACTACAACAGCGGTTCCATGCTGGGCTGCGACGGCAAGGTGTACGCGCAGGGCTCGGTCGACTTCCTCACCGCGCTCGCCTGCATCCAGCTGCAGGGCGGCCTGTCGCCGTCCCAGGTGGGCCTCGGCGTCCCGGCGTCCACCAGCGGGGCGGGCAGCGGCTACGTCTCCCCCACGGTGGTGAACAACGCCCTGGACTGCCTCGCCCAGGGCACCGGCTGCGGCTCCTTCAAGCCCGCCAGGACCTACCCCGACCTGCGGGGCGCGATGACCTGGTCGACCAACTGGGACGCGAGCTCCGGCAACGCGTGGTCCAGCGCGGTGGGGGCACACGTCCACAGCATGCCGTGATCTGAGCCCCACCCCCGCGGACGCCCGGCCCCTTACGAGGGACCGGGCGTCCGCCGTTGACGAAAGCCCTGGCCAGAGCCGTGGTTGGCTGTTACACCCTTTCGTGGAGGCGGCCTCGGACGTAGCCGGGCAGAGGCGCTTCAGTTGGCGGGAAAACCTTCATTCAGTCCGTAAATGGACATTGCAGCCGTGAGTCACAGGAATATGCGCGAACCGTAACAGCAGCCAGGTTTCGCCCGGCCGGCTCCGCGGCCGGCTGCAAGGTGTGGGTGTGCGGCCGACCGGTCGCCACCAGCACACCGCACCTCCTGTCCGCGGCTCCGGCCGCGGGCGGCGAGGTGTGCACGACCCTTCAAAGGGGGACCCCGTGTCCGTTTCTGTTACCGCCCGCCGTATCGCCGCAACGGCCGTCGCCGCGGCCGCCGTCGTAGGTGCCGTGGCCCTGCCCGCCTCGGCCGCCGACCACGGCCACGACGGCTGGCACCACCACACCCGGGTGGCCATCGGCGGCGTGCAGCACCCCGCGTCGAGCCGCTACGACCGCAACCTGAACCAGGAGTGGGTCGAGGTCACCAACGCGAGCCGGCGGAGCGTGAACCTGGACGGGTGGACGCTGTCGGACGAGGACGGCCACACCTACACCTTCCACCACTACCGGCTGGACGGCCGCGCGACCGTCCGCGTCCACACCGGCTTCGGGCGGGACAGCCGGACGGACCTCTTCCAGGACCGCCGCCGGTCGGTGTGGGACACCCGCAGCGACACCGCGACCCTGCGCAACGACGACGGCCGCTTCGTCGACTCCGTCTCGTGGGGTTACGACCACCGCGGTCACCGCGACGGCGGCGGCTGGGGCGGCCGTCACCACTGACCCGCACCGCACCTCGCGCAGCGCGTCACTCCCCCGGGGAGTGGCGCGCTGCGCCCGTCGTGGTCCGGTGGTTCACCTTTGACACGCTATTGACCTGACCATGCCAAAGCTTCACCATGAGCGCCACACCCGCACGTCGCACTGAAGCACCCCCCAGCTCCACTCCCCATGTCCGGTGACCCCGGAATTCCTGGAGAACCAAGGAGATTTCATGCGACTCCGTGTTCGCGGCTCCGGCGCGCGCGGCGGCAGACGTACCGCCGCCCTGGGCGCACTGCTCGTCATCGCCCTGGCCGCACCCGTCTCGGCCACCGCCCCGCACGCCGCCGCCGACGGCGCCCGGAAGGCCCCGGCCGCCGGCGACGACGTCCGGCAGTACGAGATCCAGCAGCGCACGAACCCCGTGACCCGTACGGCCATCCAGTCGGCCGGCGTCACGGTCGACGAGGCCGGCGAGGAGACCGTCGTCGTCTCCGGCCGGGCGGACCAGATCCGCGCGCTGCGCCGGCTCGGGTACGAGGTGACCCCGGTGGGCGCCGCGCCCCGGCGGTCCGGGACGCGGCTGTACGACTTCCCCACCGCCGACTCGCGGTACCACAACTACGCCGAGGCGAACGCCGAGATCGCCCAGCGGCTCGCCGCCCACCCGGACATCATGAGCAGGCGGGTGATCGGCAAGTCGTACGAGGGCCGGGACATCGTCGCCATCAAGGTCAGCGACAACGTGGCGACGGACGAGGACGAGCCCGAGGTGCTGTTCACCTTCCACCAGCACGCGCGTGAGCACCTGACCGTGGAGATGGCGCTGTACCTGCTGCGCGAACTGGGCGACGGGTACGGGTCCGACTCCCGGATCACGAACCTCGTGAACAGCCGGGAGATCTGGATCGTGCCGGACCTCAACCCCGACGGCGGCGAGTACGACATCGCCACCGGGTCCTACCGGTCCTGGCGCAAGAACCGGCAGCCCAACTCCGGCTCCTCCTACGTCGGGACGGACCTCAACCGGAACTGGGACTACAAGTGGGGCTGCTGCGGCGGCTCGTCCGGGTCCAGGTCCTCCGAGACCTACCGCGGCTCCGCCGCCGAGTCCGCGCCCGAGGTGAAGGTCGTCGCCGACTTCGTGCGCAGCCGGGTCGTCGGGGGCAGGCAGCAGATCAAGGCCGGCATCGACTTCCACACCTACAGCGAACTGGTGCTGTGGCCGTTCGGATACACCTACGCGGACACGGCCACCGGGATGACGGCCGACGACGCCGCCGCTTTCCAGGCCGTCGGCCGCAAGATGGCGGCCAGCAACGGGTACACGCCCGAGCAGTCGAGCGACCTCTACATCACGGACGGGTCGATCGACGACTACCTGTGGGGCACGCAGAAGATCTTCGACTACACCTTCGAGATGTACCCGACGTCCAGCGCGGACGGGGGGTTCTACCCGCCCGACGAGGTGATCGAGCGGGAGACCTCCCGTAACAGGGACGCGGTGCTGCAACTGCTCGAGAACGCCGACTGCATGTACCGGGCGATCGGCAAGGCCGCCCAGTACTGCGGTCAGGCCTCCTCGAAGTAGGCGTCAAGGACCGCGTCCAGTTCCGACTCCCACTCCTTGAAGCGCGCCCGGGCCGCCGCCTCGATCTCGATCGGGTACCAGCGGCGGTCGGGCGTGTGCACCGTGATGGTGAACCGCTTGCCGAAGCGGGGGGACTCCGTCTCGACCGCCGCGATCTCGTCCCAGCGGAACTCGCAGTTCTCCTCGTCCAGGGCGAGCCTGACCCCGCGGTGGTCCGCGGCGAACCGGGCTCTGCGGTCGGAGACTTCGAAGACCGGGCCGTCCTCGACGGCCCCGGACTCCTCCTCCGGCCCGGACTCCGGCTCCGCGGCCTCGCCCGACGCGTCCTCCGGCTCCGCCGGCGCCTCGGCCGTGCGCGCCGCCGCGCCGGGTTCCGGCTCCCCGGCGGGCTCCGGCACCGGGCGCCCCGCCTCCTCCGTCGGCTTCGCGTGCTCCGCCTCCGGTCCCGCCGCCTGCGCGGTGATGCCGGGGATGAAGGCCGGGTCGAAACCGGCGCCCTTGACGGGCTCGCCCTTCAGGGGCTGGCTGCTCGATCCTATGCGCTGGTCCACGGCGGCAGTATGGACGACATACCCGTGCCGGAACCAGTCAGCCCGCCCTTCACTTGCGTTCGCACTGGTCACTCGTCCATGAAGACGATCCGGCGTGTCCGCCCGCCGTCCCCGGGCACGGGTGTCACCGCCGCCCGGCCCGCCGGCACCGCGCGCTCGCGGCCCCAGGCCCGGATCTCCTCGATCTGCTCGGGGTTGCTGACGCTGAGCGGGCGCACCTGGGCGAAGGTGTCCATGACGTAGGAGTCCTTCAACTGGCCGATGCCGCCGCGGCGGACGGCCTCCTCGCCGACGTCGTGCAGGGCCGCCTCGATGTCGGAGCCCGCGAAGCCCTCGGAGAGGTCGACCAGGCGGTCGAGCTGCTCGGGCTCGGGGTGGGCCTGGAGGTAGCGGTGGTGGTAGATGCGGATGATGTCCTTGCGGTCCTGGGCGTCGGGCAGGTCGACGAAGAAGAGCTCGTCGAAGCGGCCCTTGCGCAGCAGTTCCGGGGGCAGGCTGCGGATGTCGTTCGCCGTCGCGACGACGAAGGCGCGGGACTGGGACTCCTGGAGCCAGTACAGGAACTGGCCGATGATGCGCTGCGGGACGCCGGACATGTCGTCCCGGCCCGCGAGGCCCTTCTCGATCTCGTCGATCCACAGGACGCAGGGGGCCACCCGGTCGGCCATCGCGAGGGCCTCCCGGAAGCGGCCCTCCGACTCACCGAGGTACTTGCCGTGGATCGACGCCATGTCGAGCCGGTAGAGCGGCAGTTGCCAGTCGTGGGCGATGGCCTTGGCCGACAGTGACTTGCCGCAGCCGGGGACGCCGACCAGGAGGACCCCGCGCGGCGGGCGCAGGGCGGTGTGGCGCAGGTCCCGGGAGATCATGTCGTGCTTGCGCTCCAGCCAGGTACGCAGGCCGCTCAGGCCGCCGATGGCGTAGTCGCCCTGCTTGAGGTGGACGCGCTCCAGGCCGGTGAGGTCGCTGAAGATGCGGTCCTTGGCCTGGGCGAGGCCGAGGACGTCGGCCTGGCGGATGGAGCCCTTCGCGGCGATCGTCGCCATCAGGTTGACGCACTCCGCCTCGGTGACACCGTTGAGGAACTCGGCGGCGCGGCGGGCGTCCTCCTCCGTCCACTCGATGGGGATGTGGCCGTGGTGGTCGCCGAGGAAGCCGCTGAGGATGCCGTACATCTCCTCGGCGTCGGGCAGGTCCAGGCGCAGGCTCATGCCGAGGCGCTGCAGACCGCTCCAGATGGGGGTGTCGGTGATCAGCACGATGCTGCCCATGTTGCTGTCGGCCAGGCGGGCCAGTTCCGCGAAGTGGCGGGTGACCGGGGTGTCCGACTCGAGTTCGTCGGGGTCGACGAAGACGACGGTGGCGTTGGCGCGGCTGCCGAACTGGGCGGCCGCGAAGTCCATCGCGCCGGCCAGCGAGCGGTCGTCCTGCACGGAGGCGTTGGTGCGCAGGTCCCGCAGGCCGGTGGCCCGGGTGTAGATCCAGAACGGCATGCTGCTGCGCCGGGACTGGGTGGCCGCCTCGCGCAGCAGGCGCAGGGCGCGCTGCTGCTCGATGGTGCGCATCGCGATGACCGGGACGCGGGCGGAGATGTAGCTGTCGAGATGGCTGAGGCTCTCGGCGTAGTTCGACATTCGGGCCTTCTCGGAAGGGACGGGGGCGGCGGTGCGGGTTCCTCAGCCGGGCGGGCGTCAGCCGGGCAGGATGCGGCGCCTGGGCGGGGCCGCGGGGTCGTACGACCAGGCGTCCGGGCCCCGGCTCACCGTGAAGGTGGCGGTCAGCGCGTTGTCCCGCAGGGTGCGGCGGCGGCGCTCGACCAGGCGCGGGTCGGTACCGCGTCGGGTCTCGGCGTCGAGGTTCCGCTCCAGTTGGGCCTGCACCTCGGTGATCTCGTTGTCGACCAGTTCGGTCAGCCGGGTGCGCAGGGACTCCGGGAGGCCGGGGTGGGCGGCCAGCGCGCGGATGGTGTGCAGTCCGGTGCGGGCCTGGGCGAGTTCGCGGCCGAAGCTGAACTCGTCCCGGGCCTCGCCGAGGGCCCGCACGAGGTGCTCCGCCCAGGTGACCAGACGGGTGTTCAGGGCGCTGGTGAGGTGCTGGGTCAGCCGCGCCCAGGTGTCGCTGTCGTACTGCTCCTCGGCGAGCGCGGGCAGCCCGGCGGGGTCGGCCGGCTCCAGGGCGGCCCAGCGGCCCAGGAAGCCGACCCACGCCTGGTAGGGGCCGCCGTCGCCCCACAGGCCGCTCACGCGCCGCTGCCCGGCCGGCGCACGAGGGTCTCGCCGGGCGGCAGCGGCTCCCAGTCCGGCAGCCCCTCCACGACCCGCCGCAGCCTGCTGGTCACCCGCTCCCGCTGCGGCCCGCGCTGCGCGGCCCAGGGCGACGCCTGCACCCGCCCGGCGTCGGCGGAAGCGGCCCACGGCGAGGAGGGGCGCTGCGCGGCTTCGGGGGCGGGGGGTTGGGCGGGGGCGAACGGCTGGCCGGGGGCGGAGGCGGTTGGCTGGCCGGGGGCGGGGGCGAACGGCTGGCCGGGGGCCGAGGCGAACGGCTGACCTGGGTCGGAGGCGGTCGGCTGGCCGGGGGCCGAGGCGAACGGCTGGGCGGTGCCTGGAGCGGGGGTGGGGCTGGGGGCGGCGGCCCAGGGGGCGGACTGCTGCCCGGGGCCCGGGGCGGGCGTGCCGGGGGCGGCGGCCCAGGGGGACGGGGCGGGTTGCTGGGCGGTGCCGGGCGCGGCGGCCCACGGGGAGGCGGTTGGCTGCTGGGCGGTCCCGGGCGCGGCGGGCTGCTGCCCGGTGTCGGCGGGACCGAGGGGCTGCTGGGCGGCGGGCTGGGGCGCGGACGCCCACGGGGACTGCGGGGCGGCCAGGTCCTGGCCCTGCGGGCCGGGCTGCGGGGGCGTGCTCATCGGACGCTGTCCTCCTTGTGCTCGGGCACGGACTCCTCGTCGGCCGAGGCCTCCTCGCCGGTCCGGGGTTCGGGGAATGCCTTCTCGTGGGCCTCGGCGTCCGCCGCGGGCCCGGCGTCGCCACCGGACGCCCCGGACGCCGGCTCGCCGCCCGGGCGGGGCTTGGCGGAAGCGGCCCGGGGCGACTCGGCGCCCGGCGTCGGCTTGGCGTCCGACGGCTCCGACGCGGGCTCGCCGCCCCGCCGCGACCCGGCCGAAGCGGCCCAAGGCGACTCCGGATCACCCGACGACGACCCCGCCCCGGTGCCCGACCCCGGCTCCGCCTCGCCCGACGCCTCCGACACGGAATCCCCGCCCCGCCGCGACCCGGACGAAGCAGCCCAAGGCGACTCCGGATCACCCGACGACGACCCCGCCCCGGTGCCCGACCCCGGCTCCGCCTCGCCCGACGCCTCCGACACGGAATCCCCGCCCCGCCGCGACCCGGACGAAGCAGCCCAAGGCGACTCCGGGTCACCCGACGACGACCCCGCCCCGGTGCCCGACCCCGGCTCCGCCGACACGGGATCCCCGCCCCGCCTGGACCCGGCCGAAGTGGCCCGGCCGGCCTGGTCGTCGTCCGGCGTGGGCGCGGGCTCGCCGGACGACGCCGACGCCGTTTCACCGCCCCGCGGGGACCCGGCGTCCGGTGCCGGAGCAGGGGCCTTGGGGACCGTGCGGCCCTCGAACGGGGAGGGGGCGCCGCCCGCCGTGGGCAGGGTGGCGATCAGGGACCGCACCTTCGCCTCGGTCTTGTCGGCGGTCGTGAACTTGTCGTACCAGTCCGTCAGTTCGGCGGATGCGGCGCGGAGCTGGTGCAGGGACTCCGTCTTGGCCCGCTCCAGCAGGTCGCGGGCCGCCGCCTGGGCGCGGGCCGCGGTCTGGGCCTGGCCGCGCAGGACCAGGCCCCAGACGAGGCCGACGACCGCGGCGGCGGTGACCGCGAAGAGGGGCCAGTTGCCGGCCAGGACGAGGAGGATCACCGCGACCACGGCAGCCGCCGGGGCCACCTTCTTCACCCACGGGAAGGCGAGCGCGTCCACGAACGGGCCGGTGTGGTGGTCCCAGTGGTCGCCGAGCGACTTCTCCAGGGCGGCCAGCGGCTGGGTGAAGGACCCGACCCAGGCGGGCAGCTGGAAGAGGCGCGAGCCCACGGAGTGGCTGGTGGCGAACTGGGCCTGGACGTCCTGCGGCACGGCGGCCCGGTAGTCGCGGGTGTGGGCGGCGTGCGCCTGCTGGAACCACTCGTGGCAGGCCGCGACGGAGAGCCGCTGGGTGGCCGGCGAGGTGCCGATGGCACCGGGGTTGAGCGCCGCGGTGGTCTGCACGGTGAGGTAGTCGAGGGTCTCCTCGTACGAGGCGGCGTCCGCGTCGGCGGTCCTGCGGGCGGTGTTCAGGTCGCCGTCGTGGTCGACCACCGCCTGGTTGAAGGCGAGGTCGCGGCGGAGCGGCAGCTCCTCGTTGTCGTACTCGGAGACCAGCCGGTCGAGGATGTCGTCGACGGCGTCCTCGATGCGCTCCGACGGCCGGAACTCGCGGTCCATGACGGCCGTGTACTTGTCCAGCACCGGCTGCTGGCCGCGCGCGGAGGACAGGACGCCGTCGAGGGTGACCCACTGCGGGGAGACGGCGGCAAGGCGCGGGAACTCCGCCGCCTGGGACGGTCCCCGCAGGGACTCCAGCTCATCGCGCCAGCGCCGGACCTGCCGGGCCTGCGCGTCGGCGTTGTCCATGAGCTGGGAGCGCCACTCGGCGAGGGTGCGGTCCAGCAGCTCCCGGCCGACGGGCCCGAAGGCGCCCTGGGCGATGGCCTCCAGGATGATGGCGAACTCGCGGCCGAGCGCGGCCGGGTCCTGGGCCAGGAGGTAGTGCCGCAGCCAGCGCACGGCGGCCTCGGAGCGGCCCTGGCGGCGCAGGACGAGCGCGAAGAAGAGCGAGGTGCGGTCGGGCGAGCGGCGGAACGCCTCGTCGACCGCCCGGTCGCACAGGGTGCGGTCGTCGGCGGACCAGGAGGCGAGGGCGACCAGGGCGGGGGCGAGCCAGTAGCGGGGGGTCTGGAGCATCAGCTGGTCGCCGACCAGGCGGACGTTCTCCTCCGCCACCAGGCCGACGTCGAAGGCCTGGAGCATGCCGACCGCGGTGCGGCGGACCGTCTTGTGGTGGCCGAACTCGTGGTCGATCCGGTCCTCGATGGCGCCGATCCGGGTCTCGGCCCGCTGCACGTTCGCGATGGCCTGCGCCCGCT
This sequence comes from Streptomyces collinus Tu 365, assembly GCF_000444875.1. Taxonomy (NCBI): domain Bacteria; kingdom Bacillati; phylum Actinomycetota; class Actinomycetes; order Kitasatosporales; family Streptomycetaceae; genus Streptomyces; species Streptomyces collinus. The sequence goes on along the minus strand of NC_021985.1, from coordinate 5,372,498 downwards.
GGGCGAAGGCGAGGAACTCGTCGCGCAGCTGCTGGAGTTCGCTGCGGGTCTGCTGCTGGTTGGCCTCGACGGCGGAGACCTGGCCGGACACGGAGCCGACCCTCTCGCTGAGTCTGACGACGAGGTTGCTGACCTCCTGCACCTGGCGGCGCAGCGTGTAGTCGACCTCGGGCATGCGGTGCTCCGTTCGGGTGCTGCGGGGTGAGCGGGCGGGGGTCAGGGGCGGACGACGGTGCCGTCGTCCAGGACGGGCAGGACCGTGCCGTCCTCGTAGACCTCGACGTGGGCGTAGCCGCCGGAGCGGGCGAGCATGCGGGCGCCGGAGAACGGCTCGGGCATCGGCTCGGCGGGGGCGAAGTGCCGCAGGATGACGTGGAACAGGTCGAGCCGGTGGTCCACGTAGGGCGGCCCCAGGTGGCAGCGGGCGACGAGGCCGAGCGGGACCGAGCCGTACTCCGTCGTGTACCGCTCGCGGATCCACTCGGCCAGCGACCGGCAGGCCTGTTCGTCGAGGCCGGCGTCGAGCCGGGCGACCGCCTCCAGCAACTGTCCGGGCCGCGGCCGGTACAGCTCGCCGCGGACCGTGCCGGGTGCCGGGCGCGCGGGTGCGGTGGCCGGCCGGGCGCCCGGGCCCGGTACCGCCGGCCGCACGAGACGGCGTGGCCGTTCGGTGTACCCCATGTGTCCCCCGAGAGTCATGGGTGGTGAGCGGTTGTGCGATGCACGGAGATAGAAGATTAGTGACGTTGCGTCAAGACCGCATCCGTTACTGACCGATCGGCACCGGCACGACGCTGGCAGACTGCCGGTCATGGCGACGATCAAGGCCCTGCTGGTGGGCATCGACGACTATCCCGCCGACGTGGCGAGGCCGCTGGGCGGCTGTGCCAACGACATCGCCGAGGCCGGCCGGCTGCTGGCGGACCTCGCCGGGGGGCGGGCCGACGTGCGGGTCCTGGCCGACGCCGGGGCGACGGTGGCGGCGGTGTCGGACGCGGTGCTGGAGCACCTGGGCTCGGCCGGTCCCGGGGACACCGCGCTGCTGTGGTTCTCCGGGCACGGCACCCAGGAGACGGCCACCGGGGACGATCTGCTGATCGAGGCCACGGGCCGGAACCAGGCGCTGGTGTGCGTGGACGGACCGCTGCCCGACAAGCGCCTCGGCGCGCTGCTGGACCGGGCCGCGGCGGGCGGGGCCCGGGTGGTGGCCGTCCTGGACTGCTGCCACTCGGGGGGCGCGACCCGGGAGACGGAACTCGGCGTGCGGTACGCGCCGCCGCGGCCCGGCTGGGACCTGGGCGCGGAGGCGGCCCGCGGCCCGGCCCGGCACGTGCTGCTGGCGGCGAGCCGGCTGAACGAGCCGTCGTACGAGGGCTGGTTCGACGGGCGCCCGCACGGGGCGTTCACGCATGCCCTGGTGGGCGCGGTACGGGCGGCCGGTCCGGCCGCGACCTGCCGTGAGCTGCTGTCGGCGGCCGCCGCGCGGGTGCAGCGGGCGGGCAGCACCCAGCACCCGGTGCTCTGGCCCGACCTGCCGGGCGGTGCGGCGGACCGCCCGCTGCTCGGCGGGGACGTGTCCGGCGCGCACCTGCTCCTGCGGTGCGGGGCGGACGGCTGGGAGGTGGACTGCGGTGCCGCGCACGGGCTGCGGGAGGACGGCGCCGAGGCGGGCGGCACCACGTTCGCCGCGCTCGACGAGGGGCCCGGCCGGGGTGTCGTACGGGCGCTGGAGGTGTCGGCGGCGCGGACGCTGGTCGCGCCGGTGGACTGGGAGCCGGACCCGCAGCGGGTGTACCCGGTGGCGCTGTCGTCGGTGGCGCTGCCCCCGGCCAGCGTGACGGTGGACGGCCCGGTGGACGCGGTGCGCGACGTGCGCGGGGCGCTCGGGCCGCTGGTGCGGGCGGTGGACGGGCCCGAGGCGGCGCGCGGGCTGCACTTCCGGGTGCGGGTGGGTGGCGGTGCTGCGCGCGTCCTGCGCCGGGACGGCACGGAGTTCACCGGCCCGCTGCCGTACGCGGGACCGGCGGACGCGCCGCGGGTCGCGGACTGCCTGGCCCACCTCACCCGCTGGCACCGGCTGCGCGACCTCGCCCCGCGGCGCTCGCTGCTGGACGGTCTGGTGGAGCTGGAGATCACCCGGTGGGGCTCGGAGGAGCCGCTGCGGCCGGACGCCTCCGGTGACATCGTCTGCGCGTACGGCGACGACCTGCGCGCGCCCTGGGTGTCGATCCGGCTGCACAACCGCTCCCGGGACCGCACCCTGTGGTGCGTCCTGCTCGATCTGGCCGACGACTACTCTGCCAACACGGTTCTCTATCCGGGGCACTTCATCGGCCCGGGGCACACGGGCCACGCGCTGGACGGCGATCCGGTGCATCTGTCGCTGCCCGTCTCCCGGCCGGTGGTACCGGGGGCGGAGGCCCGTGACTGGCTGAAACTGGTGGTCGCGGACCGGGAGTTGAGCACGCTGCCGTTCCAGCTGCCCGCCCTGGGCGCGGCCGGCGTGGGCCGCGTTCTCGGCCCGGTGCTGGGCACGTCGGGCCGCTGGACGGCGGTGACCGTGCCGCTGCGCACGCTGGTGCCGGGACCCGTCACCGGCCGAGGTGTGTGAAGCCGGCCCAGGCGCTCAGGTCGTGCGGGTCGATGCGGGCGGCCCGCTCGGCGAGGAAGGCGGGCAGCCCGGCGGGCAGTTCACGGCCGGGGTTGAGCATCCACAGCTGGGCCCGGCGCAGCGCCCGGCCGGGGGGTTCGCCGTGGGTGCGCAGGAAGTGGTGGGTGAGGAACATCAGCACCGAGGTCGCCTCGTCCGGGACCGGCCACAGCGAGCCGACGACCGAGCGGGCGCCCGCCGCGAGGAAGGCGGTGGCGAGGCTGTAGGCCTCGTTGTGGCCGCGTCCCGAGACATGGCTGCGGCAGGCGGCCAGCAGGACGAGGGCGAGCCGGTCGCCGCCGGCACCGGTGATGTCCTCCGCCGCGAGCTGCCCGTCGTGCAGGGCGAGGTAGGCGCTGCGGCGGGCGTTCTCGGCGACGGACGCGTGGCAGGCGAGATGCAGCACCGCGCCGTCGCCGGGTGTCTCGCGCAGCCAGCCCAGCACCTCGCCGGGGGTGCCGGGACCGTCCGAGGCGCCGGTGGTCCGGCGGCCGAGGAAGCGGGCGTCCGGGTAGAAGGCGCGCTGCACGGCGTCGGCCTCCTCGCCGGCGTGGCGCAGGTCGCCGGTGGGGTCGCCGACGATCAGGGCGGCTCCGGTGTGCTCGGCGGCGGGGCGGGCGGCCACCTGGCACAGCAGGCGGGCGGAGGCGGCGTAGGAGATCTCGGCGGCCTGGAGCGCGTACTGCCGGCCGCGCGGGCCGCCCGGTTCCCAGGCCGCGTGCCAGGGCACGAGTCCGAGCCGGCCCATGGGGACGAGGACCAGCCGGGGCTGCCGTCCGGCGGGCATCTCGAACGCTTCCAGCAGGGGCCGCATCGCCGCGTACCAGGCCCAGCCGCAGAGCCGGTCGAGCTGGGCGCGCAGGGTGGGCGGGGCGGTGGGCCGGTAGCCGGGGACCGGGCCGAGGACGCGGGAGTTCCGGTCGGGCACCGGGCCGGCGTCGCGGGCCGCCTCCTCCCCCGGCCGGTACTCCTTCAGGGGGGCCGCTTCCTCGCTCAGGGTGGGCAGGGGCACCGCGTGCGCCGTGCCCCGGGAGGTGACGACCAGGGCGGTGCCGGGGGTGTCCTCGGTGGCCGGCACCAGGTAGACCAGGGCGTCCTTGGTGAGGGCGCGCAGGGCCTCGGCGACCTCCTCGGGGGCGGGCGGGTCGAGGAGGCGGGCCTGGTGGGGGGCGTCGGTGCCGGTGAGGGCGGCCAGGACGCGGCGGCGCAGGGCGCTGGGGACGGCCTGCGGTGCCTTGACGGCGGTGACCGGGTCGGCGGGTTCCTCCGCCCCCGCGGCGCCCCACTCCCGGGCCAGGTCGGCGTGCCCGGTGGCGGTCAGCAGGTCGGGGACGGTCGCCGAGGTGAGGGCCGCGTGCAGGACCAGGCCCCGGCAGGCGTCCAGGGCCTGGAGGGCCTCCTCGGGGCGGTCGTCCTTCAGGCACCAGCCGGCCACCTCCAGCGCGGCGCCGGTGGCCTGGGCGGCGGCGACCGTCGCGTGGTCGGTGCCGGACTGCAGCAGTGCCGCCCAGGCGTGGCCGCGCAGCGACTTCAGGCCGAGGGAGCGGGCGCTGGAGCGGTCGCGGCGGTGCAGGTCGTCGCGGGTGCGGTGGGCACGGGCGAGCGCGAGGCCGGTGTCGGCGTACAGCCGGTGCTCGGGGCCGCCGGTCTCCTCGAAGGCGCCCTCCAGCAGGGCGATGCCCTTGGCCAGCCGCTCCCGTCGGCGCACCCGGTCGATCTCCAGCTCGGACAGCGCGCAGTGGGCGATGCCGAGGCCGTTGGCGTAGCGCAGGCGGCTGTCGCTGCCCGGCTCGCACAGCTCGTGGGCCTCGCGGAGCAGGCCGATGGCGGCGACGAGGCCCGGCCCGTCCTGCTGGGAGAGGGCGCGCACGAAGCGGGTCATGCCGGTGTCGCCGAGCACCCAGGCCCGGTGGTCGCGGGGCAGCCGGCGTGCCTGGCGGCGCAGTTCGGCAGGGGTGGGGCGGGCCGCGAGCGGGGGCAGCGGGGGGACGCCGAGGTGCCGGGCGAGGTTGTCGCGGCCGGCCCGGGCGTTCTCCAGGAGGGTGAGGATCTCGATGCGGGTGGGGTCCTCGTCGCCGAGCGTGGCGTGGCCGTCGGTGAGCAGGGCGATGTGCCGGTCGGCGGCGGCGAGGTCGCCGCGCCGGACGGCGGCGTGCGCCTCGAAGCCGGCCTGCTGGAGGTCCATCAGGCGGCGCACGTGGCCGGGCAGGGCGGGGTCGGAGCGCAGCCGCCGCCAGGTCGCGGCGCCGGCCTCCATGTCGTCGTCGGCGCCGCCGGTCTGGCCGCGCTGGGTCTGGGCCACGAACCGGGCGAGGGTGAGGCCGTAGGCGTGTTCGTCGCCGCCGAGGCCGCCGCCGGCCTCCGCGAGGTCGAAGTCGGCCAGCACCCGGTCGAGGCCGGCGCCGGAGCCGGCGCTCATCTCCTCGTGCAGGCGGGCGACGCCGGTGACGGCGTGCGCTCTGCCCCGCCAGGCCGGGTCGTGCTCCGCGCGCCGGAGCACCGCCTCGGTCAGTTCCCGGCGGTGCGCGGCGGTGATGTAGGTGCCCTCGGGGTCGACGACGGTGAGGTTGCACAGCATCAGGGCGGCGAGTTCGGCCCGGCCCGGTGTGTCCGGGTCGAGGGAGCGCAGCTGGGCGAGGGCCTGTTCGAAGCCCTGGACGCGGCGCTGCTGTCCGGCCACGTCCCGGCTCATGCCGCGCATGAACTCCTCCTCGCCGAAGTCGACGAAGGCCCGGCCCTCGCGGAAGTCGTCCAGGAGGGTGGCGACGGACCGGCGCAGCTGGTCGGTGTCGAGTCCCTCCGGGCGTCCGTCGGTCTCGGGCAGGACGCCGTGGTCGGCGAGGGTGAAGCGGGCCCAGCCCTCCAGCATGCGGGCGGTCTGGGCGAGGTCGTGGACGTCGTGTTCGGCCTCCAGGACCAGGGTGGCGGCGCGCAGCACGTCCTGGGCGCGGGCGGGGTCGGGGTCGTCGTGGTGGCGGGCCTGCTGGAAGAGGGCGAGGAAGAGCGCGGCGGCGGTGACGTCGCCGTCGCGGGCGGGCTCCCACCGGTCGACGGCCCGGCGTACCAGGGCGATGCCGCGGTCGCGGCCCGGGGCGTCGTCGCGGGCCGCCGCGCGCTCGTAGAGCAGCCGGCCGAACAGGTCGAGGTACTGCGGCAGCATCCGGTCCTCGGCGCCGGGCCGTTCCAGCAGCCGGCGCAGCTCGATCTCGGCGGCGAGGCTCTGGCCGAGGTCCTTCCAGGTGGACCAGATCATGGCGCGGACGAAGAGGGCGTTGACCTCCGCGTCGAAGGCCCAGTCGGGCTCGGGGCCGCCCGCCCGGCGGATCTCGGTCAGGGCGGTGTCGAAGGAGTCGAGGGCGGACTCGAGGCGGGCGCGGTCGGCCCGGGCGCGGCCGTGCACGAGCTCGGCGAGGCCCAGGTCGTGGCGCAGCGGGGGGATGTCGTCGGGCGGGGCGGTGGTGAGCAGGGCGCGGAAGAGGCGTGCCGCCTCGCCGGCGGCGTCGGCGTCGCCGAGGTGCAGGGCGCGGTGCAGGTGCAGGTGGGCCGCCCCGGTCCGCAGCACCGTCTCCTCCTCACCGCCGGGTTCGGCGTGGGCGAGGGCGTCGGTGTGCCGGTGCAGGGCCTCGTCCAGCAGCGGCGCGGAGTCGGGTTCGGCGAGGACGCGGAGCTTGGCGCACAGGGCGAGCATGTACCGCCCCCAGGTCCGCTCCCAGGCGGAGCCGGGGTCGCCGGTGGGCAGGGCGGCCACCCCCTCGGACAGCAACCGCCAGGATTCCTCGATCAGGTGCCGGTCGCCGCCGTCGGCGGCGCCGCCGTTCTCGTACTGCACGCCCCGCAGGTGCCCGAACCTGATCCGCCAGGACGCCCACCGCGGGCCGTCGCCGGGGGTGCGGAAGGCGTGCTCGAACGCCTCGGCGGCCAGGTCGAGTTCCTCGTCGCGGCCGGCGTCGCGGAGCAGGTACAGCCGGTGGCTCAGCTCGCCGGCGTACCCGCACAGGCCGGGTGCCTCCGGGTCGTCGGCGGACAGTCCCGCCAACCGGTCGTAGACGGCGTCCCGTTCGGCGGTGAGGTCGCCGAACGGGTCGGCCTGCGCGGCGGAGTGGTCCGGAAGGGAGGTCACCCGCCCATACTGCCTACACGAACACGCTCACCGCCGCCGCCACCGCGAACCCCGCCACGGAGAGCACCGACTCCAGGACGGTCCAGGTGCGCAGGGTGTCGCGTTCGCTGATGCCGAAGTACTTGGCGACCATCCAGAAGCCGCCGTCGTTGACGTGCGAGGCGAAGATGGAGCCCGCGGAGATGGCCATGATGACGAGGGCGACGAAGGCCTGGGAGTGGTGACCCTCGGCCAGCAGCGGCGCGACGATGCCGGCCGTCGTGACGATGGCGACCGTCGCCGAGCCCTGGGCGACCCGCAGCACGAGCGAGATCAGGTACGCCAGCACGATCACCGGCAGGCCGACGCCGTCGAAGGTGTCGGACAGGGCCTGCGCGACCCCGCTCGCCTTCAGCACGGCGCCGAAGACGCCGCCCGCGCCGACCACCAGCAGGATGTTGCCGACCGGCTTGAGGGACGAGGTCGACACGGACTCCAGGGACTTACGGGACCAGCCGCGCCGGATGCCGAGCAGGTAGTAGGCGAGCAGCAGCGCGATGGTGAGCGCCACGAAGGGGTGGCCGAAGAACTCCAGCACCGAACGGCCCGGTGACGGGTCCAGGGCGATGGAGGAGAAGGTGGCGGCGAGGATCAGGACCAGGGGCGTGCCGATGATGGCGAGGACCGTGCCGAGCGGCACGGGCGTCTCCCGCGGCTCCACGCCCTGGGCCCGCTGCTCGGCGAGGACGGCCCGCCTGGCCTCCTGAGCCGCCTCGACCATGTCCTGCGGTACGGCGACGAAGATCCGCCTGCCGATCCAGGCGGAGTAGGCCCAGGCCGCCAGGACGGCCGGGACGCCGCAGACGGCGCCCATGAGGATGACCCAGCCGAGCTGGACGTGCAGCAGTCCGGCGGCGGCGACCGGGCCGGGGTGCGGCGGCAGGAAGGCGTGGGTCATGGACAGGCCCGCGAGGAGCGGCAGGCAGTAGAGCAGGATCGACTTGCCGCCGCGCTGGGCGGCCGCGTAGACGAGCGGCGCGAGCACGAAGATGCCGACGTCGAAGAAGACCGGGATGCCGAAGATCAGGCCGGTCAGGCCCATGGCGAGGGGAGCGCGCCGCTCGCCGAAGAGGCCCAGCAGCCGGGAGGCCAGCACCTCGGCGCCGCCGCTGACCTCCAGGATCGCGCCGAGCATGGTGCCCAGGCCGATGATGACGGCGACGTGGCCGAGGATGCCGCCCATGCCGGACTCGATGGTGGAGACGGCGTCGGAGCGCTGGACGGTGCCGAAGAGTTCCGTGACCGAGAGGCCGGCCAGCAGGCCGACGGCTATGGAGACGGCGAGCAGGGCGACGAACGGCTGCAGCCGGACCTTGATGATCAAAAAGAGCAGCAGGGCTATGCCGACGGCGGCGACCGTGAGGAGTCCGGCGGTGCCGTCGACGAGGAGGAGCAGTCCTCCGGTGTGGGGTGGAGCGGCGGGGGCGGGGGCGGGGGCGGCGAGCGGAACGGGCATACGGGGGTCCTCTGGGTAAGTGCATCGTGCTTTCGGGCAGGGGGCGGCGCGGCACGGCACCCGGAGGGGGTGCCGTGCCGTGCGGGAGGTGCGGGAGGTGCGGGATCGGCGGGGGTCGGCGGACTCGGCCGGACGCGCGCCGGAGGGGGCCGTCAGCTCAGGACGGCGAGGGCGTCGATCTCGACGAGGAGACCGGCCGGGAGACCGACGTAGACCGTGGTGCGGGCCGCGGGCGGCTGGGTGAGGTTCTGCTCCCCGAAGTACGCGTTGTAGATCTCGTTCATCTCCGGGAAGTGGGCCACGTCCGTCAGGTAGACGCGGATCATCATGACGTCGTCCCAGCTCGCGCCGCCCTCTTCCAGGATCGCCTTGACGTTGGCGAGGGTCTGCAGGGTCTGCTCGCGCAGGGTGGGGCCGGCCGGCGTGGGGGGCTTGCCCTCCTCGGCGGGCAGGAAGCCGACCTGGCCGGCGACCTGGAGGATGTTGCCCTTGCGCACCCCGTGGGAGAACTTCGCGGGCGGAGTGGTGTGGGTCTTCGGGGTGAGCGCGATCTTGTCGGTCATACGGTGCGGTCCTTCACTGGGGTTCTTCCGGAGTACTCGCCGCTGATCGCGTCCGCCGTACGGCGCACCTGCGGGAGGAGGGAGAGGAGTTCCTCGGCGGTGACGACGACGTTCGGCGCGGAGACCGACATCGCGGCGACCACCCGGCCGTCGGCGCCCCGGACGGGGGCCGCGACGCAGTTGATGGACTCCTCGTGACCACCGAGGTCGGTGGCCCAGCCCTGTTCGCGCACCTGCTCCAACTCCCGCAGGAACGCGGTGGCGTCGGGGGTGGAACGGGCCGTGTACAGGGGATAGTCGAGCTTCTCCGCGAGGGCGCGGCGCTCGGCCTCGGGCAGGTCGGCCAGGAGCAGCTTGGCGACCGCGGCGACGGTGATGGCGACGGGCTTGCCGATCCGCGAGTACATGCGGACCGGGTAGCGGCTGTCGACCTTGTCGATGTAGAGGACCTCGTTCTCCTCGTGCACCGCGAGGTGCACGGTGTGGCCGACCTGCTCGTTGAGGCGGACCAGGTGGGGGTGGGCGATCTCGCGGATGTCGAGGTTCTCCATCGCCTCCTGGGCGAGCCCGAAGAGGCGGGCGCCGAGGCGGTAGCGCTGGTCGGACTGGCGGTAGACCAGGCCGTGTTCGTGCAGCGTCCGCAGGAGGCGCAGGGCCGTGGACTTGTGGACGCCGAGCCGGTCGGCGACCTGGCCGAGGTCCGCGGGGCCCTCGGCGAGCAGCGGCAGGATGCTCAGGGCGCGGTCGACGGTCTGACTCATGGGGTGTTCGCCTCCTCCGGGGCCCGTGCGGCGTCGGTCCAGCCGGGGCCGAGTCGAAGTCTCCCCCATGCCCCGTCGTCCAGGGCGGCCAGCCGGTCGGCGTGGCTCCGGGTGGGCGGGGCGGCGAGGTCGCCGGGGACGGTGAGGGTGGCGGCCGCCATGAGGTGGCCGTGCCGGAGCCGGTCGCGCAGCGGCAGCCCGCGCAGGGTGCCGGAGAGGAAACCGGCGGCGAAGGCGTCCCCCGCGCCGACGGTGGCCACGACGTCCACGGCCGGGGCGGGCTGGAAGACGGGCCGGGTGCCGTCGAGGTCGCCGTCCCCGCGCGCGAACACGGTCGCGCCGCCGCTCCCCTGTTTCACCACCAGCAGGCGCGGCTCGGGCAGTGCCGCCCGGACCGCCCCGGGTCCGCCGCCGGTCCCCCACGCCTGCTCGGCCTCGTCCTCGCCGACGAACACCAGGTCGGCGCGGCGGGCGAGGCCGAGCAGCACCCGGGCCGCGGCGGGGTCGGGCCACAGGCCGGGGCGGTGGTTGACGTCGAAGGAGACCAGGGGGCGGCCTGCGGCGGGCGCGGTGAGGACGCGCAGCAGGTCGAGGCAGTCCCCGGACAGCGCTGCCGTGATGCCGGACAGGTGCAGCACGCGCCCGGCGCGGACCGCGGCCAGGTCCACGGTGCCGGGGCTCATCGCGGAGGCCGCCGAGCCCGCCCGGTAGTACGCCACCTCGTGGCCGTCCGTCCCGCGGTCCCCGGCGGTGCGGAAGTACACGCCGGTCGGCCGGGCGGTGTCCCGTCCCACGTGGGAGACGTCGACCCCGTACCGCCCGACCGTCTCCACCAGGTGCTGCCCGAACCCGTCGGCGCCCACCCGGCTCACCCACCGGGCCGAGTGGCCGAACGCGCCGAGCGCGCAGGCCACGTTGGACTCCGCTCCGCCGATGCCCCGGTCGAAGGAGGGCACGTCGGCGAGGCGGCCGGGGCGGGTGGGCAGGAAGGTGACCATGGACTCGCCGAGCGCGACGACGTCGACGACGTCGACGACGTCGACGACGTCCGTGACGTCGGGTGTGGCGCTGAGGTGGCCGTCGGCGGTCACGATGGGAGAGGCTCCTCGTCGGTCGTGGGGCGGTGGTCGCCGGTCGCCGGGTGGCGGCGGATTCGTTGACCCCGTGTCGGCCGAGATGTTAGACAGCACTGAGCGACATACGCAACGGACGTTGCATATAACGCAACGCACCAGATCAGGAGGCTTGGATGGCCCGCGACACCGGCACCGAAGCGCTCACCCACCTCGCCGAGGACCGGGTCGACCACCGCTTCAAGGGCCTCCCGCCGGACGCCGTGGGCCTGACCGTCGCCGAGCTGGCCGGCCAGCGCCGCAACCTCTTCACCGACGGCTTCACCACCCCCGTGCTCGCCCTGTCCGCCGAGCGCCTCGCACACAACCTCGCGCTCATGGAGACGTACGCGGCCCGGCACGGCCTGGCCTTCGCCCCGCACGGCAAGACCTCGATGGCCCCGCAGCTCTTCCACCGGCAGATCGAGCACGGCGCCTGGGGCATCACGCTGGCGGTGCCGCACCAGGTGTGGGTGGCCCGGGCGTTCGGGATCGAGCGGATCTTCCTGGCCAACGAGCTGGTCGACCCGGCCGCCCTGCGCCGGATCGCCGACGACCTGGCGGCCGACCCGGACTTCCGCTTCGTCTGCTACGTCGACTCCGTGCGCGGGGTGGAGCTGATGGACGCGGCGCTGTGCGGCGCCGCCCGCCCGGTGGACGTCGTGGTGGAGCTGGCCGCGGGCGAGGGCGCCCGTACCGGCGTGCGCACCGAGGCGGAGTGCGCCGCCGTCGCCGACGCCGTGGCCGCCACGGCGACGCTGCGGCTGGTCGGGGTCGCGGGGTACGAGGGCGAGGTGCCGCGCGCCGACCACGAGCGGGTGACGGCCTATCTGCGGCGGCTGACGGCGCTCGCCGCCGGCCTGGACAAGGACGGACGCTTCGCCGGCGCGGAGGAGATCGTGGTGAGCGCGGGCGGCAGCGCCTGGTTCGACGCCGTCGCCGAGGTCTTCGCCGAGCTGCCCGCGCTGTCCCTGCCGGTCCTGAGGCTGCTGCGGTCGGGCGCGTACGTCTCGCACGACGACGGGCACTACCGCAGGCTCACCCCGTTCGCCCGGGTCCCCGGGGAGGGCGCCCTGGAGCCGGCCTTCCGGCTGTGGGCGCAGGTCGTCTCCCGCCCCTCTCCCGAGCAGGCCTTCGCCAACGCGGGCAAGCGGGACGCGGCCCACGACCTGGACCTGCCCGAGGCCCAGGTGGTCCGCCGGGACGGCACCGAGCGGCCGGCCTCCGGGGTGAGCGTGACCGGCCTGTCCGACCAGCACGCCTGGCTGCGCACGGAGGCGGAGGCGGACCTGGAGGTGGGCGACTGGGTCGGCTTCGGCCTCTCGCACCCCTGCACGTCCTTCGACAAGTGGCAGCTCATCCCGGTGGCCGAGGCGGACGGCACGGTCGTGGACTACATCCGCACGTTCTTCTAGCCCGTACGTCCTTCGAGGGAGTGTCATGGAGGACCTGGTCATCCGGGACGCCGACGTCGTCGACGGCAGCGGCGCCGGCTCCTACCGCGCCGACGTGGTGGTCGACGACGGCCGGATCGTGGCCATCGTCAAGGAAGCGGCGGCGGCCGGCTGCCAGCGGCCCCACGCCCGGCGGGAGCTGGACGCGGAGGGGCTGGTCCTCTCCCCCGGCTTCATCGACATGCACGCGCACTCCGACCTCGCCCTGCTGCGCGACCCCGACCACAGCGCCAAGGCCGCGCAGGGGGTCACGCTGGAGGTGCTCGGCCAGGACGGGCTGTCGTACGCCCCGGTGGACGACCGCACGCTGGAGGAGGTCCGCCGGGCGATCACCGGCTGGAACGGCTACGGCGAGGACGTCGATCCCGACTGGCGCTCGGTGGGCGAGTACCTGGACCGGCTCGACCGCGGGATCGCCGTGAACGCCGCCTACCTGGTCCCGCAGGGCACGGTCCGCGCCCTCGTGGTCGGCTGGGAGGACCGCGCGGCCACCCCGGCGGAGCTGGACCGGATGCGGCGGCTGGTGGCGGAGGGCCTGGAGCAGGGCGCGGTCGGCCTGTCCTCCGGGCTCACGTACACGCCCGGCATGTACGCCGGGGACGCCGAACTGACCGAGCTGTGCCGGGTGGTGGCGCGCTACGGCGGCTACTACTGCCCGCACCACCGCTCCTACGGCGCCGGCGCGCTGGAGGCGTACGCCGAGATGGTGGCGCTGACCCGGGAGGCGGGCTGCCCGCTGCATCTGGCCCACGCGACGATGAACTTCGGCGTGAACCGGGGCCGGGCGCCCGAGCTGCTGGCCCTGCTCGACGAGGCGCTGGACGCGGGCGCCGACATCACCCTGGACACCTATCCCTACACCCCCGGCTGCACCACGCTGGCCGCATTGCTGCCCAGCTGGGCGAGCGAGGGCGGCCCGGAGGAGGTCCTGGCCCGGCTCACCGACCCGGCGGCGGCCGAGCGGATCCGGCACGACCTGGAGACGACCGGCTCGGACGGCTGCCACGGCGTGCCCGTGGAGTGGGAGACGATCGAGATCTCCGGAGTGGCCGACCCGGCGCTCGCGGACCATGTCGGGCGCACCGTGCGGGAGTCGGCGGAGCGGCGCGGCGAGAGCCCCTGGGCGACCGCGCGCCGGCTGCTCGTCGAGGACCGGCTCGGCACGACGGTCCTCCAGCACGTCGGGCACGAGGAGAACGTCCGCGCCATCATGCGGCACCGCGCCCACACCGGCGGCTCGGACGGCATCCTGCGGGGCGCCAAGCCCCACCCGCGGGCCTACGGCACCTTCCCGCGCTATCTCGGGCACTACGTGCGGGAGCTCGGGGTGCTGACGCTGGAGGAGTGCGTCGCGCACCTCACCGGGCGCCCGGCGGCCCGGCTGCGGCTGCCGGACCGCGGGCTGGTGCGCGAGGGCCACCGGGCCGACCTGGTGCTCTTCGATCCCGCGACGGTGGGGCCCGGCGCGACCTTCGCCGAGCCCCGGACGCTCCCGACCGGGATCCCGCACGTCCTGGTCGACGGCCGCTTCGTCATCGAGGACGGCCGCCGCACGGACGTGCTCACGGGCCGGGCGGTCCGCCGGACACCGGTGTGACCGCCCGGCCCGGCGCCAGGTCGTGTCCGGCCTACGGCTTGGGCAGGACGCAGCCGGCCGCGCTCAGGTCGAGCCTGTTGCCCGTGGTGAAGCACGCCGGGATGAGGTAGGTCTCCTCGGCGTAGTTGATGCCCTGACGGACGGTCACGTTGCCGCTGGCGTCGACCTCGCAGGGGTTGTTCTCGGTGCAGCGCTGGCCGTCCTCGTTGCCCGTGTTGTTGACGGCGACCACCTTGCCGGTGTTCGTGTCGATCACGGGCGAGCCCGAGGTGCCGCCGATGGTGTTGCAGGCGGAGGTGTAGCGGACGGAGTCCTTCCAGGTCCAGTCGCCCTCCTTCAGCCGGTACACGAACCCGTCGATGTTGCAGCTGTAGGTGCGCTTCCAGTAGCCGGAGACGACCTTGATGGCGGTGCCGGCGGTCGGGTGCGTGTCCTGCACGGTGAGCGGGCTGATCCCGTAGGTGCTCCTGATCGCCGCGTAGGTGGTGGTGGTGCGGTAGATCGTGACGTCCGTGTCCGTCATGGTCGAGTAGACGACCTGGTTGGCGCGGAGCGTGCCGACCCGGCTGCCGGAGGCGTTCAGCAGGCCGAAGCTGCGGCTGGAGGACTGGCCGGTGATGACCTGGCCGGGTGCCGGGAAACCGGTCTCCAGGCAGTGGCCGTTGGTCAGCACCAGCGCCGGGTCGGTGTCCGCGGAGTTCGGGAAGCGGATGACCGAGCCGGAGCAGTTGCTGAGCGAGACGGTCCCGGCGAAGTTGACGGTCACCGCCGCTGCCGCCTTGGCCTGGGGAGCGGCGACCGCGGGAGCCGCACCGACCCCGGCGATCGCCAGGGAGGAGAGTGCGGCCAGGAGAGGCTTGTTCATGTGGGGGTCCCCTCTGCAGACGTGAGCGACCGGAGATCTTCCGGCCGCCCGCTGTCTTGTCATGAGCATTCTCACGAGAGGGGCATGCCTGGGCAAGGAGGCGTAGGCGATCGGTTTGCCCGACGGCCCGTCAGTTCAGTCCGCTCCCGGGCCTTTTGCCGCCGCCGTGGCCGTGGCCGTGGCCCGGGTGCCCGGAGGTCCAGGAGGCCGTCGGCGTGCTGGTGAGGGTCGGTTCGGGCGAGGCGGACGGCGATCCGGAGGGCGTGCCGGGCGGTGTCGTGGGCGCGTGCGTCGGCCCGCCGGCCGGCGCGGTGGTGGAAGCGGGCGCCGAGTCGGCCGTGCGCGTGGGCGCGGCGGGCGGCGCGGAGACGGCGCCGGGCGCGCCGCTGGTGGCGGTGGCGGCCGGCGAGCCGCTCTTCGGCCGCGCGGACGCGGCGTCGGGCGAGACCCGGCCCTCGCTCGCCGGGTGCTGCCGGCCGCCCGGGGAGCCGGAACCGGTCAGCGCGGCGATCACCGCGACGGCGCCGGCCGTGCCGAGCACCCCGGCGACGACGGCGACCCGGCGGCGCCCGCCCCGCCGGCGCCGCCGCCGCAGATCGGCGCGGCCCGGCCCGCCGGCGGGCTCGTGCGGCGCCGGCGCCGGGGACACCGGCGCGGGCCCGGGCCCGGGCTCCGCCACGGGTATCCGGACCGGCGGCAGCTCGCGGGTCTCGTCGTAGGCGTTCTGCCAGCCATGGGCGGTGGCCGGGTCGGCGTACTCGTCGTACGACGGGGCCGGCGCGTTGCGCGGGTGGTACACGTTCGGTGCGCCCCCCGGTTCGCCACCCGCTCCGTGCGCTCCGGACGCCCCCGCCCCTTGGTCGCGTTCGGTGGACATGGGCGCGAATTCTAGAGACGTGAGGGACGCCTGTGACAGCTACCGGCGATAACGGCGCAAAACTCCTTGTCTCACGTGGCGGATAACACGGCCCATGAGGCGTTACCGGGCCGTAAGCTCACGGTCATGCAGGTGATCCAGTCGACGAAGCTCGCCAACGTCTGTTACGAGATCCGGGGGCCGGTCCTCGAGGAGGCGATGCGGCTGGAGGCGGCCGGTCACCGCATCCTGAAGCTGAACACCGGCAACCCCGCCGCCTTCGGCTTCGAGTGCCCGCCGGAGATCCTGGAGGACATCCTCCGCAACGTCTCCACGGCGCACGGCTACGGCGACGCCAAGGGCCTGCTGGCCGCCCGCCGCGCGGTCGTCATGCACAACCAGACCCTCGGCGTCGAGACGGACGTCGAGCACGTCTTCATCGGCAACGGCGTCTCCGAGCTGATCGTGATGGCGATGCAGGGCCTGCTGGACGACGGCGACGAGGTGCTCGTACCGGCTCCGGACTACCCGCTGTGGACCGCCGCCGTCTCCCTCTCCGGAGGCACCGCCGTCCACTACCGCTGCGACGAGCAGTCCGACTGGATGCCCGACCTCGCCGACGTGGAGCGCAAGGTCACCGACCGCACCAAGGCGATCGTGATCATCAACCCGAACAACCCCACGGGCGCGGTCTACGACGAGGCGGTGCTCAAGGGCCTGACCGACATCGCCCGCCGCCACAACCTGCTGGTCTGCTCCGACGAGATCTACGACAAGATCCTCTACGACGGTGCCACGCACACCCCGACCGCCAGGATCGCCCCCGACCTGCTGACCCTCACCTTCAACGGCATGTCCAAGGCCTACCGGGTGGCCGGCTACCGCGTGGGCTGGATGTCGATCTCCGGCCCGCGCGCGCACGCCGACTCCTACATCGAGGGCCTGACGATCCTGGCGAACATGCGCCTGTGCGCCAACATGCCGGGGCAGCACGGCGTGGTCGCCGCGCTCAGCGGCCGCCAGACGATCGACGACCTGGTGCTGCCGGGCGGCCGGCTGCTGGAGCAGCGGGACGTCGCCTACGACCTGCTCACCCAGATCCCGGGCGTGAGCTGCGTTCGCCCCAAGGGCGCGCTGTACCTGTTCCCGCGCCTGGACCCCAAGGTCTTCAAGATCCGGGACGACCGGCAGATGGTCCTCGACCTGCTGCGCCAGGAGAAGATCATGGTCGTCCAGGGCACCGGTTTCAACTGGCCCGAGCCCGACCACTTCCGTGTGGTGACCCTGCCCAACGCCGGCGACCTCCGGGACGCGGTCGGCCGGATCGCGAACTTCCTGGACGGTTACGGCCAGCCGTAGCGCACCGGGGCCGCCGGACCGCGTTCCGTGACACGACTCAACTTTAGACGAATTCCAAGCTAGGATGGTTTCCTGTCAGCGCACAGGAGGCCGCCCATGTACGAACCGATCCGCACCAAGTCGGTCCACAGCACGCCGGCCGGCCCGCCGTCCGACTTCCCGCACCGCTCGCGCGAGGAGGAGCTGGACATCCAGCTCGCCGGGCACCTCGGCGCGCTGCTCGCCGTCACCGACGACCTGCGCGCCCTGACCGCGTCCGCGGAGCTGGACACCGCCGCCGAGCGGCTCGCCCGCGAAATCTGCCGCCTGCGGGGCGGGCGGACGCCGTTGCGCGCGGCGCCCGGCGCGTCCGGCGACCCCGCCGTCCTCCACCGGCGCGCGCACGCCCTGGCCGGCCGCGCGCTCGTGGTGGCGGCCTCCCGGGCCGACACCGCGGCGGCGATCCTCGCGGCCGAGCGGATGGACGCGCACACGGCCGCGCTGACCGGCCCGAAGGAGCTGAGCACGGCTCACTGACCCGCCCGGGTCCCCCTGAACGGCCCCGGTCCGCGCGCATCCGCAGCGACGCGCGGACCGGGCGCCACACACCACGCGGCACATGTCGAAGGCCCCGCACGCCGTTGTGCGGGGCCTTCGGGGTGTCACCACGGCCGGCCGTGACGATCGCTGGTCAGGGCATCCCAACCGGCCGTGGAGTCCGTGCGGCGGGATCAGCCGAGGCGCTCCACGAGCGCGCGGTACTGGTCCCACAGCTCCTTCGGGGTGTGGTCGCCGAAGGTGTCGAGGTGCTCGGGGACCAGGGCGGCCTCCTCGCGCCAGACCTCCTTGTCGACCGTGAGCAGGAAGTCCAGGTCGGACGCGGACAGTTCGAGACCGTCGGTGTCCAGGGACTCCTTGGTCGGCAGGACGCCGATGGGGGTCTCGACGCCCTCGGCCTTGCCGTCGAGGCGCTCCACGATCCACTTCAGGACGCGGCTGTTCTCGCCGAAGCCAGGCCAGACGAACTTGCCCTCGTCGTTCTTGCGGAACCAGTTGACGTAGTAGATCCGCGGCAGCTTGGACTGGTCCTTGTCCTTGGCGACGTCGACCCAGTGGGCCATGTAGTCGCCCATGTTGTAGCCGCAGAAGGGCAGCATCGCGAACGGGTCGCGGCGCAGCTCGCCGACCTTGCCCTCGGCGGCGGCGGTCTTCTCGGAGGCCACGTTGGCGCCGAGGAAGACGCCGTGGTTCCAGTCGAAGGACTCGGTCACCAGCGGCACGGCGCTGGCGCGGCGGCCGCCGAAGAGGATCGCCGAGATCGGCACGCCCTTGGGGTCCTCCCACTCCGGCGCGATGATCGGGCACTGCGAGGCGGGGGTGGTGAAGCGGGCGTTGGGGTGCGCGGCGGGCTCGGCGGAGTCCGGGGTCCAGTCGCGGCCCTTCCAGTCCGTCAGATGGGCCGGGGTCTCCTCCGTCATGCCCTCCCACCACACGTCGCCGTCGTCGGTGAGGGCGACGTTGGTGAAGACGGAGTTGCCCCACAGGGTCTTCATCGCGTTGGCGTTGGTGTGCTCACCGGTGCCGGGCGCGACGCCGAAGAAGCCGGCCTCGGGGTTGATCGCGTACAGGCGGCCGTCCTCGCCGAACCGCATCCAGGCGATGTCGTCGCCGATGGTCTCCACGGTCCAGCCGGAGATCGTGGGCTCCAGCATGGCGAGGTTGGTCTTGCCGCAGGCGCTCGGGAAGGCCGCGGCGACGTACTTGGACTCGCCGTGCGGCGGGGTGAGCTTGAGGATGAGCATGTGCTCGGCGAGCCAGCCCTCGTCGCGGGCCATCACGGAGGCGATGCGCAGCGCGTAGCACTTCTTGCCGAGCAGGGCGTTGCCGCCGTAGCCGGAGCCGAAGGACCAGATCTCGCGGTCCTCGGGGAAGTGCGAGATGTACTTGGTGGAGTTGCACGGCCACGGGACGTCCTGCTCGCCCTGCTCCAGCGGGGCGCCGAGGGTGTGCACGGCCTTGACGAAGAAGCCCTCGTCGCCCAGCTCGTCCAGGACGGCCTGGCCCATGCGCGTCATCGTGCGCATGGAGACGGCGACGTAGGCGGAGTCGGTGATCTCCACGCCGATCGCGGACAGCGGGGAGCCGAGCGGGCCCATGCAGAAGGGCACGACGTACATCGTGCGGCCCCGCATCGAGCCGCGGAACAGGCCCTTGTCACCGGAGAAGATCTCCCGCATCTCGGCGGGGGCCTTCCAGTGGTTGGTCGGGCCGGCGTCCGCCTCCTTCTCGGAGCAGATGAAGGTCCGGTCCTCGACGCGGGCGACGTCGGTCGGGTCGGAGGCGGCGTAGTAGGAGTGCGGGCGCTTGATCGGGTCCAGCTTCTTGAAGGTCCCCTTGGCCACGAGCTCTTCGCACAGTCGCTCGTACTCGGCCTCGGATCCGTCACACCAGACCACGCTGTCCGGCTGGGTCAGTTCGGCGATCTCGTTGACCCACGAGATCAGTTCCTGGTGCTGGGTGGGGATGCCGGTGGGAGCCGCGATGTCGCGCGCCACGATTGCTCCTAAAAGAGGGATTTTTTGTCTTGTCGCCCCGTGGGGGCCGCGACCCGGATGCTTCAGGGTGTTGACCTTGGGCGCTCATCCGGTGCCGACCGCACTCATTTGATCATCCGATTCTAGTGCCCATATGTCCAGAGGGCATCACAGGTGAGCGACGTGAGGAATCCCACGGTTTCCGTGATTCTTTGCGTACGCGTGGAGTTCAACAGAAGGACTTTTTGCGTTACGGCCGCTCACCAGGGCGCGCTGTCGCGCGACTTACGGGGGCGTAGATACCATGCCCCCCATGACTGCGTCCGCATCCGACGCGCCCAGGGACACGCCGGCCGACGGCCGCGGTCCCGTCGCGCTCTCCCTGCCGCATCCGGTGAAGCCCAGGCTCCGCGGCTGGCTGCACCTCGGGATGTTCCCGGCCGTGCTCATCGCGGGGCTGGTGCTCACCGCCCTCGCGGACTCCCCCCGCGGCCGAATCGCCTGCGGTATCTACGTCCTCACGGCGTGCCTGCTCTTCGGCGTCAGCGCGCTGTACCACCGGGGCAACTGGAGCCCGCGGATGGACGGGGTGCTGCGCCGCCTCGACCACGCCAACATCTTCCTGATCATCGCGGGCACCTACACCCCGCTGACGATGCTGCTGCTGCCGCACGCCAAGGGGCAGTGGCTGCTGTGGGGCATCTGGGCCGCGGCCGCCGCGGGCATCGTCTTCCGCGTGTTCTGGGTCGGCGCCCCCCGCTGGCTCTACACCCCCTGCTACCTCGCGATGGGCTGGGCGGCCGTCTTCTTCCTGCCCGACTTCCTGCGCGCCGGGGGCATCGCCGTCCTGGTCCTGGTGATCGTCGGCGGTCTGCTCTACAGCGCCGGGGGCGTCGTCTACGGCATCAAGCGCCCGAACCCCTCACCGCGCTGGTTCGGCTTCCACGAGGTCTTCCACTCCCTCACGCTCGCCGCGTTCGTCGTCCACTACGTCGGCATCTCACTGGTGGCCTACCGGCACGCGTGAGCACCCGCCCCTTCCCTCCCGGCCACGGCCCCCGCCGTGGCCGTTCTTCGTGCGCGAGCTCGGTGTATCGACAGTTACACGCTTTTGACAGCTACTGCCGTTTCATGGCCGTGCGAAGCGAGGCGCGGGTCGATCCGGAGATGACCAGCGCCGCGGCGGATGCCGGACAATGACCGCATGACGGCCGCACGTTCCCCCCTCCCCTCCGCCGACCGGCCGCAGCCGGGGCTGCGCGAACGCAAGAAGATCAGGACCCGCGAGGCGATCCGCACCGCCACCTACGCGCTGGTCAGGGAACACGGCTACGACGCCACGACGATCGACCAGATCGCCGAGCGCGCCGAGGTGTCACCGTCGACCGTCTTCCGGTACTTCCCCACCAAGGAGGACATCGTCCTCACGGACGAGTTCGACCCGGTCGTCCTGGAGGAGATCAGGCAGCGGCCCGCCGAGGAGCCCTGGCCGGACACCCTCCGGTACGTCATGCGCCGGGCCGTCCGGCTCGGCGCATGCGAGGACCCGGAGGTCGCCCGGCTGCGCGCCCGCCTCACGGTCCAGGTCCCCGCGGTGCGCTCCCGGATGAGGGAGAGCATGTCCGCCACCGGCCGCATGCTCTGCGCGGCCGTCGCCGAGCGCACCGGCCGCGACCCGGACGGCCTGGAGGTCCGGGTCTACGCCATGTCGCTGATCGGCGGCCTGATGGAGACGTCCATGTACTGGGCGGAGAACGGCTGCCGGGACGACCTGACGGCGCTGATCGACCGCACCCTCGACGTCCTGGAACACGGGCTGCCCAGCCGGAAACCCTGAGGCCACGCTCCCGCCCCGCGTGCGATCCTGACACCGTGAACGGACCCGAGATCCACGTCGAAGTCGCCCCCGAACTGCACCTGTTCGTACCGGCCGCCCGGCGGGCCGGCGCCACACCGCTCGGCACCGACGGCGTCTCGACGCTCGGGCACGTCATCGAGTCCCTGGGCGTGCCGCTCACCGAGGTCGGCACCCTGGTCGTCGACGGCCGGGAGATGCCCGTCTCGCACGTCCCCGAGGCCGGCGAGACGGTCGAGGTGCGCCCGGTCCGCCGCCCCCAGCAGGTCCCCGGCGCCCCGCTGCGCTTCCTCCTCGACGTCCACCTCGGCACGCTCGCCCGCCGGCTGCGCCTGCTCGGCGTGGACGCCGCGTACGAGTCGACCGACATCGGCGACCCGGCCCTGGCCGCCCGCTCCGCGGCGGAGCAGCGGGTCCTGCTCAGCCGCGACCGGGGGCTGCTGCGCCGCCGCGAGCTGTGGGCCGGGGCGTACGTGTACAGCACCAGCCCCGAGGACCAACTGCGCGACGTCCTCGACCGCTTCGCGCCCGAGCTGCGCCCCTGGACCCGCTGCACCGCCTGCAACGGCCTGCTGCGGCAGGCCACCAAGGAGGAGGTCGCCGCACAGCTCAAGGGCGGCACCCGGCGGTCGTACGACGTGTTCGCCCAGTGCGCCGACTGCGGCCGCGCCTACTGGAAGGGCGCGCACCACGACCAGCTGGAAGCCGTCGTGGAGCGCGCCCTCGCGGAGTTCAGCGGGCGGGACTAGCCCCTGCGCACGTCCGCCTTTCCACAGGCCACACCGTCCCGGTTCCGGTCGAGGCCGAGCGGGTCGTCACCGCCGTTGACCTTCAGCCGGCCGTAGTGGTTCCGCGCCAGCCAGGCGCAGCGGGCCGCGGCCGTCTTCCCCACCTGGCGCGGGAAGGCCGTCGGCACGCACACGTTGACCGTGCCGTAGTGCCGGTCGCAGCCGGAGATGGTCGGGCTCACCGGCTGCGACGTCCGCTTCTCGCCGGGTCCGGAGACCTTCCCGGACAGGGAGTCGGCGAAGGAGTGGACGTGCGGCGCGGCCGCCGTGGCGCTCAGCGCCGCCGGCCCCGTCAGGTGCACCCACTTGGCCACCGACGGCACCCCGCCCGCGTCCACCGCGAACAGCATGTACCAGCCGGGAGGCGCCAGGTTGGGGTTGTTCGTCACGTTCAGGTCGACGTTGTTGCCGCTCACCGACAGCGGCAGGTCGACGAAACGCTGGTTGGGGTCGGAGGAGTGGGTGACCGCGGCCGGACGGATCAGCTCCGCCTTGGCGATCGGCCGGTCGACGGTGATCCGCTGGGTGTCGCCGTACTTCCACTCCTGGTTGATCACCGAGGTGATCGCGGGCCGGGTGCCCTTGTACAGGTAGGGCGGGGTGTAGATCGACACGTTGTGGTTCCAGGTGCCGTTGCCCGGGTTGTCGCCGGTGGCCATCACCCGGCCGTCGGGCAGCAGGAACGCCGAGGAGTGGTAACCGCGCGACTCGGGGTCGGCGGCCACCGGGTCGAAGGTGTTGCTGCCCGGGTCGTAGATCGAGGACTCGTACACCGGGTCGGCGCGGTTGTGCAGCCCGCCCCCCGTCTCCAGCACCTTGCCGTCGGGCAGCAGCACCGCGGAGACGTACATCTTGCCCTGGGCGCCGGTCTCGGCGATCTTGCCGTTGCCGAGGTCCACCTTGCCCTGCGGGATCTGCGGCCCGGCGATGTACGACGGGTTCGCCTGCTTGAGGTCGATCACGTCGGTCAGGCGGTTCGCGTCCGGGTTGGAGTCGATGTTGCCGCCGCCGATGGTGAGGACCTTCTGGTCCTGCGCCGGGGGCAGCAGCACGCTCGCCGACTGGTCCCGCTGGTCCTTGTTCTGCAGCCCCGGGATCTGCGTGACGGTGTTGGCGCCGTAGTCGTAGATCGCCGAACCGGTGCCGGGGATGTTGTTGCCGAAGACGTGGCTGCCCGTGTAGAAGAGGCGGCCGTCCTGCATCAGGACCATCGCCGGGTACAGACCCCAGTACGACCAGGTCTGGTTGACCTTCCACAGCGGCTGCCACTGCTTGTCCTTGTCGGACCACAGCTCGGCGGTCACCGACCCGGTGGAGTCCTCGCGCAGCCCGCCGAAGGAGATGACGTCACCGTTGCCCAGCTCGGTGGCCGAGGGGTACCAGTGCCCGTCGTTGAGGTCGTTCGTCTTGCTGTAGGTCTCCGTCTTCGGGTCGAAGACGTACGAGTCCTTGAAGCCCTCGTAGCCGTGGCCGCCCGGCACCGGATAGGCCTTGTTGCCGCTCATGACGAGGACCCGCCCGTCCTGGAGCTGCACGTGCCCGGCGCAGAACATGTCCTTCGGGGTCGGGATGACCTTGTACGTGCCGTTCGCCGGGTCGTACACCGCGGAGGTGAACGTCCCCGCGTTGAAGTTCTCCTCGCTGTTGCCGGAACCGGCGATCAGCAGCACCTTGCCGTTGTTGAGCACGACGGAGTGCATGGAGCGCACCGGGTTCTGCGTCGGCAGCACCGACCAGCTGCCGTCGGCGCACTGGGTGCTGGTGCCGGTGCACGAGGCGGGCGGCACCACGTCCGGCACCTGGTCCATGGTGTAGTCGTCGGTGGTCGCCGACCCGGTGCCGTAGACGGAGACGCCCCAGGTGATCCGGTCGGTGCCGGCCGGCACCTCGGGCGTGCGCACGGTGGCCTTCGTCCAGGCCGACGCCATGTCCAGCGTCTTGAGGTCGGTCCAGTACTGCCAGCCGGCCGTCGCGTCGTGCCGGAAGACGGTGATGTTGGCGTCCGGGGTGGTCGTCTTGTACCAGAGCCCGAGATCGTACTGCTTGCCGACGCTGACCGCCGGGGCGCACGCGGCGGACTCGGTGATCAGCGCCTTGCGGTCGCCCGCGGTGCGCCGGGTCAGCGTCACCTTCATCGCCTTGGCGCCGGAGTGCGCGTCGGCGACGGTCTGGAAGCTGAAGTCGTTGTCGCCCCACCCCGACTTCTCCCAGCAGTACGGCATGTCGTCCGTACCGGCGGTCTCGAAGCCGGGATTCTGCACGAGGTTGGCGGCAACGGCGTGCTCCGGCGAGCTCAGAAGCAGACCCGCGGTCAGGGCACCCACCCCGACCAGCGCGGTCCGTCTGCGGCGTTTGTTCACACGGCTCTCCTAGCGGTCGTACGAGCCCCGCGGCGGCGGCGCGGGAGGTACACCAGCGCTTCGGTCCCCACGAAGCGCAGGACGAACGTCAGCACCAGCGCGAGCGCGGTGGCGGGGAGCGCGCCCATACGGAACCGGTCCACCAGCAGCGCGATCAGGGGGATGCGCAGCACCAGATCGGCGTTGGCGAGCAGCGCGAACCGGCCCAGCCGGTCCCACCAGCGGCGGTGCGCGCGCCGGTCGCGGAACAGCAGCTGCTCGATGAGCAGGAAGTTCCAGGCGACACCGAACTGGTTGGCGACGATCTCGGCGGGCACGTAGTGCATTCCGAGGACGGTCAGCGCCCACAGGCCGACGAGGTTCGGCACGAACCCGCTCGCGCCGATCAGCCCGAAGCCGACCATGCGCGCGAGCGGCGAGGCGGTGCGCAGCCCGGCCAGGTGGTGCAGGAAGCGCAGGCCCTCCTTCGCGGTCGACTTGGACTCCCCCGCGAACCGGTCCTGGAAGACGAACGGCACCTCGGCGACCTGCCGGGGCCGGCTGCGCACAGCCAGCTCCAGCAGGATCTTGTAGCCGAGCGGCTTGAGCACGTCCGCCGTGACGGCGCTGCGCCGGATGGCGAAGAAGCCGCTCATGGGGTCGCTGATGCCGTGCAGCCGGCGCGGGAAGAGGGCCTTGGTCAGCCAGGTCGCGCCGCGTGAGACGGCCACCCGGTAGCTGCCGGCGAGACCGGCCCGGCTGCCGCCCTCGATGTACCGGGAGGCGACGACGAGACCGGCGTTGGCCCGCTCGCCGGTGGCCACCAGCTCGGGCACCAGGGACGGCGGGTGCTGGCAGTCGCCGTCCATCACCACGATCCACTCCGAGGCCGCCGCCCGCAGCCCCTCGACCACCGCCCCGCCGAGCCCGCCGACCGGTTCCTCCCGGTGCAGCACGGCCACCGGGAACGGGCAGTCCTGCGCGGCCCGCCGGATCACCTCGGGGGTGTCGTCGGTGGAGTCGTCGACGAAGACGACCTCGCAGGGCAGCCGCGCGGGCACCGACTCGGTGATCTGCCGCAGCAACTGCCCGACGTTCGCGGACTCGTTGAACGTCGGGACGACGATGGTGACGGCGCCGGGCTCGGCGACCTCGGCGGCGTCCAGGCCGGGGGCCGGGACGGTGTACTCGTGGCCGCTCATCGCGCGCCTCCCGCGGCTGCCGTCCGGACCTGCCGGATCTCGATGCGGTCCGCTCCGGTGCCGAAGACGGCGACCGGTTCGGAGTGCCGGATGGCCGCCTTGACGTTGGGCAGGTCCCGGGCGTCGCGGCGGACGGTGGGCGAGGCGACGACGTAGTCGATGTCCCGCCAGCCGTGCGGCATGGTCTTGGTGACGGCCGGGTCGAGGTCGGCCTTGTAGAACCAGATGGCGCCGAGCCCGGGCCGGTACCCGGCGTGCACCAGGTCCAGCCAGAGGGCGTCGTCGACGAGGACCCGGGTGTGCGCCGGGTCCTCGACCCGGGTGCCGAGCCAGGCGGACGCCTGCCGGTAGGGCCGGTTGGCGTCGGCGGTCAGGGCCGTGCGGTCGCCGTCGTACCAGTGCGGCACGACGTAGGCGCCCGCCACCAGGGCCAGCGCGGCCGCCAGGGCGTACCGGAGACCGGTGACGTGGCGCCTCTCGCCCGTGGCCCGGCGGCGGCGCAGCACCGCGTGCGCGACCGAGGCGGTGCCGCCGGCCAGCACCAGGGCCAGGAACGGCAGGGCGCCGATGACGTACATGGCGGGCAGGTAGCCGTTGGGGCGCAGCGCCACCGCGGCGAGGATCGCCACGGCCAGCGCCGGCCCGGCCAGGGCGCGCGCGGTGACCGACCAGCGCCAGGTGACGATCAGCAGCAGGGCCCCGGCCAGGCCGCCCAGCGGCAGCACCCGGTCGTAGTAGAGCCAGGAGTGCAGCACCCCGTACGAACCGGAGGAGGTGTTCAGGATGAAGCCCGAACCGGGCCGGGACATCTGGTACTTGATGCCGTCCCACAGCGACACGTGCCCGGCGCCCGGCAGCAGCTCGCCCTTCAGCAGGGCGAACAGCGGGTACGAGAAGCCGATCAGGACGCACGCGGTGACCGCCCCGGTGAGGGCGAACTTCCGGGTGTCGCGGTGGCTGTGCCGCCACATCGTGACGAACAGCGCGGGCAGGACGACGAGCATCGTCTCCTTGGTGAGCACGGCCGCGGCGGCGGCGAGACCCGCGCCGAAGTGGTGCCACAGGTGCCGGCTGGGCGAGGCCGCCAGGCAGAACGCCAGCAGCAGCCACATCACCGCGATGTTGTCGAGGAAGATCTCCCGCTGGAGGACGACCGCCAGCGGGGACAGCCCGAACAGGACCATGCCGAGCCCGGCCGCCCAGCGGGGCAGCGAGAGCCGGCGCCCCAGCACGTACACCAGCACCGCGCTGACGCCGCTGACCACGAGCATGACGGCCCGCATGCTGCCCACGTTCATCGAACCGGGGCTCACCGCCGACGGGATCCAGCTCAGCAGGGCGATCTGCACCCAGCCCAGCGGGGGATGGTCGTACCAGTAGGTGTAGTGGGCCAGGCCCCTGCCCTGCTGGACGGCCCAGGCCTGGGCGAGGTAGGTGCCCTCGTCGTCGCTGAGGGTCGGGTAGTCGGCGATGTTCCAGGCCTGCACCACCAGGATCGCCACGAGCAGCAGACCGCACAGCAGGAGGTCGGAACGGGAGGAGCGGAGCCGCTCCGGCGGCCGCGGCAGCCCGCCCGGACGGTCCGCGGGCACGGCCGTGCGCTGCGCGGGGACCTCGGGAGCGGTCACCGCGGGAAGGATCGAGGTCACGCGGGAACGTCCTCTCGAATCGGTTCGGCCGCGGCGAGGTGCGCGCCGACGTGCGTGGTCAGCTCCCAGTCGTTGCGGCCGCGCTGCTCGCGCCAGACGGCGCGGATCGCGGCCCCGGCCAGGAGGACCTGGTAGAACGGGCCGCCCATGATGAGCTTGGCGTAGTGGACGAAGCGGACCCTGAGCCCGTACTGCCGGCCGAAGTCGTGCAGCCCGACCACCTCGAAGACGAAGGTGACGGCGGCCGTCACCAGCGGCAGGAAGGTCAGGAAGGCGATCCCGACGGGCACGTCGAGGAAGAGCGCGACGGCCGTGTTCAGCGGGATGACCACGCCGGAGAACGCCTGCAGGAACGGCGTCATCAGCGTGTACCGGGCGAGCAGCCGCTGCCCGAAGCCCGGCAGCTGCTTCCAGTCCTTCTTCCGGTACACCTGGAGGAAGCCCTGGTTCCAGCGGGTGCGCTGCTTCAGCAGCGACATCAGCGAGCCCGGGGTCTCCTCACGGGTGACCATGTCGGAGTCGTAGGCGACGACGACCTTCTTGCCGACGCTGGACAGGCGCACGCCCAGGTCGCAGTCCTCGGCCAGGCAGTCGGGGTCCCAGCCGTCCGCCTCCCTGAGGACGTCCGTGCGGACGAAGACGGTGTTCCCGCCGAGCGGGATGAATCCCTTCTGCGCGTGCAGGTGCAGCCGCGAACGGAACCAGAAGAAGTACTCCAGGCAGTTGCGCAGGCTGTACCAGCTCGAATGGAAGTTGATGAGCTGGACCCCGCCCTGGACCACGTCGGCGCCGGTGGTCCGGAACGCGTGGTCGACGTGGGCCAGCAGCTCCGGATGGACCTGGTCCTCCGCGTCGAAGACCCCGACGACGTCGCCGCGGCAGTGCGGCAGCGCCGTGTTCATGGCCTTCGGCTTGTTCTTCTTCTCGTGGGTGTCGACGACGACACGGACGCGCGGGTCGCGCTCGGCGGCCCGTTCGGCCACCGCCGTGGTCCCGGGATCGTCGTGTCCGACGATCACGATGATCTCGAAGTCGGTGTGTGAGGACTCCAGCAGGCGCTGGATGGTGTGGTCCAGTACGGCTTGCTCGTGCCGCGCGGGCAGGAGCAGCGAGAACGACAGGTGCTCGCCCCCGTCCGGAGCGCTGAACCGGGTGGAGGCCAGCACCTCGGGCGTACGCCACGCGTGCATCTGCCACCACAGGGTGAAGGCGGCCATCCAGAACAGGGCAAGCGAAACAGCAGCGATGAAGACAGACGTCAGCAAGATCCCCCCAGATCTTTGATACCCCCAGCGACGCGACGGTGCGTCACACTCGTGACGTCGCTGTGCAGAGACTAAGGGGGGAATGTGAAACAGGGCAGCCGTTCCGATAAATAGTGTGTTTCGGAACGGCGGTCGGGTAGCGGGATCTATCCGAACACCTGCTCACATACGGACAGTTCGCTTTCCTGTCCGCACGCGTCTTCGCCGGTCAGGACCGGCCCAGCGCCCCGCCCAGCCGTTCCGGGTCCGTCGTAGGGGCGTCACAGGTGAAGTTGCGGCAGACGTACGCCGTCGGCTCACCGCCCACCAGCGGACGGCCGGCGAGCAGGGGGAACTCGTCACTCTCCGCAGTCCCTACGGCCACCACCGCCCCCGGGGCGGTGCCCAGGAGCGCCGTGCGGTGCAGGGCGGCCGTCCGCTCGTCGACCGACGGCCCGACGACGGCGACCTCCTTCGGCCCGTCCAGCAGCGCCTCGGCGACGGCCAGCCCCCACCCGATGAACCGCGGCACGCGCGGCCCGAGCGCCTTGACGACGCCCAGCGCCCGCTCCGCGGCGGTCCGGTGGGCCTCGGAACCGGTGTGGGCCGCGTAGCCCAGCAGCGCGCCGGCCGCCGCGGTCCAGCCCGAGGGGGTGGCGTTGTCGGTCGGGTCCTGGGGCCGGCGGATGAGCCGCTCGGCGTCGGCGGCCGTGTCGTACAGGGCGCCGCTCTCCGGATCGGTGAACCGGGTCGTCACCTGGTCCAGGAGCAGCCCCGCGAAGTCCAGCCAGACACCCTCGCCGGTCACGGACGCGAGCGCGAGGAAGCCCTCGGCGACGTCGGCGTAGTCCTCCAGCACACCGGCGTTGGGTCCCACCCGGCCGTCCCGGCTGGTCCGCGCGAGCCGCGCGTGCTCGTCGAGGTGCACCCGCACGAGGAGGTCGGCGGCGGCCACCGCGGCGTCGACCAGGTCGGGCCGGCCGAAGTACGCGCCGGTCTCGGCGAGCGCGGCGACCGCGAGCCCGTTCCAGGCGGCCACGACCTTGTCGTCCCGGCCGGGCGCGGGCCGCTCCGCCCGCGCCGCCAGCAGCCGCTCCCTGACCGACGCGACCCGGCCGGCGTCGAACAGGGTTTCCCCCTGCGGGAGCTGGAGCACCGACCGGCCGTGCTCGAACGTGCCCTCCTCCGTCACCCCGAAGTACCGCACGGCGAGTTCGGCGTCCTCCTCTCCGAGGGCCCGGCGCAGCTCCTCGGGGGTCCACACGTAGTACGCGCCCTCGACGTGCCGCCCCTCGCCGTCGTCGCTGTCGGCGTCGAGCGCCGAGGCGAACCCGCCCTCGCCGGTGCGCAGTTCGCGCACCATGAAGTCGGCGGTCTCCAGCGCGACCCGCCGGGCCAGGTCGGACCCGGTGGCCCGCCACAGGTGCGCGTACACCCGGCACAGCAGGGCGTTGTCGTACAGCATCTTCTCGAAGTGCGGCACGACCCAGTCGCGGTCGACGGAGTACCGGGCGAACCCGCCGCCGAGCTGGTCGTAGATGCCGCCCCGGGCCATCCGCTCACAGGTGTCCGCGGCCATCTGCAGCGCGCCCTCGGCGCCGGTCCGCGCGTGGTGGCGCAGCAGGAACTCCAGCACCATGGACGGCGGGAACTTCGGCGCGCCGCCGAATCCGCCGCGCTGCTGGTCGTACTCGCGGGTGAGCCCGAGGAGCGCCTGCGCGGTCTCCTGCTCGCCCGGCACCCGGGCGGTCTGGTAGGCGATCTCCCGCTGGGCGAGGTCGCGCACGATCTTCCCGGCCACCTCGCCGACCTCGTCCCGCCGCTCGTCCCAGGCGTGCCGGACCCCTTCGAGCACCTGCCGGAACGAGGGCATGCCGTGCCGGGGCTCGGGCGGGAAGTACGTTCCGAAGTAGAACGGCTCCGCGTCCGGCGTGAGGAACACGGTCATGGGCCAGCCGCCCTGCCCGGTGGCCGCCTGCACGGCCTCCATGTAGACGGCGTCGACGTCGGGCCGCTCCTCGCGGTCGACCTTGACGCTGACGAAGTGCTCGTTCAGGTAGGCGGCGGTGGCTTCGTCCTCGAAGGATTCGCCGGCCATGACATGGCACCAGTGGCAGCTCGAGTAGCCGACGCTCAGCAGAACCGGCTTGTTCGCCTTGCGGGCCTCGTCGAACGCGGCGGCCGACCACGGCCACCAGGCGACGGGGTTGTCGGCGTGCTGGAGCAGGTACGGGGACGTCTCATGGGCCAGTCGGTTCACCGTTCCACTCTCCCACGCGCTCCGGCACCGCGTAGAAACGCATCGACACCGGGCGCGCCCCCTCCGGGGCCTCCTCCCGGGTGTGGCCGTGGCGCTCGACCAGCGCGTGGTAGTCACGCAGGAAGGCGAGCAGGTCCTCCCTGGTCATCCAGGTGCCGTTGCGCTGGACCTGGGCCCAGCCGTCGGGGCCGCGGTACTCCTGGTGGGCGCGGCGGAAGAGGGCGGTGTCGACCTCGATCTTGAGGTGGGCGAGCTGTTCGGCGGCGGCGTACTCCTCGGGGGTCATCGCCGCCGGGTCCGGGGTGGTGTGGCGGAAGGGGAGGGCGCGCCACCAGCGTTCGCGGCCGCCGGACTTCTCCGGGATCTCCTCGATGAGCCGCTGCTCGGCGAGTTTGCGCAGGTGGTAGCTGGTGGTGCCGGAGCTCTCGCCGAGTTCGCGGGCGAGCACGGTGGAGTTCGCCTCGCCGTGCCGGCCGAGGTAGTCGAGGATCCGGCGGCGCAGGGGGTTGCCGAGGGACTTGTACAGCGCCGTGCGCTCAAGGCTGGTCATCTCGGGCATGCCGTCGCTCATGTGGGTCACCGTAACCCTGGGGACCCCTGAGTCGTCCCCGATGTGTGCCGATTTTTCTTTGCAGAATTTTCTCTGCGGTCTACTGTGGAGCGCACGGGACGGGAAGACGACCGAAGGGGCTGTGATGAAAGCGGAGTTGAGGTGGGCGTTGCTCCTGCTCGGGACGGGGGCCGTCCTGCTCGTGCCGTGGATGGTGGTGCTCGCCCTGACCCTGCCGGGCAGCACCCAGGTGCGGCACTGGTCGCTGGCCTGGATCGGCCTCGACGTGCTGCTGGCCGCCGGGTGCGCCGCCACCGCGACGCTCGGACTGCGCGAGGACCCCCGAGCCCGTCTCACCGCCTCCGCCACGGCGGCGGTGGCGGTGCTCGACGCGTGGTTCGACCTCACCACGGCGTCGGCCGGTGCCCAGCTCGCCGAGGCGGCCGCGTGCGCGGTGGCGGAGGCCTCGCTGGCGGCGGTCTGCGCGTTCCTCGCCCTGTCCGAGGGGCGCACCCTCCGGGGCGCGCGGACGGCGGTCGCGCGCGAGGAGGCCACCACCACATCCTCACCCACCCCTTGATCCTCGCCCCCTCGCGCTCCCGCCGTCCCCGAAGGACACTCGGGGGAAAGGGAGTTGCGGCCGGAGGGGGACGGACATGCGGGACGGCCATCGGGCGGAGGCCGAGCGGTTGCTGGTGCGGGCCGTGGAGGAGGAGGTGCGCCGCTCGGGCGGGCGCACCGACGGGCAGGCGCTGCTGACGCGGGCGCGCGGCGCGCTGGACTCACTGGCACGGACGGCCGCCGAGGAGTACGAGGCGTACACGGCCGCGCTCGACGCGTCCGAGGCCGACCGTCTCACCTTCGGCCAGCGCTACGCGCGCGAGGGCGCCGGCACCGCGTTGCTCGTGGCCGCCGTCGCGGCGGTGGCCGCCGCCGTCGCCGACCTGTCCCTCGGCACCGGCGCGGGCACGGCCGTCGGAGCGGGCGCCGCCGCGGGGGTGGCGGGAGCCGCCGCCACCGTGCTGAAGGTGGCCGGCTCCCATCTGCCCGCCGCCCATCACCGGGCGGGCGCGGCCGGACAGCCCGGAGGAGCCGAGCAGTTGAGGCTCCAGTGGCTGACGGCGCTGGAGGTGCGCGGCATCCGCCCCTTCCTGGACCAGCAGCGGGTGCTGGCCGCCTCCACCGGTCCGAAGAAGAAGGCGAGCGGCCCGGCGCTGCGCGGGGCGGACAAGAGCGCGGCGGCCCGCCGGCGCACGGTGCTGGAGCAGTCGTTCGGTCAGCTCCCGGAGCCCGACGGGCCGTTCGCGGGACGCCGCCAGGAGCTGGCGCGGATCAGGCAGTGGGCGCAGGCGGCCCGGGCGGCCACCGAGACCCGGCCGACGCTGGTGGTGCTGCACGGCGAGCCCGGCTCGGGCCGCACGACGCTGGCCGTGCGCGCGGCGCACGACCTGAGGGACCACTTCCGCGGCGCGGTGGTGGTGGACCTGCGCGGCGAGAGCCGCGAGGAGCCGCCGCTGACCACCCGGGACGCGCTGCTGCACCTCCTCAACCGGCTCGGCGCGCCCCGGGAGCAGCTGCTGTTCCGTGAGCGGTCCTCCCCCGACCAGCAGGTCAAGCGGCTCGGCGAGCTGTACCACCGGCATCTGACCGGCCTGCCGGTGACGATCGTGCTGGACGACGCCCCGGACGCGGAGCAGGTGCGGGCCCTGGTGCCCGAGCGCTCCGACAGCCTGGTCCTGGTCACCGCCCGGACCCCGCTCGACCTGCCCGCCGACCTTCCGGCGTGGGTGCACCACCTGCCGGTCGAGGCGCTGGACGCGGCGGGCGCCGAGGAGCTGCTGGGCGCGGCGGCGCAGGACGCGTCGGGTCCGTACGACGCGGAGTCCACCGACCTGATCCACCGGCTGTGCGGCGGGCTGCCGCTGGCGCTGCGGGTCGCGGGCTCGTCGCTGGGTCCGCGCTCGCCCCGGCAGCTGGCCTCCGATCTCGGCGCCTACGGGCCGGTGGAGCCGGTGGAGCGGGTGCTGTGGCTGCGCTACACCGACCAGCGGGACGAGGGCCGCCGGCTGCTGCGGAGGCTGGCGCTGGCCGGCCGGGCCTCGCTCGGCGCGGCGGCGGCAGCGGCGCTGCTGGGCACGGACGAGCCGGAGGCCGCGCGCCGGCTGGAGGAGCTGGCCGGGGCCGGCCTGATCGACCATGTGCGCGGCAGCCGCTACCGGCTGCACGACCTGGTGCGCGCCTTCGCGCAGGCCCGGCTGCTGGACGAGGAGGATCCGGCCGAGCGCACGGCGGCGCAGGAACGGCTGATCGTGAACTACGCGGAGCTGGCGGACTCGGTGCTGCGGCTGGTCGACGGCAACATGTCGACGCGTTCGGACCGGTTCGGCTCGCACGGCTTCACCTCGCTGGACGAGGCGCTGCGCTGGCTGGACGACGAGTCCAGCTTCATCACGGCGACGCTGCGGCACGCGGAGGGCGTGGACCAGGCGGCGGTGCTGAACCTGCTGGGCGCGCTGTGCGACTACTGCCTGCTGCGCGG
The DNA here is from genome assembly GCF_000444875.1 of Streptomyces collinus Tu 365. Lineage (NCBI taxonomy): Bacteria > Bacillati > Actinomycetota > Actinomycetes > Kitasatosporales > Streptomycetaceae > Streptomyces > Streptomyces collinus. The sequence continues at coordinate 5,338,727 of NC_021985.1, read as the reverse complement.
CGACCTCTACCGGCTCGGCGAGATCAGCGAGCTGGCCCAGGCGGTGGACGAGGGGCTGCTGATGCGCTCGGTGCAGTGGCGCACCGGTATCGCGGCCCGGCAGCTCGGTGAGCTGGACAAGGCGCGTGCCACCCTCGCCTCGGTGGTCGACCTCTACCGGGAGGCCCACCACGACGCGGGCGCCGCCCGCGCCCTGACGTCCCTCGGCATCACCCTGCACCACCAGGGCCAGCTCACGGAGGCCGCCGAGCGGCTCCAGGAGTCACTGGACCTCCAGGCCGCCCCGGAGCTGGCGACCGACCGCGCCTGGACCATGCACGCGCTGGCCGCGGTGCAGCGCGACCGGGGCCGGCTCGCGGAGGCCCTGGACCTGCTCACCCGCTCGCTGGTGCTGCACCGCGAGGGCGGCTCGGTGCACGGGGAGGCGTGGGCGCACTTCCAGCTCGGGCAGGTGGCCCTGCGCATGGGTGACGTCCCGCGTGCCGGGACGGAGCTGCGGGCGGCCCTGGAGCGCTACGGCCGTACGCACGACGCCCGGGGCGAGGCGTGGGCGCTGACCCAGCTGGCCCGGGCCCGGCTGGTCGGCGGCGACCCCTCGCCGGCGGTGGAGGAGCTGCGCCGGGCGGCGGCCCGGCACCGGGAGAACGAGGACGCGCGCGGTGAGGCGTGGTCGCTGTACTACCTCGGTCAGGCGCTGGAGGAGACGGGAGAGCTGGACCGGTCGGTGCGCGACCTGGAGCGCTCGCGGCAGATGTTCTCGCGGATGCGGGACGTCTACGGCCTGGCCTGCGCCCGGCACCATTCGGCGCGGGTCACCCGGGACCAGCGGGCGGCGCAGACCGGCTCGCTGCGCAACTCGGGCTTCGCCCGCCAGCTCCTGGTGGACGCGCGCGCCGACTTCCAGCGCATCGGCGTGGCGCACGGGGAGGCGTGGACCTGCCTGGAGCTGGCGGTGGTGGACGCGGGCAACGCCCGGATCCAGCAGGCGCTGGGCCTGTGCGACGAGGCGCTGACCCTGTTCACGTCCTACGGCGACCGGCGGGGCGAGGACTGGGCCCGCTTCCTGCGCTGCACCCTGCTGCCGTACGCGGCTCCGGGCGGCGTCGAGGTGGGCACCGCGGTGGCCCAGGAGGAGCTGGCCCAGCTCGGCCGGTCCGCCCATCCGCTGCGGGACGAGAAGCTGGACGAGTGGGTGGCGGCCTATGCCCTGCTGCTGGAGCGGGGGGTGAGTCTGGAGGCGGGGTGGCAGGCGTGGCGTCTGCGCATGACGCCGGACCGCCACGCCCGTGAGGTGATGGGGGTGGCGGTTCCGGCGGGTCGCTGACGCCGGGGTCAGTCCCGTCCGGCCGTGACGTCCGTGCCGGCCCGGTCCTCGTGGTCCGGGGCCTCCTTGAAGGCGACCCTCTGCATGTGCTTGTTCATCGACTTCATCAGGCCCCACACGGCCAGGGCCAGCACCGCGAACACGATGAAGCCGAGGACGCCGGGGGTGACCTTGTTCTCGTCGACCTCCTTGGCGAGGGGGACGAGGTGCGTCACTGCCAGGCTCACGCTTGCGCTCATGTCATGCATTGTCGCGGATGCCCGCGAAGAGGTCGTCCTCGGGGAGGGAGGTGTCGACGAGGGACTTGGCGAGCTCGTACTCCTCCGTCGGCCAGACCTCCTTCTGGAGCTCCATGGGCACCCGGAACCAGCCGCCGTCGGGGTCGATCTGGGTGGCGTGCGCGATCAGCGCCTTGTCGCGGATCTCGAAGAAGTCCGCGCACGGCACGTGCGTGGTCAGCGTCCGCTCCTTGCGCTCGAACTCCTTCCAGCGCTTGAGCCACTCGCCGTAGGGGGACTCCAGGCCGCGGTCGAGCATGGCCTGGTGCAGGGCCTCGGTGCGGGGGCGGTTGAAGCCCTGGTTGTAGTAGAGCTTCGCCGGCTGGTGGGCGGTGCCGTACTCGCTCTCGGGGTACTTCTCGGTGTCCGCCGCGCCCTCGAACGCCACCATCGTGATCTTGTGGGTCATGATGTGGTCGGGGTGGGGGTAGCCGCCGTTCTCGTCGTAGGTGGTGATCACCTGCGGGCGGAAGGAGCGGATCTGCTTGACCAGCTCACCGGCCGCCTTGTCGACGTCCTCCAGGGCGAAGCAGCCCTCGGGCAGCGGGGGCAGCGGGTCGCCCTCGGGCAGGCCGGAGTCGACGAAGCCCAGCCACTCCTGCCGGACGCCGAGGATCTCCCGGGCCTCGTCCATCTCCTTCTTGCGCACCTCGTGGATGTGCTCCTCGATGTACGTGTCGCCCTGGAGCTTCGGATTGAGGATGGACCCGCGCTCCCCGCCGGTGCACGTCACCACCAGCACGTCCACCCCCTCGGACACGTACTTCGCCATGGTGGCCGCGCCCTTGCTCGACTCGTCGTCGGGGTGCGCGTGAACGGCCATCAGTCGCAGCTGGTCAGTCAAGACTCAATCCTCGTAAGTCGGCGCCCCCGCGTCTTGGGGTGCGATCGCGGCTTCTATAGTGACCGAATCGGGGGGCGAATAATTCCGCGGAGAGGACGATCATGAGCACGGCGCACGCGCGGCTGCCCGAGGGCCGCTACGGCCGCTCCTCGGACGAGCGCGCCGACCGCAGGCTCAAGGTCGCCGGCACGGTGCTGGGCGCGCTCCTGCTGGCCCTGGTCGGATACTTCGCCTACCACTACATCGCGCAGAACGGGATCAGCGCCCAGGTGATCACCTTCGACGCCTCGCGGGACGCGGTCAAGGTGCATCTGGAGGTCCACAAGGACGCCGGCGCGAACGGCTACTGCACCCTGCGCTCCCAGTCCGCCGACGGGGCCGAGGTGGGCCGGGCGGACTTCCGGTTCTCCGGTGCGGCGACCCGGATCGACAGGGTCGTCACACTGCGTACGACGGCCAAGGGCACGACCGCCGAGCTGCTGGGCTGCCACACAGGCTGATCCGGCCGACCCGGCAGCCGCGTCACCCGGAATGCGTAGGCACTGACCTGCGTTGATGTAAATCTGGTGGCTTATGTCCTCCCCCTTTCGCCATTGAATTGTTAGGCTCGTGGTTTCGCCCATCCATGAGGGAACATTCTTCTGGGTAGGGCGATGCTTTGTATTCCCTGTACCGACGAGGAGCACCCTGTGACCCAGACCAGCGAGAACGTCACCTGGCTGACCCAGGAGGCGTACAACAAGCTCAAGGACGAGCTTGCGTACCTTACTGGTCCTGCGCGCACGGAGATCGCCGCCAAGATCGCGGCCGCGCGCGAGGAGGGCGACCTGCGCGAGAACGGCGGGTACCACGCCGCCAAGGAGGAGCAGGGCAAGCAGGAGCTGCGTGTGCGCCAGCTGACCCAGCTTCTGGAGAACGCCCAGGTGGGCGAGGCTCCGGTCTCGGCGGACGGCACCGTCGCGCCCGGCATGGTCGTCACGATCGCCTTCGACGGTGACGAGGACGACACGCTGACGTTCCTGCTCGCGTCCCGTGAGTACGCGAGCTCCGACATCGAGACGTACTCGCCGCAGTCCCCGCTCGGCTCCGGCGTCACCGGCCACAAGGTCGGCGAGGACGCGGAGTACGAGCTCCCGAACGGGAAGAAGGCCTCGGTGCGCATCCTGAAGGCCGAGCCGTACTCGGGCTGACCCCCGGCACGCCCCGGCCCCGGGCCGGCACCGCGCCCCCGGCGTCCGTGTGACGCCGGGGGCGTCGCCGTTCGGTCAGGCGGTGGCCGAGCGGTACTTGCGGACCGCCAGGGTGCGGAAGAACAGGGTGATCGCGACCGACCAGATCAGCGAGGCCCAGACCGGGTGCTGCATGGGCCAGGCGTCGGGCGTGTGGAAGCCCGGGGGCAGGTTGCCGAACAGCTCACGGCACGCCTGGACGGTGGCGCTGAACGGGTTCCACTCCGCGATGTGGCGCAGGAAGGTCGGCATCTGGTTCGCGTCGACGAACGCGTTCGAGATGAACGTCAGCGGAAAGAGCCAGATCAGGCCGCCCGAGGTCGCCGCTTCCGGAGTGCGCACGGACAGGCCGATGAGCGCGCCGATCCAGGAGAAGGCGTAGCCCAGCAGGAGGAGCAGACCGAAGCCGACGAGCACCTTGCCGAGGTTCTCGTGCGTGCGCCAGCCGACGATCAGGGCGACGATCGCCAGGACCAGCAGGGTCAGTGCCGTCTGGACCAGGTCGGCGAGGGTGCGGCCGGTCAGGACCGCGCCACGCGCCATGGGCAGGGAGCGGAAGCGGTCGATGAGCCCCTTGTGCATGTCGTCGGCGATGCCCGCGCCGGCGCCCGCGGTGGCGAACGTGACGGTCTGGGCGAAGATGCCGGCCATCAGGAACTCGCGGTAGGCCTGCGTGGAGTCGGACCCTCCGACCTGGATGGATCCGCCGAACACATAGGTGAACAGGACGACGAACATGATGGGCTGGATCAGTCCGAAGATCAGCATCTCGGGGATCCGGCCCATGCGGATCAGGTTCCGCTTGGCGACGATCAGGGAGTCGCGGACGGACCGGCCGACCGGGTTGCCGGGGGCCGCGAGGGGCGTGGCTTCGCTGGCGGCACTCATTTGACGGCCTCCTTGCCGTTGCTCTCGTCGCTCGCGGCGGTCTCGGCCACGTGGCCCGTCAGGGACAGGAAGACGTCGTCGAGGGTGGGGCGGCGCAGTCCGACGTCGTCTATCTCGATGCCCCGGCTGTCCAGCTCGCGGATGACCTCGGCGAGCAGCTTGGCGCCGCCGGTGACGGGGACGGTGAGCTTGCGGGTGTGCTCCTCGACCTTGGTGTCCCCCTTGCCGAAGCCGCGCAGCACCTCGGCGGCGGAGGCGATGTGCTCGCGCTCGTGCACCACGACCTCGACGCGCTCGCCGCCGGTGCGGGCCTTGAGCTGGTCGGAGGTGCCCTGGGCGATCACCCGGCCGTGGTCGACGACCGCGATGTCGTGCGCGAGGTGGTCGGCCTCCTCCAGGTACTGGGTGGTGAGCAGCAGGGTCGTGCCGCCGGAGACGAGCTGCTTGATGACCTCCCAGAGCTGCTGGCGGTTGCGGGGGTCGAGCCCGGTGGTGGGTTCGTCCATGAACATCACGGGCGGTGAGACCACGAGCGCGGCGGCGAGGTCGAGCCGGCGGCGCATGCCCCCGGAGTAGGTCTTGGCGGGGCGGTCGGCGGCGTCCGCGAGGTGGAACTGCTCCAGCAGTTCGGCCGCCCGCTGCTTGGCCGCCCTGGCCCGCATCTGGTAGAGCTGCCCGACCATCTGGAGGTTCTCCCGGCCGGTGAGGTATTCGTCGACCGCCGCGAACTGGCCGGACAGGCCGATGGAGCGGCGCACCGCGTCGGGGTGCTCGAGCACGTCCACCCCGGCGACGACGGCCCGGCCGCTGTCGGGGCGGAGCAGGGTGGTCAGGCAGCGGACCGTCGTCGTCTTGCCGGCGCCGTTCGGGCCGAGCAGGCCGAGGACGGTGCCCTCGGGGACATCGAGGTCGACGCCGTCCAGTGCTCTCACGTCGCCGAAGGTCTTCACCAGACCTTCGGCATAGATGGCGCCTGGCATGTGGTCTCCACGTCGTCGGGGATTCGTCGGGTTCTTCCGGGTCCTTCGGAGAGGAAGGCCAGGTTTCGCGCGTCCGGCGGCGCCGGTGTTTTTCCACCTGCGGCTTCCGCGCGACGACGCACACACTAACGCGATGTATCGCGTCTCTCAATAGATTTACCCGAACGTGGGACACCGCCGTCCCGCGCCCCGGCCCGGCCTCAGCCGATGACCGTGTAGCCCGCCTCGCGCAGGGCGTGGCCGACCTCGGCGCAGTGCGCCGGCCCCTTCGTCTCGAGGTGCAGCTCCACCTCCGCCTCCGTGAGCCCGAGCCGGGGGTCGGTGCGTACGTGGCTCACGTCGAGGACGTTGGCGTCGACCACCGACAACACCCCGAGGAGCGTGGCGAGGGCACCCGGCCGGTCCGTCAGCCGCAGCCGTACGGCCAGGTATCGCCCCTGCGCGGCCATGCCGTGCCGCAGCACCCGCTGCATCAGCACCGGATCCACGTTGCCGCCGGACAGCACGGCGACGACCGGACCGGGGAACGCGCCGGGCCCGCCGAGCAGCGCCGCGACCGGGCTCGCCCCGGCCGGTTCCACGACCAGCTTGGCCCGCTCCAGGCACAGCAGCAGCGCGGCCGACAGCTGGTCCTCGCCGACCGTGCGCACCTCGTCCACCAGCTCGTCGACGATGCCGAACGGCACCACGCCCGGCCGCCCCACCCTGATGCCGTCGGCCATCGTGGCCGGGTGCTCCACCGACACCGGGCGGCCGGCGGCGAGCGAGGGCGGGTAGCAGGCGGCGCCCTCCGCCTGGACCCCGACGATCCGCACGTCGGGGCGGAGCGCCTTCACGGCGACCGCGATGCCCGCCGCGAGGCCGCCGCCGCCCATCCCGACGACGATCGTGCCCACCTCGGGGCACTGCTCCAGGATCTCCAGACCGACCGTGCCCTGTCCGGCGATGACGTCGGGGTGGTCGAAGGGGTGGATGAGGACCGCCCCGGTCTCGGCCGCGTACTCCTCGGCCGCGGCCAGCGTCTCGTCGACCACCTGGCCGTGCAGGCGCACCTCGGCGCCGTACTCCCGGGTCGCGCTGATCTTCGGCAGCGGGGCGCCCCGGGGCATGAACACGGTGGCGTGGACACCGAGCAGCGAGGAGGCGAGCGCCACGCCCTGCGCGTGGTTGCCGGCGCTGGCGGCCACGACACCGGCGGCCCGCTCCTCCGGCAGCAGCCCGGCGATCCGGACGTAGGCGCCGCGCAGCTTGAAGGACCCGGTCCGCTGCAGGTTCTCGCACTTGAGGTGGACCGGCGTGCCGACCAGCTGGGACAGGTGCCGGCTGCCTTCCATGGCGGTCGTGCGGGCCACGCCCGAGAGCATCTTCTGGGCTCCGCGCACGTCGTCGAGGGTGACGGAGCGCAAGGAGCCGGCCGTGCCGTAGCTCATGCCTCCGAGTCTCGCAGTTCACGGTCGGGCACGACGGGTGTGACCAACCTCCGAGACCGGATTGCGCAGCGCCGGTACGGTCTGCGCCCCGGCCGCGTACCCTGTCCCCCAACCCAGCAGCCCTTCATGAAGCGAGCCTCCGGCCATGCCCACAACACCTGAAATGTCGATGGACATGACGACCGTCGGTGACCCCGGTCTCCTCGACACCCTCCAGCACGAGGTGGCGGTGTTCGCCCGCCGTGCCGAACAGACCCGGCTCGGTGGCGTCGGGCAGGTGCGCAACACCATGGACCGAGCCGCGTACCTGCTGCTCAACCGCCTGGACAAGGAGGGCCCCATGGGCGTCAAGGCGCTCGCCGCGAGCATGGGGATCGACTCCTCCACGGTCACCCGGCAGGTCGCCCCCCTGGTCGACACCGGACTCGTCAAGCGCACCTCGCACCCCGAGGACGGGCGTGCGGTGGTGCTCCAGCTGTCCCCGCGCGGGGTCGCCCGGCTCGACGAAGTGCGTCTTTCCCGGCGTCAGTTGATGGCGGAACTGACGCACGACTGGGCGCCGGAGGAGCGCGAGCAGTTCTGCACGCTCCTCACGCGCTTCAACACCGCGCTCTCCGCCCGGACGACGGTGCAGGGCGTGCCGGCCACGGAGCAGCCGCCCGCCTCCTGACCGGCACGGGCACCGGGACGGTCCCGAGTCTTGACCCCGGGGCCGCGGCTGGCCTCATATGAGATCGGGCCCTGCGGCGTACGGGGTGACCGTCCCGTACCGGACGGGGCCCCCTCAGGGGGGAGGCGCGGTGCGTGATCGGCAGGTGTCCCGCGATGCCCGCCGGGCCCGGGAGTTCGAGGCGTTCGTCGCGGGTGCGGCAGGGCGGCTGCAGCACACCGCCACGCTGTTCACGGCGGAGGCGCCGGGTGCCAACCCGCGCGCGCGGCGCCTGCTGACCCTGGCGCTCGCCCACACCTACGCCTGCTGGGACCGGCTGCGCGGCGAGGACCCCTACGAGTGCGCCCGCCAGTACCTCGCCACGCGCTTCGCGCACGGCACCTGGCACGAGCGCGTGCTGCTCGGCCGCACCCGCCCGCATCCGGGCAGCCCGCTCGCCGTCCTGACGGCGCAGGAGCGGCTGATCCTGGTGCTGCGGATGTACGAGGGGGTCGCCGAGGAGCAGACGGCGGCCCTGCTGGGGCTGCCCGTCGAGCGCGTCCACGCGATCTGCGACCGGGCGGCGGCCACCGTGCTGCATCCACCGCGCTCCGCGGCCCCGCGCGCGGTGGGCGCCGAGGTGGCGCCGTCATGAGGCGGCGGTCGCGGGGGAGGCCGCGGTGAACCGTCCCCAGAGAGAGGCCGCCGTGCGGCGGATCCTGGAGCACACCCCGGCGCCCGTGCCCCCGGACCTGCACGGCGACGCCGTCCGCCGGGGCGAGCGCCTGCTGCGGCGGCGCCGGCTCGTCCGCCGGGTGCTGTGGCTGCTGCTGTGCACGGCCGCGGTGGCGTTCGGCGTGTGGGCGGCCGGGGCCCACCCCTGGGTGGAGCCGCCGTCGCAGACGACTCCACCGGTCACCGGCTGGTGACGGGGGCGGTCAGCCCAGGGCCTGCTGCAGGTCCTCCAGCAGGTCGTCGACGTTCTCGATGCCCACGGACAGGCGCACCAGGTCGGCGGGGACCTCCAGGGCGGAGCCGGCCGCGGACGCGTGCGTCATCCGGCCGGGGTGCTCGATGAGCGACTCGACACCGCCGAGGGACTCGCCGAGCGTGAACACCTTGGCGCGGTTGCACACCTCGACGGCGGCCTCCTCGCCGCCCTCGACGCGGAAGGACACCATGCCGCCGAACGCCCGCATCTGCTTGGCGGCCACCTCGTGCCCGGGGTGCTCGGGCAGGCCCGGGTACAGGACGCTGCTCACGCGCGCGTGGCGGGTCAGCATGTCGGCGATCCTGGTGGCGTTCTCGCTGTGCCGGTCCATGCGGACCGCGAGGGTCTTGGTGCCGCGCAGCACCAGCCAGGAGTCGAAGGGGCCGGCGACGGCGCCCATCGCGTTCTGGTGGTAGGCCAGCTCCTCGCCGAGGGTCTGGTCGGAGACGATCAGCGCACCGCCGACGACGTCCGAGTGGCCGCCCATGTACTTGGTGAGGGAGTGCACGACGACGTCGGCGCCGAGCGACAGCGGCTGCTGGAGGTAGGGCGTGGCGAAGGTGTTGTCGACGACGAGCCGCGCGCCCGCGTCGTGGGCGACCTGGGCGACGGCGGCGATGTCGGTGATGCCGAGCAGCGGGTTGGAGGGGGTCTCCACCCAGACGGCCTTGGTGTTCGGGGTGATCGCCGCGCGGACGGCGGCCGGGTCGCTGGTGTCGGCGACGGACCACTCCACGCCCCACCGGGTGGCGACCTTGGCGAAGAGGCGGAACGTGCCGCCGTAGGCGTCGTTCGGGATCACCACGTGGTCGCCGGGGGTGAGCAGCGTACGCAGCAGGGTGTCCTCGGCCGCGAGGCCGGACGCGAACGCGAGACCGCGGCGGCCGCCCTCCAGCGCCGCGAGGTTCTCCTCGAGGGCGGTCCTGGTCGGGTTGGCGCTGCGGCTGTACTCGTAGCCGCCGCGCAGGCCGCCGACGCCGTCCTGCTTGTAGGTCGAGACCTGGTAGATCGGCGGGACGACCGCGCCGGTGAGGGGATCCGCGGTGTTGCCCGCGTGGATCGCGAGGGTCTCGAAGTGCTGACTGATGTGCCTGTCGCTCATGTGCACCGAGCGTAGTGCGCCCGGCGCGGTGGTGGCGCCTCACCGGGGTCCGGCACGGGGCCGGGACGGGTCCGGCGGAGTTTTCCACAGGCCGGCCGGCAGGGTTCGCCATTTGTCGGCGGCGTCTGGTTCGCTTGACGCATGGCGATTCTCTGGCTGCTCGCGGCGCTGCTGCTGATGAGCTTCGTGGTTCTCCCGTACCTGCGTCGCAAGCGCGGACCGGTCGGGCTGGTCCCCGCGGGCCACCCCGACGGCGCCGACCCGGCGGCCTACGGCTTCGTGCGCCAGGAGGAGCTGGACGTGCGGATGCCCGGTCCGGACGAGGATCTGCTGAACGTCCTCGACCTGGTGGAGCGCACCGGGGACTACCGGGCGGCGCAGCAGCTCCTGGCCGGTACGGAGGCCGAGGGCGAGCTGCGCTGGCAGCGGGTGCAGGCCTTCGCGGGCGCGGCGTCGCTGGAGCTGCAGCAGCGGCCGGGCGGGGTGCACGAGACGCCGGGCGGTCAGTGGCTGCGGGTGTGGCGGGCCGAGCTGCCCAAGGACGCGGGCGGCGCGGCGGTGCACGCCGAGTTCCTGGTGCAGCAGGCGTGGCGGACGTCGACGCCGGGCACGGACGAGTTCCGGATCATCATGGAGGAGGCCAGGAACGCCTGCGGCCAGGCGGCCCTGCTGGCCCCCGGCGACCCGGTGCCGTACATCACCGAGCTGTCGATCGGCCGGGGGCTCGCCTATCCGCAGCCGGAGTACGAGAAGCTCTGGATGAACATCCTGGACCGCGCGCCCCACCACATGGGCGCGCACCTGGCCGCGCTGCACTACTGGTGCGAGAAGTGGCACGGCTCGCGCGAACAGGCGTACGCGTTCGCCGAGGCCGCGGCGGCCCGCGCCCCCGAAGGCTCGCTGCTCGCCGGGCTGCCGCTGTTCGCCGTCTTCGAGCACCTCCCGGAGGTGAACCTGGTGGCGAGCTTCTACCAGAGCGAGGTCGTCACCAAGGCGATGCAGGGGGCGCTGCACGCGGTGCGCGCGGCCGACCCCGACGACCCGGTGCTCGCGCACGTCCGCCATCTGCTGGTGTTCTTCCTGGTACGGGCCGAGCGCTGGGCCGAGGCGCTCGACCAGCTGCTGCACGTCGACGGCCACGTCGGCGCGCTGCCCTGGACCCTCTCCGCCGATCCCGCGGCCGACTTCGCCGTCTACCGCGCGCTGGCGGTGGCGGGATTCGAGGCGAACGGAGGCAGCCCGGCGAACCTGCCGGGCTGACCCGGGCCGGGGACCGGGGACCGGCGGCGGGCGTTCCCGTGAGCCGGTCCAGGTCGGTCCAGCGGTGCCGGGGCAGAGGCTGTCGATAGCGAGGGTCCCCCGGTAGGGGCGCCGGCCGACGGAGTAGCCGCGGGCTCCTCGGGAACCTGGTGCGCAATCCAGGCATGGAAATCCCCCGGAAAGATGCGTTTTTCCCGTGTGCCCGAATGGTCGGTGGCCATCGAGACCTGGGGTCGAATGCGGGTCGGAGGAGTTATTCGGGGAGCAAAAAAAGCGGAATCGGAGATTCTTCGAATTCCGTCCGGACACCCGGGCGCGCACCTCAACCGGGCGCGCTCCAGGGGCTGGTGCGGACGAGCACCCACCTCGCCGGACGTGCAGGTTGACGATTAAATCCCGCGGGAAAGGTTGCCTCACCGGCGCAAAGAAAAGGCAAAAGTAAATGATTGGACTTCCCTGCGGCAGCCACTTATTCTCGACCCGGTGAAAAGCCATATAGAGAGACCCGGATCACAAAGGCATCGCGCACGCGGGCGTGGTGCCTTTCTCATGGCCGCAGGAATGGTGGCCGGTCTGGTCACGGTGTCGGGCGGGGCCGGACCGGCGACCGCCGCCGACGCCTCCGAGAAGGCCGGGCCGCGCTGGACCGCGGCGGCCGCACGCCACTTCTGGACCGACCGGCGCATGGCCGCGGCGAAGCCGCTGCCCGAGGACCGGCCCTCCGCCCGGACCGGCATCCGCACCCCGGCCACGGACCCGGCCGGGTCCCCGGTCCGGCGGGCCAGGACGGGCCCCGGCAGCTCGCACTTCGGCGGACTGCCGATGATCGGACGGATGTACGTGCAGCGGGGCAGCGGCTCCTACTTCTGCACCGCGAGCGTGATCAACAGCCGGCACCGCAACGTCGTGCTGACCGCGGGTCACTGCCTGGACGCCCGGGCCGGTTCCGGGTCGCTGGCGTTCGTGCCGCAGTGGACCGCGGCCACGCCGCGACCGCACGGGATCTTCCCGGTCGCCACCGACTCCCGGGGGCTCAGCCAGGTCTGGATCGACCAGCGCTACTACGACCGCGGGCACACCAAGGGCGCGTCGTGGGACGTGGCGTTCGCCCAGCTCGGGGCGCGCTCCGACGGCAAGCAGGCCCAGGACGTCGTGGGCGGCAACACGCTGGCCACCGGGCGCGGTTACGCCTTCCCCCGGATCCGGCTGGTCGGCTACCCGAACACCGACCACCAGCCGCTGACCTGCAACAACTCCACGACCCGCTTCACGCCGACCGACGGTGCGCCCGGCTCCTACCTCAAGATCGCGTGCAACGACTACCGGTCGGGCACCAGCGGCAGCCCCTTCCTGGCGAACTTCGACGCGCGCACCGGCAGGGGTGACGTGGTCGGCAGCATCGGCGGCTGGAAGACCGGCGGGCCCACCGCCGACGTCTCCTACAGCCCGAACTTCGGTTCCGACGTCCAGCGGCTGTACGACGCGGCCGTGGCCGGCACCCCGCCCGCCCGGCCCGGCGCGCCCACGCAGTGACGGGACGAGTGAGGCGCCCCCCGGGGTGAGTTGAGCGAGGTGCGGCGGGCCGGGCGGGAGTCCGGCCCGCCGCCGCGCTCCGATGCCACCCGCGCACCGGGAGCGCCGTACCGCGTCAGCCGATGACGATCACCACGGTCCCGTTGCCGAAACCGTGGTCGAACCGGTGGTCGAAGCGGTGGTCGAAGCGGTGGTCGAACCGGCTGTGGAAGCCGTTGCCGAATCCGTTGTCGAAGCCGTTGTCGAACCGGTCGCCGAATCGGTTGCCGAATCGGTTGTCGAAGCCGTTGCCGAAGCAGAACCCGCGCCCGTCGAAGCAGGACCCGCCACGGGCGAGGCAGCGCCAGTCACCGCTGTAGGAGCAGTTGTCCGTGACCGTGCCGGTGTGCACGGCGGGGGCGGCCGCCGTGGCCGTGCCCGCTGCGCCGATCGCGGCCCCGCCGGCCATCAGGATGCTCGCCGCCGACGCCGCGGCGAGACGCACCGCGCGTTGTGCTCGCATGGTGGATGCACCTCCCTATCCGTCGTCTCGCGCGTGTCTTGAGGGCTCGCGCCCTAGTCTCTGTACGTCGGCGGAACCGATCGGGATTGGTGGCGCGGCGTCCGCCGAGCACGCCCGCGGGGCTCCGGAGGAGAATGGGACTCCCGGTCCAGGTGAGGTGGTGGCGATGCCCCCCTGGCATCTGCGCGACTATCACGACGACGATCTCGACCAGGCCATCCAGATCTGGGACCAGAGCCGCCAGGCCGAGGCGGAGTCGGTGTTCCCGGTCTCGGAGGTGATGGCCGCGGCCAAGGCCGGTCAGCCGGCGGTGGTCGCCCTGGTCGGCGACGAACTGGTGGGCATGGCCGTGGCCCAGGCGGACGGCAGACGGGCGTGGGTCGTCCTGCTGGCGCTGGCCTCCCGCTGGCGTGAGCGCGGGATCGGCAGCGCGCTCCTGGCCGAGCTGGAGCGCCGGCTGCGTGCCCTGGGGGTGCGGCACGTCAGCGCGCTGCTGCCCGCGGGCGCGGCCGGCACCAAGGCCCTGGAGAACTCCGGCTACCGGCTCCGCGAGGGACTGACCTACTACGAGAAGCTCGAACCACCCGGCGCCGACAACGCCGACGTGCTCGCGGCGCTCGGCGGGCGCGTGCTGCCCGGCGGGCTCTGGGACGCCATGGCCGGCATGGAGCGGGAGAAGCAGGTAGTCGAGCGCCGTGTCGTGCTGCCGCTGACCGAGCCGGCGCTGGCCGACCGCTACGGGGTGGCCCCGCCCAAGGCGGTCATCCTCTTCGGGCCGCCCGGCACCGGGAAGACCAGCTTCGCCAAGGCGGTGGCCTCCCGGCTCGGCTGGCCGTTCGTGGAGCTGTTCCCGTCCAGGCTCGCCGCCGACACCCGCGAGGGCCTGGCGGCGGCGTTGCGGGAGGCGTTCACGGAGCTGGCCGAGCTGGACTCGGTGCTGCTGTTCATCGACGAGGTGGAGGAGATCGCCGGGGCGCGGTCCGGCAAGGCGGTCGATCCCGGGCACGGGGTGACCAACGAGCTGCTCAAGATCATTCCTGGGTTCCGTGAGCACGACGCCCGGATGCTGGTGTGCGCCACGAACTCGGTGCGCTCCCTCGACGCGGCGTTCCTCAGGCCCGGCCGGTTCGACTACGTCATCCCCATCGGCCCGCCGGACCCGACGGCCCGCGCGGCGATCTGGGCCCGTTACCTCAGGGCGGCCGGCGACGCGGTGGACATCGCGCGCCTGGTCGCGGCGAGCGAACTGTTCACCCCGGCCGACATCGAGTTCGCCGCGCGCAAGGGGGCGCAGGCGGCGTTCGAGCGCGAGCTCACCGAGCGTGGCGACCGGCCGCCCGGCACGGAGGACTTCATGACGGCCATCGCCGACACCCGCCCGACGCTCACCGCCCGCGCGCTGGAGGAGTTCACCGAGGACATCGACACGTACAGCCGCCTGTGAACCGGCCTGACGCGAGGCCGTCGGGCGGTCGGCTCCCGTAGCTCGTCGCTCGGCGGTCCCCGCCGAGCGGCCGGCGCTGCCCGAATTCGCGAGACGGATCCGCCGTCGCCCCGTACTCTCGCGCCTCGCGACAGTCGTGCAAGGTGAGGGGGCCGGATGGGTGCTCGGACGTTTCTGATCGGTGGCGGATGGGATACCGCGCAGGTGTACGAGCCGTTCCTGCGGGCGGCGGCGCGTGGGGCGGAGGTGCCGCGGATCGGGTGCGTGATCGTCGACGAGGGGGACGGCGAGCAGCAGTTCGAGCGGTACGCGCAGGCGCTGGGCAGGGCCGGCACCACCTGTGTGCCCGTGCCGCTGCTCGTGCCGCTCGGCGGGCGGTTCGAGCCGGCGGGCACGCTGGACGGGCTCGACGGGCTACTGGTGTGCGGTGGACTGACGCCCGCCTACCAGGAGGCCTTCGCCGGCTGTCTGGAGCGGCTGCCCCGGCTGCTCGCGGAGCGCGGGACGCCGTACGCCGGGTTCTCCGCGGGCGCGGCCCTCGCCGCGCGGCGGGCGGTGGTCGGCGGATGGCTCCTGGACGGGGTCCCGGTGTGCCACGAGGACACCGCGGAGGACCTCGAAGAGGTGGCCGTGCGGGACGGTCTGGGCCTGGTGCCGTGCGCGGTCGACGTGCACGCGGCCCAGTGGGGGACGCTGGCCCGGCTGGTCGCGGCGGTGGGCCGGGGGGCGGTGCCGTACGGCGTCGCCGTGGACGAGAACACCGTGGTGGAGGTGGCCGACGGCACCGCCCGGGTGGCGGGCCTCGGCCGCGCCCACGTCGTACACCCCGCGGCGGACGGCGGCACCCTGGTCCGCTCGTACGGCACCGGCCAGGTCTTCGGGCTGTCCTAGGCCGTGTCCGCGACGTCCCGCCCGGCGCCCCGAGGGGTGCCGGGCAGGCCGGGTCGCGTCAGATCGTGGCCGTGTCGATGACGAAGCGGTAGCGGACGTCGCTCGCCTGGACCCGTTCGTACGCCTCGTTGATCTCGGCGGCGCTGATCAGCTCGATCTCGGCGCCGAGGCCGTGCTGCGCGCAGAAGTCCAGCATCTCCTGGGTCTCGGCGATGCCGCCGATGCCGGAGCTGCTGATGCTGCGGCGGTTGCCGAACAGCGACTGCAGGACGATCTGCACCGGCTCCTCGGGGAGGCCGACGTTCACCATCGTGCCGTCCGTGCGCAGCAGGGACAGGTAGGCGGCGAAGTCGAGCGGCGCCGAGACGGTGTTCAGGATGATGTCGAAGGTGCCCGCGAGCTCCTCGAAGGTGTCCGGGTCGCCGGTGGCGTAGTAGTGGTCGGCACCGAGCCGGAGGCCGTCGTCCTTCTTGCGCAGGGACTGCGACAGCACGGTGACCTCGGCGCCCATCGCGTGCGCGATCTTGACGCCCATGTGGCCGAGGCCGCCGAGGCCGACCACCGCGACCTTCTTGCCGGGGCCGGCGTTCCAGTGCCGCAGCGGGGAGTACGTGGTGATGCCCGCGCACAGCAGCGGCGCGGCCACGTCCAGCGACAGGCCCTCGGGGACGCGGACGACGAAGTTCTCGTCGACGACGATCTTCTGCGCGTAGCCGCCGTAGGTGGGCTCGCCGTCCTTGCCGGTGTCGTTGTAGGTCCAGGTGGGGCCGCCCTTGGTGCAGTACTGCTCCAGGCCGGCCCGGCAGTTGTCGCACTCGCGGCAGGAGTCGACCATGCAGCCGACGCCGACCCGGTCGCCGACGGCGAACCTGGTGACGCCGGAGCCCACCTCGGAGACGACGCCGGCTATCTCGTGGCCGGGGACCATCGGGAAGATGCCGGGGCGCCAGCCGTCCTGGGCCTGGTGGATGTCCGAGTGGCAGATACCGGCGAACTCGATGTCGATCAGGACGTCGAACTCACCGACCGCGCGCCGCTCGATGGTGGTCCGCTCCAGCGGGGCCTTCGGGGCGGGTGCGGCGTAAGCAGCAACAGTGGTCATGCCGGGGTTCTCCTAGCAGTGGTCCGTGCCCGGCCGCCCTCCGGCCGGGTACGTCTTCCAGCGTGCCCCGGGTCCGGCGGACCACCCAGTCCACGCCTCTTCGTACGACCGCTGTGCCTACCACTGGCGGGGTCAGGCTCGTGTGCGTACGACCGTGAATACTGGGCGCATGGACGAACAGCCGGAAGCCGGCGCCGGCCGGGCCCTGGACCGGCGGGCCGAGCTGAGCGAGTTCCTGCGCAGCCGGCGGGCCCGGCTGAAGCCGGAGGACGTGGGGCTGCCGGACTTCGGCCGGCACCGCCGGGTGCCAGGGCTGCGCCGGGAGGAGCTGGCCCAGCTGGCCGGCGTCTCGGTGGCCTACTACACGCGGCTGGAACAGGGCAACGGACGCAACGTCTCGGCCGAGGTGCTGGACTCGATCGCCCGGGCCCTGCGCCTGTCCGACGCCGAGCACGCGCACCTCACCCACCTGGCCAAGCCGAAGGCGCACAAGAAGCGGCCCGCGGCGCGCCAGCAGCAGGTGCGGGCTGCCCTGTGCCAGCTGCTGGACACCATGGACGGCGTGCCCGCGTACGTCGTCGGGCGGCGCGCGGAGATCCTGGCCTGGAACCGGATGGCGGCCGCGCTGTTCGGTGACTGGGGGCGGTTGCCGGCGGGTGACCGCAACTGGGCCCGGCTGGTGTTCCTGCGGCCCGAGTACCGGGAGCTGTTCGTCGACTGGGAGCAGAAGGCGATCGACATCGTCTGCGCGCTGCGCATGGACGCGGGCTGCTTCCCCGACGATCCCCGGCTGTCCACGCTGGTCGGTGAGCTGTCGGTGAAGAGCGAGGAGTTCCGGCGGCTGTGGGCGACGCACGACGTCAAGGAGAAGAGCCACGGCGTGAAGCGGCTGCACCACCCGCTGGTCGGTGACCTCTCGCTGCGCTTCGAGACGTTCCGGGTGGCGGGCGACACCGATCAGGCGCTGATCACCTACCACGCCGAGCCGGAGTCGGTCTCGGCCCAGTCCCTGCGCCTGCTGGCCAGCTGGGGCACGGACGCGACCCGGGCGGTGCCCGCGGTCTGAGGCGCGCCCGGCCGGCGCGCGGGTGGCGGCCGTCCGGGACGGCGTACGCGAACGGCCCGCGGGAAGCGGTGCTTCCCGCGGGCCGTCCGGCATCGGCCTACCGGCGTGTCACTTGCCGAGGTAGGCGTTGTAGATGGTGATCGCCGACGTGTTGCCCTTCTTGTCGGTGATCTTGGCGCGGAACGAGATGCCCTTGTTCTTCGCCGGGTTCTTCACGGTGATCTTGCCGCCGCGGACGGTGACCTTCGTGAAGGTCTTGCCGTCGTAGGAGACGTACACCGACAGGGACTTCAGGTTGCCGCTCGCGGCCGCGCCCTCGACGGTCACCGGGAAGGTGACCTTCTTGCCGGCGTCGACGCGGCTGTCCAGGCCGGTCGTGGCGCCGAAGTGCAGGGCGGAGACGGGGAGCTTGGCGGAGCCGCCCGAGGGCTTCCTGGAGCGGAACGTCCAGGTCGCGTCGATCCGCGAGGAGACCGCGGCGACCTTCGACGCGCGCTTGACCGAGGTGGTCAGCTTGTACGCGGCGTCGGCGGACGGGACCTGGAAGGGCTCGCCGAACAGCGGGTCGTGGTTGGAGCCGACCTTGCTGCCGTTGCGGTACAGGCTGGTGTTCACCGAGGTGAAGAGCGAGGAGCCGGCGTGCTCGGCCCCGTCGGCGAACAGCGGCAGCATGCCGTAGATCTGGTTGCCGTCGCGGTAGACACCGAAGTCGGCGTTCAGGTGCGGGCCGAAGACCGCGGTGTTGAAGGTCTTCGTGTACGACTTGCCGGCCGTGAAGGACTGGGCGCCCAGGCTGTAGTGGGCCTCGCCGATGGGGAAGCCGTCCTGGTCGAGGCCGCCGTCCTGCTCGAACTCCAGCTGCCACTTCACGCCGCCCTTGGCGGCCAGGTGCAGGGTGCGGGTGCCGGGCAGCTTCTGCGGGATGGAGACGGAGGAGGCACCGGAGCTGCCGGGCAGCCAGCCGAGGGCGGCGACGGAGCCCTTCTTGCCGCTCACGGAGGCGCCGAGCCGCGCCTTCACCGTGGCCAGGTCGCTCGCCTTGTAGTGCTTGGTGTAGCCGGTGGCGAGCTGCCTGACCGGGCCGCCGGAGGTGACGTCGTACTGCTCGGTGGCACCCTTGGTCCAGTGGCCGTCCCACTGCTGGGTCAGCGTGCCGGCCGGCAGCTGCGGGCCCAGGTGGGCGGTGCGGAAGTTCTTGTACGTGTCGAGGAACCAGCCGAAGCCGTACTGGCCGTCGCCGACCGTGACGTCCCACTCGGGTGAGGCGAACACGGACTTGGCACCCGGGGCCGGGACGGTGATGTCCACCGGCTTGGCCTTGCGCGCGTCGATCGTGATCGTCTGCTTCTTGGCGACCGTCAGCTTCGGCTGGGCGATCGAGTCGATGCCCTTGCTCGCGTCCTGCGGGTCCCCGAAGACGGCGGTGTTGAGGATGTACGTGCCCTTGGGCGCGCGCACCTTCACCGTGCCCGACTTGTCGTACGGGTTCAGCCACTGGCCGTTGGCCAGACCGGCCACACCGGCCAGGTCGGCGCTGTAGTCCGGCGCCGGCTTGCCGTCACGGCCGATGAACTTCAGCGTGACGTCGTAGGACTCCACCTCGCGCTGCACCGCGGCGGCCGTGCGGACGGTCTGCCCGCCGCCGGTCGCGGTCACGTACGACGAGTAGGCGCCGTCGACCGTGCCGCCCAGCTTGGTGTCGACCGTGAAGCCGACCGCCGCCTTGCCGTGCGCCGGGACGGTCACCGAGGTCGCGGCCAGCTTGAAGAAGCCGGCCGGGGCCGCGTGGCCCTTGGGGTCGGTGGCGGTGCTCGTCAGCTTGAGCGTGACGTCCTTGTCGCCGAGGTTGCGGTACGTCAGCTGCTTGGTGACCGGCTTGTCGTCGGTGTGCGGCCACTGCTGCACACCGAAGCTGACCGAGACCGGCTCGGCGATCACGGACTGCTTGATGGCCTTGTCGACCGCGATCCGGCCCGAGCCCTGCTGGAACGGCGTGTAGTCGCCGCCCTTGGCGGAGCCGGTGAGCGCGCCCTTCAGCTCGGCGTAGCCCCAGTCGGGGTGCTCCTGCTTGAGGATGGCGGCGGCGCCCGCGACGTGCGGGGTGGCCATCGAGGTGCCGGAGATGGTCAGGTAGCCCTCGGGCTTCTCGCCGACCTCCTTGTCGATGACGCTGCCCTTGGCCGCGGCGGCGGTGATGTCCACGCCGGGCGCGGTGACGTCCGGCTTGATGGCGCCGTCGCCGACCCGCGGGCCGGTGGAGGAGAAGTCCGCCAGCTTGTCCTTCTTGTCGACGGCGCCGACGGTGAGCGCGGCGTCCGCGCTGCCCGGCGAACCGATCGACTGGGGGCCCTCGTTGCCCGCGGCGATCGCGAACAGGACGCCCTTCTCGGCGGAGAGCTTGTTGACCTCGGCCTCGAGCGGGTCGATCTCGGGTGTGTCGTAGCCGCCGAGGCTGAGGTTGATGACGGAGGCGCCCTGCGCGGCCGCCCACTCCATGCCGGCGAGGATGCCGGAGTCGTCACCGGAGCCGGTGTCGTCCAGGACCTTGCCGTTGAGGAGCTGGGCGTCGGGGGCGACACCCTTGTACTTGCCGCCCGACTTGGCGCCGGTGCCCGCCACGATGGAGGCCACGTGCGTGCCGTGCCCGAAGTGGTCGGTGGCGTCGGCGGCCGACGTGAAGTTCTTGGACGCGACCACCTGGCTCTTGAGGTCCGGGTGGGTGGTGTCCACACCGGTGTCCAGGACGGCGACCTTGACGCCCTTGCCCGTGTAGCCGGCGGCCCATGCGACGGGGGCGCCGATCTGGGGCACGGACGTGTCGAGGGCGGCCTTGCGGACGCCGTCGAGCCAGACGTGGGCGATGCCGGAGGCGGCCCTGTCCCCGTCGGTGACGGCGTGCCACAGCTCGGCGGTGTCCTTGACCGGGGTCTGCACGGCGTCCGCGTTCAGCGCCTTGAGGCTGCGGCGCAGGGTGCCCGCGTCCCGGACGTCGGTCCTGGTGGCCGCGGCGGCGCCGCTGTAGCCGACGATGACCTTCAGGCCGTTCTTCTGGGCCTTGCGGGTGGCGGCCCTGTTCAGCTCGGTGATGTCGAACAGGCGCTGGTCCAGCTTGCCGGAGGCGACGAGGCGGGCCGCGTCGGCCGGGACGACCAGCGTGTGGCCGTGGGTCTTGCGGACCTGGACGGGAATGTTCTCCCGGCCCTTGGCGCGCCGCAGGCCGACGACGCGGCCCTTGGCGTCGAGGTCGACCCGGTCCCCGGTGATCAGGGTGACGTGGTGCTTGGCGGTGAGTGAGGAGCCGGCGGCCTGAACGGGCTGCGCGGGCTTCGCCGACGCCGGGCTGGTCATACCCGCTGCGAGGGCGACGGCTGCGGCGGTGGCCACGGTGGCCGCAGCTGCTCTTTTCACTTGTCTGCGCAAGATCTCCCCCTGGAGACGAGGTATCGGGCGAATTCCCCGTTCACCCGACCGAGGGAGATCTCGTACACCTGTACGCCAACCCCCCGGACGACGAAGTATGCCGGGGGGTGATCAGACGGCTCAAGGGTTGAGAGGAGGGTGTGAAAGCGCTGCCCACAACTGTTACGCGTCGGGGCAGACACCGTTACAGAATCGCGAAGTCCCGCCCGCCCGAACGGTGTTATACGACGTCAGGCGCCCGCGTTCTCGCGCACGGTGATCTTCCCCTTGCGGATGATGGCCACGCGCGGGGCCTTCTTCGCGATCGCCGAGTCGTGGGTGACCATGACGAACGTCAGGCCGTGCTCCTTCCCCAGGCGTTCGAGCACGTCCATGATCTCGTCCCGCGTCCCCTCGTCGAGGTTGCCGGTCGGCTCGTCCGCGAGCGTTCGCGGACGGGTCGTCAGACGGCCGAACCGGCCTTCCACTGCGCCCAGTCCAGGTTCCAGCCGTTCAGGCCGTTGTCGGGGGCGACGGTCTTGTCACCGGTGTTCTTGATGACCACCACGTCACCCACCAGGGAGTGGTCGTACATCCACGCGCCGGGCGTGCTGGGGTCCTTCGCGCCCTTGGCGTCGGACAGGCCCACGCAGCCGTGGCTGGTGTTGACACTGCCGAAGATGGACTTCGCGCCCCAGTAGTTGCCGTGCAGGAACGTGCCGGAGTTGGTCAGGCGGATGGCGTGCGGCACGTCCTTGATGTCGTACTCGCCCTTGCCGTCGTCGTCGGTGAAGCCCACGGTCGCGCCGTTCATGCGCGTCTCCTTGAACTTCTCGGACATCACCATGACGCCCTGGTACGTCTTGTTCTCCGGCGAGCCCGCGGAGATCGGTATGGTCTTGACGACCTTGCCGTCCTGCGTGACCTTCATCTGCTTGGTCTTGGCGTCGACGTAGGAGACCTGGTTGCGGCCGATGTGGAAGGTGACCGTCTTCTGCTGCACGCCGTAGACACCGGCGGCGCCCTGGACGCCGTCGAGGTCCAGCTTCAGCGTGACGGTGGAGTTCTCCTTCCAGTACGCCTGCGGGCGGAAGTCGATCCGGTTGGCGTTGAACCAGTGGCCGACGACCTCCTGGCCGCTGCTGGAGGTGACCGTGATGCCCTTCTGGACGGCGGCCTTGTTGGTGATCGCCTTGTCGAAGTTGATCGACACGGGCATGCCCACGCCGACGGTGGAACCGTTCTCCGGCGTGAAGTTGCCTATGAAGCTGTTGGCCGGGGAGACGGTCGTGAAGGAGCCGTTCTCGTGCGCGACCCGGCCGGCGGAGTCCTTGGCCTCCGCGGCGACCTTGTAGGTGGTCGAGCGCTCCAGCTGCCCGGTCGGCTTCCAGCTCTTGCGGTCGGCGGAGAGCGCCCCCGGGACGGCCTTGCCGTCGGCCGTGGTCATCGTCACACCGGTGAGCGTGCCCTTGGCGACGCGGACGGCGGCCGAGTTGTTGATGGAGGCGTTGTCGGAGCCGTCCTTGGGCGTGATCGTGATCTGGGCCTCGGAGGACTTCTCGGCCGCCGCCTCGTCGGCCTTGGCCTGTGAGGTGTCACCGCCGTCCGTGGCCTTGGCGTCGCCGCCGCCCGAACATCCGGTGAGTGCCAGCACACCGCCGAGCAGTGCGGACGCGACCGTCAGGCCCTTGCGCCGCTTACTGTCCGTCATCACACGCTTCTCCATCGTCGCTGAAATCGCGGAAAACCCGAGTCCCCGTTCCGAACCCCAACGCTACGAGCGCTCCGTCCCTTGCCACATGGCGGGCAGGTGTGCGCCCTACCACGTCCGCCGGCGGCGGGTGGTACGGAAGTCGTCCGTGCGTCCCCCTGGGACGACGAAACCCCGGACGGCGGTCGCCGTCCGGGGTCTTGGGTGCCCCGGGACGCTCAGCCGATGCCGTCCTCTTCTTCGTCGTCCTCCCCATCATCCTCGTCCATGTCCCAGTCGGGCGAGTCGGGGTCGTACTCGACCCGCTCGCTGGACCACGAGGCCTGCTGGAGCTCGACTCCGGGCACCTCGCTGACCAGGTCGAACGGGTCCACGAGATAGGCGAGGGCCTCGGCGGTGTCTTCCGTCACAGCGCTCTCGGCGTGCGTCCGCTCCTCCTGGGGCAGTTCCGGGTCGGCGGCCAGCCGGCGCAGCGCGGCCTTGGTCAGCTCGTCCTCGGCCTGCACCTCCAGGACGAGTTCGACGCGAAGCCGTACAAACCGTGATGTCTCTTCCGTGTTCATGACGGGAGCGTACGGCTGAAACCTCCCGTGACTTTCCCGTGACCCGCGCCTTTCACTAACATCGCCCCACACGGCCAATTCGCCAGCGTCACAAGGGGATCGATATTCCGTGTCATCCGCTCGCCGTCCGTTGCTGACCGCCACCGCCGCGGGGACCCTGCTGTGCGCCCTGTGGTTCGTCCCGTCCGCCAAGGCGTCCCAGGACGGCACGGTGAGAGCGACGACGGTCACGAGCACGACGTCGCAGGTCACACAGCAGGCGAAGGCGATATCCGAGGCGGCGTCGGTCAGCGGCACGGACAGTGCCGACGGCACGGACGCCGCCGGCGACGGCACCCGGCTCGCGGACACCGGCAGCTTCGACACCACCCCGTACGTCATCGGCGGGAGCGCCTTCCTCGCCGTCGGCGCCGGGTTCGTGGTGTATTCGGTGCGGCGCGAACGTCTCGGTTTTTAATCTCGCTTGACGATCTGTTGACAGAGAACGCATAGTCCGCCCATGAAGAGATCATCGGGTGTGCGGCTGTGCGCCACCGCTGCTGTGGGAGCGCTGTCGCTCGCCCTCATCACCGGTTGTTCCGACGGAGGTGGCAAGGACTCCGGGGACGGCACGGGCGGCAAGGACGGGAAACCGGCCGCGAAGGCGCTGAGCGCCGCGGAACTGAAGCAGCGCATCATCGCCAAGGGCGAGGTGCCCGGCTACGAGGTGGGCTCCGTCCAGGGCGGCATCCCCTCCAAGGACAAGGTCACGGCCGGGGACTCCCGGTGCGAGCCGGTGCTCCGGGCGCTGACCGGCGTCGCCCCCGGTGAGCCGGCGGCGCACACCAGCCGCATGGCGACGGAGAAGAAGAAGGACCCCACCGACGACGCCACGTCCCTGGACGACCTGGCCGACGGCAAGTTCGAGGACGCGATCGGCAAGTCCATGGACCTGGACGTCACCGTGGTCACCCTGGCCTCGTACGACGGTGGCGGGGCCGCGGCGGCCCTGAAGTCGGTCTCCGACGCCGTCAAGGCCTGCGCGGGCGGCTTCTCCGGCGTGCAGGACGGCGAGAAGGGCGAGTTCACCAAGGTGACCGAGGAGAAGTCCTCCGGCACGGGTGAGGAGTCGGTGGCGTTCACCGCGACCAACGACTCGGGCAAGGAAGGCGCCATGCCGCTGCACGCCGAGGTCGTGCGGCACGGGAGCACCCTCGCCACGTACACCACGATCAACATCGGCGCGATGATGAGCAAGAAGGCCTACACGGTGCCGGCTCCGGTCGTCAAGGCGCAGGCGGCCAAGCTGAAGTGACGCGGCGAAGGGCCCCGCCGGGAAGCCGGCGGGGCCCTTCGTGTGCGTCGTGCGTCGCGTCCCGCGGTCAGCGCAGCGGTCCGGTGACCGCCTCCACGGCGGTGACCAGGTGGCCCCCGCGCACGAAGGCGTCGGCGGCGGCCAGGTCGGGCGCCAGGAACCGGTCCGGGCCCGGGCCCTGCACACCCGCGGCGCGCACGGCCTCGATCACGGCCCGCGAGGCGGGCGCCGGGGTCAGGCCCTCGCGCAGCTCGATGCCGCGGGTGGCGGCGTACAGCTCGACGGCGACGATCCGGGTGAGGTTGTCGATCGCGGTGCGCAGCTTGCGCGCGGCCGACCAGCCCATGGACACGTGGTCCTCCTGCATCGCGGAGGACGGGATGGAGTCGGCGGAGGCCGGCACGGCGAGCCGCTTCATCTCGCCGACCAGGGCGGCCTGCGTGTACTGGGCGATCATCAGGCCGGAGTCCACGCCGGCGTCGTCGGCGAGGAACGGCGGCAGGCCGTGGCTGCGGTTCTTGTCCAGCAGCCGGTCGGTGCGGCGCTCGGCGATGGAGCCGAGGTCGGCGGCGGCGATGGCGAGGAAGTCCAGCACGTAGGCGACGGGAGCGCCGTGGAAGTTGCCGTTGGACTCGACCCGGCCGTCGGGCAGCACGACGGGGTTGTCGACCGCGGAGGCCAGCTCGCGCTCGGCGACCAGACGGGCGTGCGCCATGGTGTCGCGCCCGGCGCCGGCGACCTGCGGGGCGCAGCGCACCGAGTAGGCGTCCTGCACGCGCGGGGCGTCGTCCTGGTGGTGGCCGGTGAGCTGCGAACCCTCCAGCACGGCCAGCATGTTGGCGGCGGAGGCGCCCTGGCCCGGGTGCGGCCGGATGGCGTGCAGCTCGGGCGCGAGCACCTTGTCCGTGCCGAGCAGCGCCTCCATGCTGAGGGCGGCGGTCACGTCGGCGGACTTGTAGAGGGTGTCGAGGTCGGCGAGGGCCATGACGAGCATGCCGAGCATGCCGTCGGTGCCGTTCAGCAGGGCCAGGCCCTCCTTCTCGCGCAGCTCGACGGGCTGGATGCCGTGCTCGGCGAGCAGTTCGCCGGCGGGCCGCACGACGCCGTCGGGGCCTTCGGCGTCCCCCTCGCCCATGAGCGTGAGGGCGCAGTGGGAGAGCGGGGCCAGGTCGCCGGAGCAGCCGAGGGAGCCGTACTCGTGCACGACCGGGGTGATCCCGGCGTTGAGGACGTCGGCCATGGTCTGCGCGACCTCGGGCCGGACGCCGGTGTGGCCGGAGCAGACGGTCTTCAGGCGCAGGAACATCAGGGCCCGTACGACCTCCCGCTCGACCCGCGGGCCCATGCCGGCGGCGTGCGAGCGGACGATGTTGCGCTGCAGCTGGGCGCGCAGTTCCTGGCTGATGTGCCGGGTCGCGAGGGCGCCGAAGCCGGTGGAGACGCCGTAGACCGGGTCCGGCTTGGCCGCCAGGGCGTCCACGATCTCCCGCGCCGCCGCCAGGGCCTCCACCGCCTGTGCCGACAGCTCGATGCGGGCACCGCCGCGCGCCACGGCGAGAACGTCGGACGCCGTGACCCCGGACGTCCCCACCACCACAGTGTGCATATCCATATTCAGGAGCGTACGCATTGAATGCGTTGATGTCACTAGTGGGGAACCGGAGTGACCCTTACCGATCCCTGTGCTTCACGTCACGGCCGCGCCCGGGGCGCGCTCATGGCCGGCGCCCGCGGAAGCGCCGCCGCTCGCCCGGCTCGTCCCGGCCGCCCGGCGGTTCGTCGGCGAGGCGTACGACGGGGTCGTCCGGTCCCTCGCGGCCGGCCACCACCGGCCGGTCGGCGCGCATCGCCTTGGCCCGGTACTGCGCGGCGTCGGCCAGCCGGAACAGCCGGCGCGCGGAGCGCACGGTCCCGACCGCGTCCTCGGTCGAGGCCAGCCCGCAGGCCACTCCCTCGCCCAGTTCCAGCTCCGCCGCCCGCCGGCACAGCTCGTCGGCCGCCTTGACCACGTCGTCGGCGGGCGGCCCCACGGCCAGCAGGCAGAACTCGTCACCGCCGAGCCGGGCCACCAGCGCGCCCGGCACCATCGCCCCGCACAGCGACAGCACGGAGCCGAACCGCTCCAGCAGCCGGTCGCCGACCGCGTGCCCGAGGGTGTCGTTGACCCGCTTGAGACCGTTGAGGTCGCAGACGACGAGACTGACGACCACGCCGTCCGTGCGGTGCCGCTCGACGGCCTCCTCCAGGCGCACGTCCACCGCGCGGCGGTTGGCCAGTCCGGTGAGGGCGTCCGTGAAGGCGAGCCGGTGGGCCTCCTCCAGCCGCTCGGTCTGCGCGAGCCCGGCCGCGACGACGGCGGCCAGGACGGTGGCGAAGTCGGCGTCCGGCCGCCCGAACACCGGCACCGCGACCGCGCGGGCCACGTACAGCTCGCCCCACGCCCGGCCGTGCAGCACGACCGGGGCGACGACACAGCAGCCGCGGCCCCTGCGGCGCAGTGCGGCGACCCGCCGGTGGAAGTAGCCGGGGGTGCCGGCCGCCGTGCCCTCGGCGGTCTCCACCCACGCGTTCGGCCCGCCGCCACCCGCCCACCGCTCGTGCAGGAACTCGGTGATCTCCGGGAACTGGTGCACCGGATAGGACTCGGCCTCCGGGAACTCCTCCTCGTCCGGGCGGCGCTCCCCGACGTTCACGAGCACCCGCAGCCGGCCCAGCTCCCGCTCCCACACCGACAGCGCGGCGAAGCTGCCGTCCAGCGCCCGGCACGCGCCGAGGGCGGCGGCCCGCCACGACTCGTGCGGAGTGTGCGCAGCCGCCATCCCCTGAGCCAGCGCCACCACGGCGGCGAGCCGCTTGTCCTCACCCATCACCCCAGGTTAGGAAGAAACGAGGACATTCGGTATGTCAATGGGGCGATCAGGTGGAGTCGCCCGGCCGGAGTTTCGTCCGCGGTGACCGAGGGTCACTCACCGGGCCACTCGGGCCGGCGCTTCTCGTTGAACGCCGCCACGCCCTCCGCCCGGTCCCCGGAGAACGCCACCGAGCGCCACGCCGCGTCCTCGACCTCGAGACCGGCCCGCAGATCGAGCCCGTGCCCGAGCCGCAGCGCCCGCTTCGCGGCCCGCAGGCCGACCGGCGAGTTCCCGGCGATCCGTGCCGCGAGCGCCAGCGCCTCCTCGCGGTCCCGGCCCTCCTCGACCAGCTGGTCCACCAGGCCGAGCTCAGCGGCCTCGGCCGCCTCCAGGCGCCGCGCCGAGAAGATCAGCTCGGCCGCGCGGGCCGCCCCGACCCGCCGCGGCAGCAGCTGGGTGCCGCCGCCGCCGGGGATCACGCCGACGGACACCTCAGGCAGCCCGACCACCGCCGTACGGTCCGCCACGATCAGGTCGCAGGACAGGGCCAGCTCGAAGCCGCCGCCCAGGGCGAAGCCGTGCACGGCCGCGATCGTCGGCATGGGCAGCTCCAGCACCCCGGTGTACGCCCCGCGGGCCACCGGCCGCTGCCGCACCAGGTCCGCGTCGCTGAACGAGTTCCGCTCCTTCAGGTCGGCGCCCACGCAGAACGCCCGCTCGTGGGAGGAGGTCAGGACGACCACGCGCGCGTCCCGGTCGGCGCCGAGCGCCGCACAGGCGGCCGCGACGGAGCGGGCCATCTCCGTGGAGACGGCGTTCATGGCCTTGGGCCGGTCCAGCACCAGCTCCGCCACGTGCCCGTGCCGCCGCACCAGCACGAACTCCCCGAACCGCTCCTCGCTCATGACACCCTCCGGTTAACGCGGGTTAACTCACTGACGGCCCGATCATCGCAGCCGTACCCCGCCTCGGGAAAGAGCCGGCCCCGCTCACGGTCCTACACCCGTTCGAGTGACATCCCGGCCGTCTCACCTCACACCGCCCACAGGAGCGCATAGCGTGCGCTCCGCCACGGCGGGGAGGAAACGTCATGAGACCGATACGCGCACAGTCGGACCGGCACCAGGGACCGCACGCCCCCGCCCGGGGCCGGCACCGCAAGCCCCACCCGCGCAAGGTGCTGCTGGCCGCCGGCGGCCTGGCGATCGCCGCGGGCGTCCTCAGCCTGGTCCGCGCCGCCCCGGACTCCGGGGTCGGGGCCCCGGGCACCGCGGAGGCGGAGCCCCGCCTGGACCCGACCGCCGCCACGACGGCGCTCGCGACACCGGCCGACCACCACGCGCGCCCCACGACACCGTCCTCGGACCCGTCGGTCCTGCGCGCGGGCCCGACGCCCTCCGGCGCACTCACCCCCACGCCCGCCACGCCCGCCGCGACCCCCACCACGCTGCCCGGCGGCACCGGCGCGCCGACCCCGGCCCGCACGTTCGCCCCGCGCCCCACGGCCACCGCGGCGCCACCGGCCCACACCCCGGCGCCGACCCACACCCCGGCACCGCCCGCCCCGCTCCCGACCCCGAGCCCCACCGCGACCCGCTCCTCCTCGCCGGGCGGCGGCGAGGCGTGCGTGCCGGTGATCGGCCTGTGCGTGGACCTGCCGGATCTGCCCCGGCGATGAGTCAGGGCCGGCTGTCGCGGCGGCTGAGCAGCCAGGGCTCGACGACACCGAGCCCACGGACCGGCCGCTGCCACATCGGCTGGAGCGCGAAGCGGTACACCGGCGGCTCCTCGCCCTCCTTCTCCGCCGCGGCGGCGGCCTCGGCGGCCTCCGCCTCCGAGGCGGGAGCCTCACCGGTGCGGATCAGCTCCTCGGCGAAGGCGCTGTCCACCAGCACGGCGTCGCGCGGGGCTATGGAGGTCAGCCGGGAGGCGAGGTTGACCGTGGTGCCGAAGACATCGCCCATCCGGGTGGTCACGGTGCCGAAGGCCATGCCCACCCGCAGCTCCGGCATGGTCTCGTCGTTGGACATCGTCTCGACGAGCCGCAGCGCGATGTCCGCGGCCGTGCCCGCGTCGTCGGCGGCGTACAGCACCTCGTCGCCGAGGGTCTTGATGAGCCGGCCGCCGCGCGCCGCGACCAGGTCGGCGGCGGTGGTCTCGAAGGCCTCGACCAGCTCGCCGAGCTCCTCCTCCTCCATCCGGCGGGTCAGCCGGGTGAACCCCACCAGATCGGCGAAGCCGACCGCGAGCCGCCGGTCGACCATCTCCTCGTCGTCGGCGGTCTGCACCACCCGTCCCGCCGAGGCGGCGAGCTGCCGGCGCCAGACGTAGACCAGGAACTCCTCCAGCTCGGGCAGCAGCAGTTCGACGATCGGGTACGTGACCTCGGTGCGCGTCATGCCCGGCTCGGGCGGCTCGGTCAGGCCCTCCAGGAAGGAATCGATCTGCCACTCCGCCAACCGGGCGGTGGTCTGCCCGGTGGACCGGGCCACCTGCACCGCCATGGCCTCGCTCAGCAGCCCGGCCTCGACCAGACCGGCCAGTCGGCGCAGCGCCAGCACGTCGGCCTCGGTGAGCGCCCTGGCCTGCCCGATGTCGGCGAAGCCCATGGCCCGCCAGAACCGTGACGCCAGCTCCATGGAGACACCCGCGCTACGGGCCGCCTGGAAAGGCGTGTAGCGCCGCTCGGCGCCCAGGATGAGCTGCTCGAGACGCAGGGCAAGCGGATCCTCGCCGGAGTCGGCGGCGTAGGGGTCCTCCCGGCCGTCCGCGTCCGCGCCGGAGCCCGTGTCGTCGACGGTCACGCGTGCTGCCCTTCCGATCTGCCACGGTCAGGTACCGACCGGCCTCAACTCTACGGCAGGTGTGCGCCAGCTCACTCCGTGGGCTTACCCGTCCCACTTCCCTCAAGCCCCACCTTGCCCCACCCTCCCCCCACCCGCCCGTGGGACTACGCCCCACCCCCGGCCCCCCCGGGGGCCGAGGCCGTGGGTGTGCGTCCCGCCGTCGTGGCCGGTCGCGCAGTTCCCCGCGCCCCTGGGACAGCTGCCGGTGCCGCCCAATCAGAGCCAAGGCAGCGACCCCAGGGGCCACGACCGTGGGCATCCGTCCCGCCGTCGTGGCCGGTCGCGCAGTTCCCCGCGCCCCTGGGACAACTGCCGGGACCGCCCGACCAACGCCGAGGCACGACAGCGACCCCGGGCGCCGAGACCGTAGGCATCCGCCCCGCCGTCGTGGCCGATCGCGCAGTTCCCCGCGCCCCTGGGACAGCTGCCGAGGCCGCCCAATCAGAGCCGAGGCCGCGCCCTGGGTGGGCTGCCGGGGCCGCCCACTCAGAGCCGAGGCCGGGCCCCGGCAGTCACCCGCCACCCCCCGCATCGACGGTGAGCCGGACGGATGCCGCAGTCGCCCACGGCCGGAAGGGGGTGGGGCGGGGGGTGTCCGCCCGCAGCGGTTGGCGCGTCAACGTCGGGTGCCCTCTCAGCCGGCCGATTCCGCGCCGTTCCGAGGACGGACACCCCCCGCCCCACCCCCGACCCGAAAACCACACCGGGCGCGACGCCCGCCCCCACCACCCGCACAGGCGCCGCAGGCACACCCCCTCACACACAAGCCACCTACGCCCCGCAAGCAGGCGCTCAAGCAGGTCGCAGGTGCACGATGTCTCCCGCCCCCACGGGCTCCTGCACGCCCTCCCCCGTCGCGATGACCAACCGCCCGTCCCCGTCCACCGCCACCGCCTCGCCGACGATCGACCGCTCCCCCGGCAGCTCCGCCCGCACAGAACGCCCCAGCGTCGCGCACCCGGCCGCGTACGTCTCCTGCAGCCCGCTGCGCGCGGGATCACCCCCCGCGTCCCGCCACCGCCCGTACCACTCCTCCAGCGACCGCAGCACGGCCCGCAGCAGCGGATCCCGGTCCGTGGTCACCGCCCCGGCCAGCGCCAGCGACCCCGCCGTCGGCACCGGCAGCTCCGACGCCCGCAGCGACACGTTGAGCCCCACCCCGACGACCACCCCACCCTCCCCGGCTCGCTCCGCGAGGATCCCCCCGGCCTTGCGCTCCTCACCCCCGACCTTCACCAGCAGGTCGTTGGGCCATTTGAGGGCCGTGTCCACGCCCGCGGCCCGGGACAGCCCGGTCGCCACCGCCACACCGGTGAGCAGCGGCAGCCACCCCCACCGGTCCACCGGCACCTCCACGGGCCGCAGCAGCACGGAGAAGAACAGACCGGAGCGCGCCGGCGCGGTCCACTGCCGGTCCAGCCGCCCCCGCCCGGCCGTCTGCTCCTCGGCGACCAGCACCGCCCCCTCGCCCACCGTGCCGGCCACGGCCTGGGCGACCAGGTCGGAGTTGGTGGACCCGGTGCGCTGGACCAGCTCGACCCCGGACCACAGTCCCCCCTCCCGGACCAGCCCGCGCCGCAGCGCCGTGGCGTTCAGGGGCGGACGGTCGAGGTCGGACCAGCGGCTGTCGTCTGATGCATTGTGCGGCGTCATGCAAGTCACCCTAGGTGTGGGAAACGCCGCACTGCCGACACGGAGGCGCACCACTACGCTACGGATGAGTAACCGTCCCCCCTTTTGAGCAGGCAGGGAGCCGCGATCCCGATGTCCGAGCCGGAAGAGCGCCACGAGATCGACATTCACACGACCGCGGGCAAACTCGCGGATCTGCAGCGCCGCATCCATGAGGCGACGCATGCCGGCTCGGAGCGCGCCGTCGAGAAGCAGCACGCCAAGGGCAAACTGACGGCCCGTGAGCGGATCGAGCTCCTCCTCGACGAGGACTCCTTCGTCGAGCTGGACGAGTTCGCCCAGCACCGCTCCACCAACTTCGGCCTGGAGAAGAACCGCCCGTACGGCGACGGCGTGGTGACCGGCTACGGCACGGTCGACGGCCGTCCGGTCGCGGTCTTCTCGCAGGACTTCACCGTCTTCGGCGGTGCCCTCGGCGAGGTCTACGGCCAGAAGATCGTCAAGGTCATGGACTTCGCGCTGAAGACCGGCTGCCCGGTCATCGGCATCAACGACTCCGGCGGCGCCCGCATCCAGGAAGGCGTGGCCTCCCTGGGCGCCTACGGCGAGATCTTCCGCCGCAACACGCACGCCTCGGGCGTCATCCCGCAGATCAGCCTGGTCGTCGGCCCCTGCGCGGGCGGCGCGGTCTACTCGCCGGCCATCACCGACTTCACGGTGATGGTGGACCAGACCTCGCACATGTTCATCACCGGCCCGGACGTCATCAAGACCGTCACCGGCGAGGACGTCGGCTTCGAGGAGCTGGGCGGCGCCCGCACGCACAACGCGACCTCCGGCGTGGCCCACCACATGTCGGGCGACGAGAAGGACGCGATCGAGTACGTCAAGCAGCTGCTGTCGTACCTGCCGTCGAACAACCTCTCCGAGCCCCCGGTCTTCGCGGAGGAGGCGGACCTCGCCCTCACCGACGAGGACCGCGAGCTGGACACGCTCGTGCCGGACAGCGCGAACCAGCCGTACGACATCCGCACGGTGGTCGAACACGTCCTGGATGACGCCGAGTTCTTCGAGACACAGGCTCTTTTCGCGCCGAACATCGTGACCGGTTTCGGCCGGGTCGAGGGCCACCCGGTGGGCATTGTCGCCAATCAGCCGATGCAGTTCGCCGGCTGCCTGGACATCGACGCGTCGGAGAAGGCGGCCCGCTTCGTGCGCACCTGCGACGCCTTCAACGTCCCGGTGCTCACCTTCGTGGACGTGCCGGGCTTCCTGCCGGGCGTCGACCAGGAGCACACCGGCATCATCCGCCGCGGCGCCAAGCTGATCTTCGCGTACGCGGAGGCCACGGTCCCGCTGATCACGGTGATCACCCGCAAGGCCTTCGGCGGTGCCTACGACGTCATGGGCTCCAAGCACCTGGGCGCCGACCTGAACCTGGCCTGGCCGACCGCCCAGATCGCCGTGATGGGCGCCCAGGGCGCGGTCAACATCCTGCACCGCCGCACCCTGGCGGAGGCCGAGGCGAACGGCGAGGACCTGGAGGCCGTGCGCGCTCGGCTGATCCAGGAGTACGAGGACGCCCTGCTCAACCCCTACGTGGCGGCCGAGCGCGGGTACGTCGACGCGGTGATCATGCCGTCCGACACCCGGGCCCACATCGTCCGCGGCCTGCGTCAGCTGCGCACCAAGCGGGAATCCCTGCCTCCGAAGAAGCACGGCAACATCCCCCTGTAGGCCCGCGGACCCTGGAGCGCTCATGAACATCAAGGTCGTACGTGGCAACCCGACCCCGGAGGAGCTGGCCGCCGCTCTGGCGGTGGTCCGCGCCCGCGCCGCGGCGGCGGCCATGACGCCGCCCGGCGCGCCCGGCCCCCGGGACTCCTGGTCGGACCCGTCCCGGATCGCGGGGCACCGTGTCCCGCGCCCCGGCCCGGCGTCGTGGACCCGCACCTACTGGCCGAGCTGACGCACGGCGGCGCGCCGCGCGGGGCGCGAGTTTCTGAGTACCGGTACTCAGGCGCCCCGCCCGGCCGAGGCCGCACGCTGGTGACATGCTGTGGTCAGACCCCGAGAACGAGCCGCCCGACGAACTGCGCGACATGCAGGAGATGCTGCGGCGGCTCGGTCTCGTCCTGGCCCTCGCGATGGTGCTGGGGATGATCGTGATCGGTCTGAGGTGAGTGGGGCGGCGCCGCGTGACTAACCTGGCCGCATGACTGCCAAGCCCCGCAGGCGCCTCGTGCTCGCCTCCCAGTCCCCCGCCCGTCTCGGCCTGCTCCGCCAGGCGGGCCTCGCCCCCGAGGTGATCGTCAGCGGGGTCGACGAGGACGCCGTGAGCGCGCCCACCCCGGCCGAACTGGCGCTCGCCCTCGCCGAGGCCAAGGCCTCCGTGGTGGCGGCGAAGCCGGAGGTGCAGGGCGCCCTGGTGATCGGCTGCGACTCGGTGCTGGAGCTGGACGGGCGGGCGCTGGGCAAGCCCGCCGATGCCGAGGAGGCCACCGCCCGCTGGAAGGCGATGCGCGGGCGCACCGGAGTGCTCCAGACGGGGCACTGCGTCTGGGACACGGTCGCCGAGCGGTACGTCTCCGCGACCGCCTCCACCGTCGTCCGGTTCGGCGAGCCCAGCGACGAGGAGATCGCCGCGTACGTGGCCTCCGGCGAACCCCTCTACGTGGCGGGAGCGTTCACCCTGGACGGCCGTTCGGCGCCGTTCATCGAGGGCATCGACGGCGACCACGGCAACGTGATCGGCATCAGCCTGCCCCTGGTGCGCCGGCTGCTGGCCCAACTGGGCGTGGGCATCACGGAGTTGTGGGCGCCGGCCGAGTGACCTGGGCGGGGACGGAGTCCTGCGGCCCCTCGTCCCCGTCCCGCGGTTCGTCCGCACCGCCGTGCGACCGCGCCGGGCCGGCCGGCTCCGCGGCCGGCCCGGCCTCGGCCCGCGGCTCTCCGCCCTGGTCCCCGGCCCCGCCGCCGGGGGCCTGCGACTCCCGGCCGCCGTCGCGGTCGTACGTCATCAGGAGCAGCACGACGAGGCCGAGCACGACCACCATGAACACGAAGGCGGTCCAGCCCACCAGGCCCCAGGCGAAGGCGCCCAGCAGGCCGTGCACGACCGCGACGCTGATCAGCAGGATGCGGCCGAAGCCGGCGGGGGGCCGGTTGCGTATCGCGACGAGCAGGGCCACGAGGGCGCACAGCGCGAAGTACAGGCCGAAGACGAGGCCGCCGATCTTCGACGACGTCGACATGACGTCCGGGTCGAGACCGGCCAGGGACATCTTCTGGCGGTCCACGACCACTCCGAGGAACCAGTTCAGCGCGGCGATCACGAACGCCTCCGTCAGGAGCACGACCGCCACGACCCATGCCACCGGTCTGCGCACCACCGGCCCCCACCCACCTTCGACCGCAGCTCGACCGAGCTGCTGTTACCTGAAGTACGTTCGAGTCATCGCGAACGCTACTAACGGGTAAACCTGGGGACAAGGGTTCGGGCCGCGGCAAAGAATCATTGGGCCATTCGTAGGGACTCGACAAAGAAACGGAGTGGCCCGCGGCACGCTCTCACAGAGACCTTGACCACACGACGGGGATAGGGTTTTCCGCAGGAGTCCTGCGTACCGAGCCGGCACAAGGGATTTCGCGGGTCTGGCGAGCCCCGCATCACGCTCCGTGTGGGGAAGCTCACCATTGGGGACGGGTCGTAGTGCCGTGTCGGCAGTCCCTAAACTCGGCTTGTTTCAAGGAGGGAGCCTCAATCGTGCGCAAGGTGCTCATCGCCAACCGTGGCGAAATCGCTGTCCGCGTGGCCCGGGCCTGCCGGGACGCCGGGATCGCGAGCGTGGCCGTATACGCCGACCCGGACCGGGACGCTCTGCATGTCCGCGCCGCGGATGAGGCGTTCGCCCTGGGCGGTGACACTCCGGCGACCAGCTATCTGGACATCGAGAAGGTGCTGAACGCCGCCCGTGAGTCGGGCGCGGACGCCATCCACCCGGGCTACGGCTTCCTCTCGGAGAACGCCGAGTTCGCCCAGGCGGTCCTGGACGCGGGCCTGAACTGGATCGGCCCGCCGCCGCAGGCCATCCGCGACCTGGGTGACAAGGTCGCCGCCCGGCACATCGCGCAGCGGGCCGGCGCCCCGCTGGTGGCGGGTACGCCCGACCCGGTGAGCGGTGCCGAGGAGGTCGTCGCCTTCGCCGAGGAGCACGGCCTGCCGATCGCCATCAAGGCCGCCTTCGGTGGTGGTGGCCGCGGCCTGAAGGTCGCCCGGACCCTCGAAGAGGTTCCGGAGCTGTACGACTCCGCGGTGCGCGAGGCGGTCGCCGCCTTCGGTCGCGGCGAGTGCTTCGTCGAGCGCTACCTGGACCGTCCGCGTCACGTGGAGACCCAGTGCCTCGCCGACAAGCACGGCAACGTGGTCGTGGTCTCCACCCGTGACTGCTCGCTGCAGCGCCGCCACCAGAAGCTGGTCGAGGAGGCCCCCGCGCCGTTCCTCTCCGACGAGCAGGTCGCCGAGCTGTACCGCGCCTCCAAGGCCATCCTCAAGGAGGCCCGCTACGAGGGCGCCGGCACCTGTGAGTTCCTGGTCGGCCAGGACGGCACGATCTCCTTCCTGGAGGTGAACACCCGCCTCCAGGTGGAGCACCCGGTGACCGAGGAGGTCGCCGGCATCGACCTGGTCCGCGAGATGTTCCGCATCGCCGACGGCGAGGAGCTGGGGTACGGCGACCCGGAGCTGCGCGGACACTCGTTCGAGTTCCGGATCAACGGCGAGGACCCGGGGCGCAACTTCCTCCCGGCTCCCGGCACGGTCACCACCTTCGAGCCGCCGTCGGGTCCGGGCGTCCGCCTGGACGCGGGCGTGGAGTCCGGCAGCGTCATCGGCCCCGCCTGGGACTCGCTGCTCGCCAAGCTCGTCGTCACCGGCCGCACCCGCAAGGAGGCCCTGGAGCGGGCCTCCCGCGCCCTGGAGGAGTTCCAGGTCGAGGGCATGGCCACCGCGATCCCGTTCCACCGCGTGGTGGTCAGGGACCCGGCGTTCGCCCCGGAGCTGACCGGCTCCGCCGAGCCGTTCAAGGTCCACACCCGGTGGATCGAGACCGAGTTCGTCAACGAGATCAAGCCCTTCACCGCCCCGGCCGACGCCGAGGCGGAGGAGGAGACGGGCCGCGAGACGGTCGTCGTCGAGGTCGGCGGCAAGCGCCTGGAGGTCTCCCTCCCGTCCTCGCTCGGCATGTCCCTGGCCCGTACCGGCCTGGCCGCCGGCGCCAAGCCGAAGCGGCGCGCGGCCAAGAAGTCCGGCCCGGTGGCCTCCGGTGACACCCTGGCGTCCCCGATGCAGGGCACCATCGTGAAGGTCGCCGTGGAGGAGGGCCAGGAGGTCAAGGAGGGCGACCTGGTCGTCGTCCTGGAGGCCATGAAGATGGAGCAGCCCCTCAACGCCCACAAGGCGGGCACCATCAAGGGCCTCAACTTCGAGGTCGGCGCGTCGGTCACGTCGGGCGCGGCGATCTGCGAGATCAAGGACTGACCGCGAGACACTCCCGCGACGCCCGGTGGACCATCGTCTGCCGGGCGTTCGCCTTGCGCGGCCCGGTACGGCAGCCGTCGTAGCGGAAGCGGAAGCGGGGAACCGCGCGGGCCATCACCGGGAGCCCGCTGCCGCCGGGGCATCCGGCCCGTACGGCGTCAGGCGCCCCGGGAGCCCGCCGACAGCCCGCAGAAGCCCGTCGGGCGTCCGGCTAGCGCCGTCGCAGATCGGCGACGCGTCCCCGCTCGACCCCGGCCGGCTGCTCGCCCAGCATCCCGCGCAGTCCGCCCTGGCCCCGTCGCGGCCCCGGCAGCGGACGCCGTGCCGGGACCTGCTCACCCCCCGGAGCGCTGCTCGCCCCGGCCACGACGATCTGCACCCCCTGGTCCGCGAGCGCCTGGAGCTCGGTGCCGGCGCGGTCGTCGTGCGGGGGCGGCTCGTCGGTGACCAGTCGGGTGATGACGTCGGTCGGCACCGTCTGGAACATCGTGTCCGTGCCCAGCTTGGTGTGGTCGGCGAGGACCACCACCTCGGCGGCGGCCTGCACCAGGGCGCGGTCGACGGACGCCGAGAGCATGTTGGACGTGGACAGGCCCCGCTCCGCGGTCAGGCCGCTGCCCGACAGGAAGGCCTTGGACACTCTCAGCCCCTGCAGGGACTGTTCGGCGCCGGAGCCGACCAGGGCGTAGTTGGAGCCGCGCAGGGTGCCGCCGGTCATCACGACCTCCACCCGGTTGGCGTGGGCCAGCGCCTGGGCCACCAGCAGGGAGTTGGTGACGACGGTCAGCCCGGGCACCCGCGCGAGCCGGCGGGCCAGCTCCTGCGTGGTGGTGCCCGCCCCGACCACGATGGCCTCGCCCTCTTCGACGAGGCTCGCGGCGAGGTCGGCGATGGCCGTCTTCTCGGCGGTCGCGAGATGGGATTTCTGCGGAAAGCCGGACTCCCGCGTGAACCCGCCCGGCAGTACCGCACCGCCGTGCCGGCGGTCGAGGAGTCCTTCTGCCTCCAGTGCGCGCACGTCCCGCCGTACGGTCACTTCGGAGGTCTGGACGACGCGGGCGAGTTCACGGAGCGACACGGCCCCGTTCGCTCGCACCATTTCGAGGATCAATTGGCGACGTTCTGCAGCGAACACGAAACTGACAGTAACCCCAACGACCGTCTGGTTTCAGCAGTTTGCGCCGAATAACAGAAGTTGTTCGCAGGGCAGGGCGGGGAGTGGTATAGGGCCTAGTCTCCCCGCCTATGCCGCACGCATGCTCGACAACTCCCTGTGACCAGCGGGAAGTCGGGCTTTCGGGGATCAGGCCTCGGCGCCGGCCTTGCGCGTGTGCAACTGCCGTGCCACCTCGGCGATCGACCCCGACAGGGACGGGTACACCGTGAAGGCGTTCGCGATCTGCTCGACCGTCAGATTGTTGTCGACGGCGATCGAGATCGGGTGGATGAGTTCCGAGGCGCGCGGCGCGACCACCACACCGCCCACGACGATGCCCGTACCCGGCCGGCAGAAGATCTTCACGAAGCCGTCCCGGATGCCCTGCATCTTGGCGCGCGGGTTGCGGAGCAGGGGCAGCTTCACCACCCGGGCGTCGATCTTGCCCGCGTCGACGTCCGCCTGGCTGTAGCCGACGGTGGCGATCTCGGGGTCGGTGAAGACGTTGGAGGAGACGGTCTTCAGGTTCAGCGGGGCCACCGCGTCGCCGAGGAAGTGGTACATGGCGATACGTCCCTGCATCGCCGCCACCGAGGCCAGGGCGAAGACGCCGGTGACGTCGCCGGCCGCGTACACGCCCGGAGCGGTGGTCCGGGACACCTTGTCGGTCCAGATGTGCCCGGACTCGCGCACCTTGACGCCGGCCTCCTCCAGGCCGAGCCCGGCGCTGTTCGGGATGGCGCCGACGGCCATGAGGCAGTGCGAGCCGGTGATGACGCGCCCGTCGGCCAGCGTCACCTCGACCCGGTCGCCGACGCGCTTGGCGGACTGCGCGCGGGAGCGGGCCATGACGTTCATGCCGCGGCGCCGGAAGACGTCCTCCAGCACGGCGGCGGCGTCCGGGTCCTCGCCCGGCAGCACCCGGTCGCGGGAGGAGACGAGGGTGACCTTGGAGCCCAGCGCCTGGTAGGCGCCGGCGAACTCGGCACCGGTGACGCCGGAGCCGACCACGATCAGCTCCTCCGGCAGCTCGGTGAGGTCGTAGACCTGGGTCCAGTTGAGGATGCGCTCGCCGTCGGGCTGGGCGTCGGGCAGCTCACGCGGGTGGCCGCCGGTGGCGAGGAGGACGGCGTCGGCGGTGAGGGTCTCCTCGCTGCCGTCGGCCGCGGTGACGACGACCTTGCGGGAGCCGTCGAGGGCCTGCATGCCGTCGAGCCGGCCGCGGCCGCGCATGACGCGGGCGCCCGCGCGGGTGACCGAGGCGGTGATGTCGTGCGACTGCGCGAGCGCGAGCCGCTTCACCCGTCGGTTGACCTTGCCCAGGTCCACGCCGACCACCCGGGCCGCCTGCTCCAGCGGCGGGGTGTCGTCCGCGACGATGATCCCCAGCTCCTCGTACGAGGAGTCGAAGGTGGTCATCACCTCGGCCGTAGCGATAAGGGTCTTCGACGGCACGCAGTCGGTCAGCACCGACGCTCCGCCCAGACCGTCGCAGTCGACGACGGTCACCTCCGCGCCGAGCTGGGCGGCCACCAGGGCCGCCTCGTATCCGCCGGGTCCGCCACCGATGATCACGATCCGAGTCACGTACCCCATTGTCCCGCACGCTTCAAGGTGCCACTGCCCGGGGGCGGCGGCGGGCGGGCGCCGGCGCCCGGGGGACGCCCGCCGCCGCTGCCGTACCCTCTCCCCATGTCGCTCTATGCCGCGTACGCCGGCAACCTCGACGCGCGCCTGATGTCCCGCCGCGCCCCGCACTCGCCGCTGCGCGCCATCGGCTGGCTGAACGGCTGGCGGCTGACCTTCGGCGGCGAGCAGCTCGGCTGGGAGGGCGCGCTGGCGACGATCGTCGAGGCGCCCGGCGAGCAGGTCTTCGTCGGCCTGTACGACATCGCGCCCATGGACGAGGAGTCCCTGGACCGGTGGGAGGGCGTCGGCCTCGGCATCTACCGGCGCGCTCGGGTGCGGGTGCACACCCTGGACGGCGAGGAGCCGGCCTGGACGTACGTCCTCAACGCCTACGAGGGCGGCCTGCCCTCGGCCCGTTACCTGGGCGAGGTCGCGGACGCCGCCGAGTCCGCCGGGGCGCCCCACGACTACGTGATGGAGCTGCGCAAGCGGCCCTGCTGAGGAGCGCCGCCCGGGTCGCTCGTCGGAAACGACAAGACAACGATCGCCAACCCGTGCGCTCTGGGGTCTACGCGCGTAGGCGAAGACCGGCTACCCTCGTCGGCGTGAACGCATCTCTTCTTCCGGACGACATCCAGGGCGACCCGTACGCCGCCGCCGACGCCGCCGCCGCGCGCCTGCGCGAACTGACCGGCGCCGAGACCCACGACGTCGCCCTCGTGATGGGCTCCGGCTGGGCTCCGGCCGTCGACGCCCTGGGCGCACCCGACGCCGAGTTCCAGGTCACCGAGCTGCCCGGCTTCCCGCCGCCGGTGGTCGAGGGGCACGGCGGCAAGGTCCGCTCGTACTCCTTCGGTGACAAGCGCGCCCTGGTCTTCCTGGGCCGCACGCACTACTACGAGGGCCGGGGCGTCGCCGCCGTCGCGCACGGCGTCCGCACCGCCGTGGCGGCCGGCTGCAAGACGATCGTGCTGACCAACGGCTGCGGCGGTCTGCGCCAGGGCATGCGCCCCGGCCAGCCGGTGCTGATCAGCGACCACATCAACCTGACGGCGACCTCGCCGATCGTCGGCGCCAACTTCGTCGACCTGACGGACCTGTACTCGCCGCGCCTGCGCGCGCTGTGCAAGGAGATCGACCCCTCCCTGGAGGAGGGCGTCTACGCGCAGTTCCCCGGCCCGCACTACGAGACCCCGGCCGAGATCCGCATGGCCCGTGTCATCGGCGCCGACCTGGTCGGCATGTCCACGGTGCTGGAGGCGATCGCCGCCCGCGAGGCCGGCGCCGAGGTGCTGGGCATCTCCCTGGTGACCAACCTCGCGGCGGGCATGACCGGCGAGCCCCTCAACCACGAGGAGGTCCTCCAGGCGGGCCGCGACTCGGCGGCGCGCATGGGCGAGCTGCTGGGCCAGGTGCTGGGCAAGCTGTAGGCGGCTGTGTCCGCCCGCCCGGCTCGTGGACCGGCGGGCGAACGACGGCGGTCTGGGGGCGGAGCCCTCAGCGGAGACTAGGAGAGGTTGATCCCAAGGTGCACGACGATCTCATCAGCAGGGCCGAGACCTGGCTCGCCGAGGACCCCGACCCGGAGACCCGCGAGGAACTGGCCAAGCTGATCTCCGCCGGTGACACGGCGGAGCTGGCCGCCCGGTTCGCGGACACGCTCCAGTTCGGCACCGCCGGTCTGCGGGGCGAGCTGGGCGCGGGCCCGATGCGCATGAACCGGGGCGTCGTCATCCGCGCCGCCGCCGGTCTGGCCGCGTACCTGAAGAAGAACGGCACCCCGCACGGGGGCGCGGACGCCGGGCTCGTCGTCATCGGCTACGACGCCCGGCACAAGTCCGCGGACTTCGCCCGGGACACCGCCGCCGTCATGACCGGCGCCGGCCTGCGCGCCGCCGTGCTCCCCCGCCCGCTCCCCACCCCCGTACTGGCCTTCGCCATCCGGCACCTGGGCGCGGTGGCCGGCGTCGAGGTCACCGCCAGCCACAACCCGCCCCGGGACAACGGCTACAAGGTGTACCTCGGCGACGGCTCCCAGATCGTCCCGCCGGCGGACGCGGGGATCGCGGCCGAGATCGACGCGATCGCCTCGCTGCACGACGTGCCCCGCCCGGAGTCCGGCTGGGAGACCCTGGACGACGCGGTCCTCGACGCCTATCTGGCCCGTACCGACGCCGTACTGGCGGCCGGTTCCCCGCGCACCGCCCGCACGGTCTACACGGCGATGCACGGCGTCGGCCGGGACGTCCTGGTGGCGGCCTTCGCCCGGGCCGGCTTCCCCGAGCCGGTGCTGGTCGCCGAGCAGGCCGAGCCGGACCCGGACTTCCCGACGGTCGCCTTCCCGAACCCCGAGGAGCCGGGCGCGATGGACCTGGCGTTCGCGCGGGCCCGCGCCACCGACCCGGACCTCGTCATCGCCAACGACCCCGACGCCGACCGCTGCGCGGTGGCCGTCAGGGACGGCGGCGACTGGCGCATGCTGCGCGGCGACGAGGTCGGCGCGCTCCTCGCCGCCCACCTGGTCCGGCGCGGCGCCACCGGCACCTTCGCGGAGTCGATCGTGTCCTCCTCGCTGCTCGGCCGGATCGCCGGCAAGGCGGGGCTGCCGTACGAGGAGACCCTGACCGGCTTCAAGTGGATCGCCCGCGTGGACGGTCTGCGCTACGGCTACGAGGAGGCCCTCGGCTACTGCGTGGACCCCGAGGGCGTCCGGGACAAGGACGGCATCACCGCGGCGCTGCTGATCACCGAGCTGGCGTCGGTGCTCAAGGAGCAGGGCCGCACGCTGCTCGACCTGCTCGACGACCTGGCGGTGGAGCACGGCCTGCACGCCACCGACCAGCTCTCGGTGCGCGTCGAGGACCTCTCCGTCATCTCGGACGCGATGCGCCGCCTGCGCGAGCAGCCGCCGACCGAGCTGGCGGGCCTGGCGATCACCCGGGCCGAGGACCTCACCCAGGGCACGGAGAGCCTGCCGCCCACCGACGGCCTGCGCTACACCCTGGACGGCGCCCGGATCATCGTCCGCCCCAGCGGCACCGAGCCCAAGCTGAAGTGCTACCTGGAGGTGGTCGTCCCGGTGGCCGGCCACGCCGGCCTCCCGTCCGCGCACACCCGAGCGACCGAGCTCCTCACGGCGGTCAAGCGCGACCTGTCGGCAGCGGCCGGCATCTGAGGCACCCGCCCGAAGGGGGCGCCCCGGCTCTCCGGGACGCCCCCTTCACGCTCAGGGGCCGAACCGGACCCCGACGGCACGGCAGCCCACCCAGGGACGCGGGCAACTG
This sequence comes from Streptomyces collinus Tu 365, assembly GCF_000444875.1. NCBI lineage: Bacteria > Bacillati > Actinomycetota > Actinomycetes > Kitasatosporales > Streptomycetaceae > Streptomyces > Streptomyces collinus. The sequence goes on along the minus strand of NC_021985.1, from coordinate 5,295,309 downwards.
CGCGCCCAGCCACGACCGCCGGACAGGCCACCCCAGACCCCACAGGGGCCGAACCGGACCCCGACGGCACGGCAGCCCACCCAGGGGCGCGGGGAACTGCGCGACCGGCCACGACCGCCGGACAGACACCCACAGCCTTGGCCACCCCAGACCCCACAGGGGCCGAACCAGACCCCGACGGCACGGCAGCCCACCCAGGGGCGCGGGGAACTGCGCGACCAGCCACGACGCACGCCGCGCGGCCCCGCACGCCCCTCCGCCCCTCCGCCCCTCCGCGCCACCGCGCCACCGGCCCGGTCGTCCCGGGCCTCGGTCGGGGGCAGCCCGCCGCAGGGCCGGACCGGAGCCGCGGCCCCGGCGGGGGGTCAGCCCGTCGCCAGGAGGATCAGCAGCAGGACCGCTCCGGCGATCGCGGGGGCGATCACCTCGTACGCCCAGCGGGCACTGACCTCGCCCTGGGCGGTCTCGGCCGTGCCGCGTCGGTCCAGGGTGGTGCGGAGGTCCGCGACGATCCGGTCGGACTCGGCGCGGGCCGGGCCGTCGTGGTCGGCGGCAGCGGCGCCGGCGCCGCCGAACATCCCGAAGCCGCCGGACCGGCCGGGGCGGCCCGCCCCGCTCTGCCGGCGCGCCGCCTTCTTGCGGTCGCGCATCGAGACGGGGATGGCCCAGAGCTGGTACTTGGCGCCGGAGTCGGTGACGACCTCGTTGGTGTAGCCGGAGCGCACGGAGGCGATCTCACCCCAGGGCAGGCTGACCGACCGGAACGGGTTGCGCACCCGCAGCCGGTCCTCGCCGGAGAAGACGGCGGGGCGCAGCGTGAAGGCGGTCACGAGCGGGACGAGGAGGATCAGCCACGCGAGCGCGAACCAGGGGGTGCGCCCGTGTCCGGCGATCAGCGCGTCGATGCCCAGCCAGCCGATGAGCGCGAGCAGCAGCACACCGGCCACCAGCCCCAGGGGTGAGCGGTAGACCAGGCTGGCGGCGGTGGACGCCGGGGGCCGCGGCGCGGGTGACTGGTGGTCCGGGGTCGTCATGCTCCCGATTCTGCCCCACGCCCCCGGACCGCGGCCGACCCGCCCGGGCGTGGGGGCCGGAGCGCCCCGCGCGCCGCCCGGAACCTTCTTTCCGGTTCCCCGGGGTATACATCCGCTACGCGCGTAGATATGCTCGTCTGGTGACCATGCCCACCTCTGCACCCACAGCTCATGCTCTCGCTGACGTCACCGCGTCCGACGGCACGCTGCGCCGCTTCCTCCACGGGCTGCCCGGCGTCGACGCGGTCGGCCTGGAGGCGCGCGCCGCGTCTCTCGGCACCCGTTCCATCAAGACCACCGCGAAGGCGTACGCCATCGACCTCGCCATCTCGATGGTCGACCTGACGACGCTGGAAGGCGCGGACACCCCGGGCAAGGTCCGGGCGCTCGGCGCCAAGGCGGTCCACCCCGACCCGACGGACCGGACGACCCCGGCCACGGCGGCCGTCTGCGTGTACCCCGACATGGTGGCCACCGCCAAGGAGGCCGTCGCCGGCTCGGGCGTGAAGGTCGCCTCGGTCGCCACCGCCTTCCCGGCCGGCCGTGCCGCGCTCGACGTGAAGCTGGCCGACGTGCGCGACGCCGTCGCCGCGGGCGCCGACGAGATCGACATGGTCATCGACCGCGGCGCGTTCCTCGCGGGCAAGTACCTGAAGGTGTACGACGAGATCGTCGCCGTGAAGGAGGCCTGCGGGACGGCCGCCCGGCTGAAGGTCATCTTCGAGACCGGCGAGCTGTCGACGTACGACAACATCCGCCGGGCGAGCTGGCTGGGCATGCTGGCGGGCGCGGACTTCATCAAGACCTCCACCGGCAAGGTCGCGGTCAACGCCACCCCCGCCAACACCCTGCTGATGCTGGAGGCGGTGCGCGACTACCGCGCGCAGACCGGCGTCCAGGTCGGCGTCAAGCCCGCCGGCGGCATCCGCACCACCAAGGACGCCATCAAGTTCCTGGTCCTGGTCAACGAGACCGCGGGCGAGGACTGGCTGGACAACCACTGGTTCCGCTTCGGCGCCTCCTCGCTGCTGAACGACCTGCTCATGCAGCGTCAGAAGCTGGCCACCGGCCGCTACTCCGGCCCCGACTACGTGACGGTGGACTGATCAACATGGCATCCGCATTCGAGTACGCACCGGCACCCGAGTCCCGCTCGGTCGTCGACATCGCCCCCTCCTACGGCCTGTTCATCGACGGCGAGTTCGTGGAGGCGGCCGAAGGCAAGGTCTTCAAGACCGTCTCGCCGAGCACCGAGGAGGTGCTGTCGGAGGTCGCGCAGGCCGGCGCCGAGGACGTGGACCGTGCCGTCCGGGCCGCCCGCAAGGCGTTCGAGAAGTGGTCGGCGCTGCCGGGCTCCGAGCGCGCGAAGTACCTGTTCCGCATCGCCCGCATCGTCCAGGAGCGCAGCCGTGAGCTGGCGGTCCTGGAGACGCTGGACAACGGCAAGCCGATCAGGGAGACCCGCGACGCGGACCTCCCGCTGGTCGCCGCGCACTTCTTCTACTACGCGGGCTGGGCCGACAAGCTGGACCACGCCGGCTTCGGCGCGGACCCGCGGCCGCTCGGTGTGGCCGGCCAGGTCATCCCGTGGAACTTCCCGCTGCTCATGCTGGCGTGGAAGATCGCCCCGGCCCTCGCGACCGGCAACACGGTCGTCCTCAAGCCCGCCGAGACCACCCCGCTGTCCGCGCTGTTCTTCGCGGACATCTGCCGCCAGGCCGGCCTCCCCAAGGGTGTCGTCAACATCCTTCCGGGCTATGGCGACGCCGGTGCCGCGCTCACCGCGCACCCGGACGTGAACAAGGTGGCCTTCACCGGCTCCACGGCCGTCGGCAAGGAGATCGCCCGCACGGTCGCGGGCACGAGCAAGAAGCTCACCCTGGAGCTGGGCGGCAAGGGCGCCAACATCGTCTTCGACGACGCGCCCATCGACCAGGCCGTCGAGGGCATCGTGACCGGCATCTTCTTCAACCAGGGCCAGGTCTGCTGCGCGGGCAGCCGCCTGCTGGTCCAGGAGTCGGTCCAGGACGAGCTGCTGGACGCCCTCAAGCGCCGGCTGTCCACGCTGCGCCTCGGCGACCCGCTGGACAAGAACACCGACATCGGCGCGATCAACTCCGCCGAGCAGCTGGCCCGGATCACCACGCTCGCCGAGCGCGGCGAGGCCGAGGGCGCCGAGCGCTGGTCCCCGGCGTGCGAACTCCCCTCGGCCGGCTACTGGTTCGCCCCGACGCTGTTCACCAACGTCACCCAGGCGCACACCATCGCCCGCGACGAGATCTTCGGCCCGGTGCTCTCGGTCCTCACCTTCCGCACCCCGGACGAGGCCGTCGCCAAGGCGAACAACACGCAGTACGGCCTGTCGGCGGGCATCTGGACCGAGAAGGGCTCCCGGATCCTGGCCGTCGCGAACAAGCTGCGCGCCGGTGTCGTCTGGTCCAACACGTTCAACAAGTTCGACCCGACCTCGCCGTTCGGCGGTTACAAGGAGTCGGGCTTCGGCCGCGAGGGCGGCCGCCACGGCCTGGAGGCGTACCTCGATGTCTGAGCGACTTTCTGTCTTCAAGACCTACAAGCTGTACGTCGGCGGGAAGTTCCCGCGTTCCGAGAGCGGCCGGGTGTACGAGGTGACGGACTCGAAGGGCAAGTGGCTGGCCAACGCCCCCCAGTCCTCCCGCAAGGACGCCCGTGACGCGGTCGTGGCCGCGCGCAAGGCGTTCGGCGGCTGGTCCGGCGCGACCGCCTACAACCGCGGCCAGGTCCTGTACCGCGTCGCGGAGATGCTGGAGGGCCGCCGGGACCAGTTCGTCCGGGAGGTCGCGGACGCCGAGGGCCTGTCGAAGTCGAAGGCGGCCGCGGTCGTGGACGCCACGGTCGACCGCTGGGTCTGGTACGCGGGCTGGACGGACAAGATCGCCCAGGTGGTCGGCGGCGCCAACCCGGTCGCGGGCCCGTACTTCAACCTGTCCTCCCCGGAGCCGACCGGCGTGGTCGCCGTGGTGGCCCCGCAGGAGTCGTCCTTCCTGGGCCTGGTCTCGGTGCTCGCCCCGGTGATCGCCACCGGCAACACGGCGGTCGTCGTCGCCTCCGAGAAGGCCGCGCTGCCCGCCCTGTCGCTGGGCGAGGTGCTGGCCACCTCGGACGTCCCCGGCGGTGTCGTCAACGTCCTGTCCGGCCGTACGGCGGAGATCGCGGCCCCGCTGGCCGCGCACCAGGACGTCAACGCGATCGACCTCGCGGGCGCCGACGAGGTGCTGGCGAAGGAGCTGGAGATCGCGGCGGCGGACAACCTCAAGCGCGTCCTGCGTCCACAGCCTGTGGACTACTTCGAGACGCCCGGCACCGAGCGCCTCACGGCGTTCCTGGAGACCAAGACGGTCTGGCACCCCACGGGGTCGCTGGGCGCCTCCGGTTCCTCCTACTGAGCCGCGGTCTCCACGGACGAGAGCCGCGCCACCCCTCCGTCCGGGGGCGGCGCGGCTCTCTCGTACGTCGCCCGTCAGCCGAGCGGCGCGCCCGCGCCACCGCCGAGCAGCCCGGTCACCTGTCCCACCACCGGCAGCGCGCCGAGCGACTCGGCCTCGGCCACCGGCCGGGTCAGGGCCTGTGAGGAGAGCGGCTTGAAGTCGGCGATCCGGGTGCCGACCCCGTTGTCCAGCGGGTCGACTCCGGTCCCGGCGAGCGGGTTGGGCTTGAGCCCCGTGACCGGCCCGGTGACGTAGCCGACCGTGCCGGTGAGCGCCGACAGCCCCGCCTGCGGGTCGATGTGGCCGAGCGAGGTGGGCCGCCAGGGCACCTGAAGGGGCTGACCGGACGCGTCCGCGTGCGCCGTGGCCGCGCCCGCCCCCAGGGCCGCCGTGGCGGTGGCCAGGGCGATCAGGGCGCGCTGCGCCACGGGGTGCGGGGAGGAAGAGTGTCGGGCCATCTCTGGTGCCACCTTCTGGGTGCGCAGGGTAAGGCTGTCGACACGAAGGGTAGTTGAGGTGAGACTCACGCTCAAAAGCCGACCCGCGGGGTCGGCAGGGCGCTCACCATGCCTCAAACTGGTGTTCCGTGAGCATTCATCTCCCGGCCCCCGCCCGTGTCGTGCTGCTGTGCGGCCCCTCGGGTTCGGGCAAGTCCCTCGTCGCCGCCCGTTCCGGGCTCCCCGTGCTGCGCCTGGACGACTTCTACAAGGAAGCCGGCGACCCGACTCTGCCCCTGGTGCAGGGGAGTTCGGACATCGACTGGGACCACCCGCAGTCGTGGGACGCCGAGGTCGCCGTCGAGGCCATCGCCCGGCTGTGCGCCACGGGTGCGACACCGGTCCCGGTGTACGACATCTCGCGCAGCGCCCGCACCGGCGAGGACACGCTGCGCATCGGGCGCACCCCGCTGTTCATCGCGGAGGGCATCTTCGCCGCGGAGATCGTGGAGCGCTGCCGTGAACGGGGCCTGCTGGCCGACGCGCTGTGCCTGAGCCGCGGCCCGTTCACCACCTTCCGCCGGCGTTTCCTGCGCGATCTGCGGGAGGGCCGCAAGTCGGTGCCGTTCCTGCTGCGGCGCGGCTGGCGGCTGATGCGCGCCGAGCGCACGATCGTGGCGCGCCAGGTCTCCCTGGGCGCCCATCCCTGCGACCGCGACGAGGCCCTGGGCCGGCTGGCGGCGGCAGCCGCGGGCCGGCAGACCCCGCAGCGGACCGTGGCCTGACCCGGCGTGCGGGAGCCGGCCGGGGCGGACCGGCCGGGTAACGCGAAACGGGACTGGACGGACCCCCCGGTCCACCAGTCCCGCTCCTCGTGCTCCCCCTTTTTCCCCCGTGTTCCCCTTGCTTCCCCCGTGCCCGCCCCGCGGGCCCACCCCCCAGTGGTCCCGCGGGACCCACCCCCCGGTGGTCCCCCGTTGTTTCCCCCGAACCTTCAGGCGACCAACTCGCCGAAGGCGTCCTCCTCGTCACGGCCGAAGCTGAGGACCTCGTCGTCGCGCAGCCGGCGGAGCGACCGCCAGATGCTGGACTTGACCGTGCCGACACTGATGTCGAGGATCTCCGCGATCTCCGGGTCCGTGCGGCCCTCGTAGTAGCGCAGGACCAGCATGGTGCGCTGGAGTTCGGGCAGCCGGGCCAGCGCCTGCCACAGGACCGCGCGCAGCTCGGTGCCGCGCATCGCGTCCGTGTCGCCGGGCGTCTCCGGCAGTTCCTCGGTCGGGTACTCGTTGAGCTTGCGGCGCCGCCAGGCGCTGATGTGCAGGTTGGTCATGGTGCGGCGCAGGTAGCCGCCGACCGCCGCCTTGTCGCTGATCCGCTCCCACGCCCGGTAGGTCGAGAACAGCGCGCTCTGCAGCAGGTCCTCGGCCTCGAAGCGGTCGCCGGTCAGGTGGTAGGCGGTGGCGTACAGGGAGGCGCGGCGCTCCTGGACGTAGGCGGTGAACTCCGCCTCCGTCAGCGAACGACGCTCCCCCGAGTCCTCCCCGTACGCGGATCCCCCGTGCGTCTCCCCCGTGTGGGCGTCAACCACCGTCATGTAACCGGTGTGCTGACGCCCGGTGCCGCGAGCGCACCCCCGCCCGCTCACAACACCGGACTTCTCCGAACCCCGGTGCACGTCGTGCAGACGCGTGACCACTGCGCTGGTGCTCATCCCGTGCAGCGTGTTCATCTCGCGCTCCCCCGTCGTGGACTTCCGGTGTCCGGCTTGCTGGTGTTGCTTCCTTGCCTGTGCCGAGAAGCTTGCCGAGCGACCTTCATGGACGTGTCAGCCGACTGTCACAGACCTGTCACAGGGGTCCCTCACAGAACCGTCACAGAGCGCGCACAGCCGGTGGCGCTGGAGACGTCATGGTGCCGGCAGGTCGTACGAGAGCCCGTCCATGGGCCAGAATGAGCCCGTGCCTTCCCTGTTGCTGATCGAGGACGACGACGCCATCCGCACGGCCCTGGAGCTCTCCCTGACGCGCCAGGGACACCGGGTGGCCACCGCTGCCAGCGGTGAGGACGGTCTGAAACTGCTGCGCGAGCAGCGGCCGGACCTGATCGTGCTGGACGTGATGCTGCCCGGCATCGACGGGTTCGAGGTGTGCCGGCGCATCCGGCGCACCGACCAGCTGCCGATCATCCTGCTGACCGCGCGGAGTGACGACATCGACGTGGTCGTCGGGCTGGAGTCCGGCGCCGACGACTACGTGGTCAAGCCCGTGCAGGGCCGGGTGCTGGACGCCCGCATCCGGGCCGTGCTGCGGCGCGGGGAGCGCGAGTCGAGCGACTCCGCCACGTTCGGCAGCGTCGTGATCGACCGGTCGGCGATGACCGTGACCAAGAACGGCGAGGACCTGCAGCTCACCCCGACCGAGCTGCGGCTGCTGCTGGAGCTGAGCCGGCGGCCCGGCCAGGCCCTGTCCCGGCAGCAGTTGCTGCGCCTGGTGTGGGAGCACGACTACCTGGGCGACTCCCGCCTGGTGGACGCGTGTGTGCAGCGGCTGCGCGCCAAGGTGGAGGACGTGCCCTCGTCCCCGACCCTGATCCGTACCGTCCGTGGTGTCGGCTACCGCCTGGACGTCCCTCAGTGACCGACACGCAAGGGGGGCTGCGCGGCTGGGCCGCGCGGCGTGGGGGAAGTCTGTCGCGCCTGCGGTTCACCAGCCTGCGGCTGCGGCTGGTCGTGGTGTTCGGCCTGGTCGCGCTCACCGCCGCGGTGTCGGCGTCGGGCATCGCCTACTGGCTGAACCGGGAGGCCGTGCTCACCCGGGCGCAGGACGCGGTGCTGCGCGACTTCCAGCAGGAGATGCAGAACCGCACCGGCGCGCTGCCGGTGCACCCCACGCAGGACGAACTGCAGCGGGCGGCGGGCCAGATGGCCGGCAGCAGCCAGCGGTTCAGTGTGCTGCTGGTCGCCCAGGACACCGACGGCAAGACGGTCTACGGCAACTCGGGCGGCATCAACGGGTTCTCGCTGGAGGACGTGCCCAAGTCGCTGCGGGCCGCGGTGAACAAGCGGCAGAAGGTGGCGGACGGCAACAAGTCGCCGTACCACCTGTACTGGCAGCGGGTGGACCAGCACGGCACGCCGTACCTGGTGGCCGGAACGAAGCTGGTCGGCGGCGGGCCGACGGGCTACATGGCGAAGTCGCTGGAGCCGGAGGCGAAGGACCTCAACTCGCTGGCCTGGTCACTGGGGATCGCCACCGGTCTGGCGCTGATCGGTTCGGCCCTGCTCGCGCAGGCCGCCGCCACGACCGTGCTGAAGCCGGTGCACCGGCTCGGGGTGGCCGCCCGGCGGCTCGGCGAGGGACGGCTCGACACCCGTCTGAGGGTGTCGGGGACGGACGAACTCGCGGACCTGTCACGCACGTTCAACAACGCGGCCGAGGCGCTGGAGAAACGGGTGGCGGACATGGCCGCCCGGGACGAGGCGTCGCGCCGGTTCGTCGCCGACATGTCGCACGAGCTGCGCACCCCGCTGACCGCCATCACCGCCGTCACGGAGGTGCTGGAGGAGGAGCTGGAGTCCGAGGCCGGCGGCATCGACCCGATGGTCGAGCCCGCCGTGCGGCTGGTGGTCAGCGAGACACGGCGGCTGAACGACCTGGTGGAGAACCTGATGGAGGTGACCCGCTTCGACGCGGGCACCGCCCGGCTGGTCCTGGACGACGTCGACATCGCCGACCAGATCACCGCCTGCATCGACGCGCGTGCCTGGCTGGACGCCGTCGAACTGGACGCCGAGCGCGGCGCCCACGCCCGGCTCGACCCGCGCCGTCTGGACGTCATACTCGCGAACCTGATCGGCAACGCGCTCAAGCACGGCGGTTCGCCGGTGCGGGTGTCGGTGCGGATCGACGGGGAGGACCTGGTCATCGCGGTGCGCGACCACGGGCCCGGCATCCCCGAGGACGTCCTGCCGCACGTCTTCGACCGCTTCTACAAGGCCAGCGCCTCCCGGCCGCGTTCGGAGGGCAGCGGTCTCGGCCTGTCCATCGCCCTGGAGAACGCCCACATCCACGGCGGTGAGATCACCGCCGCGAACTCCCCCGACGGCGGCGCGGTGTTCACCCTGCGGCTGCCGCGGGACGCGTCGCGGCTGACGGAGGAGAACGGCGAGAACGGCGACGCGGTCGCGAACGGCGGCGCCCACGGCCCGGCGGACCTCGGGAAGGAGGGGGCATGAGAGCGGGGACGACACGACTCCTGCTGGCCGCCCCCCTGCTGGCCGCGCTGCTCGCGGGGTGCGGGATCCAACCCACCGAGGTGCCCACCGACTTCGGCGCCGCGCCCTCCCGGGTGCCGTGCTCGCTGGCCGGGCCCGACGCCGCCACCCAGTCCGCACACGGGGTGCCCGTCCAGGTGTTCCTGCTCTGCGGCTCGTCCCTGGTCGCCGTCGACCGGTCGGTGCGGGTCCCGGACGGCACGCCGGACGCGCGGCGCCGGGTGATCGTGGCACAGGCCCTGCTGGACCAGCTCGCCTCGTCCCCGTCGGCCGCGGAGAAGTCGGCCGGCTACACGACGTACGTGCCGGGCGGGGTGAGCGTGGCCGGGCCGGGCCCGAAGGACCCGGAGGACGCGCTGCGGCTGAGCACCGCGCCGGACCGGCTCACCTCCTACGCCCTGGGCCAGCTCGTGTGCACGCTGTCCGACTCGGCGGCGACCGAGGGCGACGGCTCGGTGATCCTGGGCGGTCCGCGCCCCGGCCCGCTGCGCCGCTACGAGTGCACCGACGACGTCCGCGGCCGCCCCGGCTCGGTCCAGCCGCCGACGGGCGCGGTCGACGCGGGCTGAGCGCCCTGCGCGGCCCGCGCGGCACGCGCATCGGCGTGCGGGATGCGGAACCGATCGTGCACGGGGGCGCGTCTAGGGGGTCGTGCAGCGTCAAGGCTCCATCGGCGGCAGCGCCGCGATCCGCATCCGGGTGACGGGAGGTGTCCTCCTCGTCGCCCATCTCGGCCTCGTCGCCTGGCTGATGCTGCGGCCCCTGGACGTCCCGTGGGTGATGCCCGCCAATCTGCGTCCGCTGGCCGGCATCCGCGCCGACCTGGCGCTGGGCTGGCCCGAGGCCGCCAGACGCCTCGGCGAGGGGCTCGCGCTGCTCGCGCCGATGGGTGTGCTGCTGCCGATGGCCCACGGCAGGCTCATCGTCTCCCCGCTCTCCTCCCTGGTGCGCACGGCGGCCGCGGGTGCCCTGCTCTCGCTGGGGATCGCCCTGCTCCAGACCGGTGTGCCCGGCCGGGTCGTCGACGTCGACTCGCTGCTGCTGAACACCGCGGGGGTGGCCCTGGCGCACCTGGCCGTGGTGCCGGCGGCCCGGGCCCGGCTGCGGCGCCGGGACGGGCACGGCCACCGCGCGGCCGGCACGGTCACCGTCCAGGAGGAGCTGTCTCAGGGGCGGACCCCGACGATTCCCAGGGTCGGGATCGCCCCGTAGAGCGACGCTTCGTCCCCATCGGTTCCGTACCGTGGAGGGCAGTTGAGGCAACCGACCGGGATGCCTCGTCCACGCTCACGAAGGAGCCGCGGATGTCCAGCCTCGCCCGCCCCACCCACGGCCGCATGATCGGCGGAGTGTGCGCCGCGCTGGCACGGCGCTTCGGCACCTCCGCCACGACGATGCGGATCGTCTTCGTGCTGTCCTGCCTGCTGCCGGGACCGCAGTTCCTGCTCTACATAGCGCTCTGGATCCTGCTGCCCTCCGAGGACCGGGCCGGGACCACCGCCTGGTGAGTCACGCGCAGGCGAACGCCGCCGGTGCACCACGGACAGGTCCGGGGCGCACCGCAGGCGAACGCCGCCGGTGCACCACGGACAGGTCCGGGGCGCACCGGCGGCGTCGTGCGTACGGGGAGCGGTCAGCCGAGCGGCAGGCCGTTCACCGGGGCGCCGTGCGTGGGCAGGCCCTTCAGCGGCAGCCCGCCGAGCAGTCCGGCGACCGGCGCGGTCGGTCCCCCGGTGAGGACCTTCTGGACGGCCGGCTGCGCGGCGGCGACCCCGGTGCCGACGGCACCCTGCCCCTGGGTGAGCGCCTGGCCGGCACCCGGCAGCGCCTTGCCGACGTTCCCGGCCGGCAGCGCCCCGGTCACGGAGTCCAGGGCGTGGGTGGCCTGCGTCGCGTCCGGAACGGCCGGGGCCGCGGAGGCCGCGCCCGCGCCTACGGCGGCGAAAGCGGCACCGAGGGCGGCGACACCGAGGGTCTTGGCGGCAGACTGCTTCATGGTGAATGCGTCCTTGAATGCGGAGACGGGTGATCACAAACGATCTGAGCGGTCCACGACCGTAAACATGCCGAGCCGCCCGCCGCAAACACCGGAATGCGGACGGCTGATGAAAGACCGTCCGCATTCCGTGCCGCCCACTGGACCCGGGCTAACCGACCGGACCGGAAGAACCGCTGGTGGAGGCGGTCTGCTGGAACAGCCATTCGGACTTGAGTTCCGCGTATCCGGGCTTGATCACGTCATTGATCATCGCGAGGCGTTCATCGAAAGGAATGAACGCTGATTTCATCGCATTGACGGAGAACCATTGAAGGTCGTCGAGCGTATAGGCGAAGGCGTCGACGAGATGCTCGAATTCCCGGCTCATGCTGGTGTTCGACATCAGCCTGTTGTCGGTGTTGACGGTCGCCCGGAAGTGCAGGCGCCGCAGCAGCCCGATCGGGTGCTCGGCGTAGGAGGCTGCGGCGCCGGTCTGGAGGTTGGAGCTGGGGCACAGCTCCAGCGGGACGCGCTTGTCCCGGACGTAGGACGCCAGCCGCCCGAGCCGCACCGAACCGTCGTCGCGGACCTCGATGTCGTCGATGATCCGCACCCCGTGCCCGAGCCGGTCGGCACCGCACCACTGCAGCGCCTGCCAGATGGACGGCAGCCCGAACGCCTCGCCGGCATGGATGGTGAAGTGGTTGTTCTCCCGCTTCAGGTACTCGAAGGCGTCCAGGTGCCGGGTGGGCGGGTAGCCGGCCTCGGCGCCGGCGATGTCGAAGCCGACCACGCCGCGGTCCCGGTAGCCGTTGGCGAGTTCGGCGATCTCCAGGGCGCGGGCCGCGTGCCGCATCGCGGTGAGCAGGGCGCCGATCCGGATGCGCCGGCCGTTCTCCCGGGCGAGCCGCTCGCCCTCCCGGAACCCCTCGTCGACCGCCTCGACGACCTCTTCGAGGCTCAGCCCGCCCGCCAGGTGCTGCTCGGGCGCGTACCGCACCTCCGCGTAGACGACCCCGTCCTCGGCGAGGTCCTGGGCGCACTCCCGGGCCACCCGGACCAGCGCCTCGCGGGTCTGCATCACGCCGACGGTGTGGGAGAAGGTCTCCAGATAGCGCTCCAGCGAGCCGGAGTCGGCGGCCTCGCGGAACCAGATCCCGAGTTTGTCGGAATCGGTCTCCGGGAGCTGGGAGTACCCGGTCGCCCGGGCCAGTTCGACGACGGTCCCGGGCCGGAGCCCGCCGTCGAGGTGATCGTGCAGCAGAACCTTGGGCGCCCGGCGGATCTGGTCCGGTGTCGGCACGTGCGTCGGGACGGTCCCAGTCGGTGGAGTCTGGCTCGTCATTTCCGCACTCTAACGCCTACGCGCGTAGAGGGCGCCCGGGACGCCTTTACTTTTCCGTCGATATGTAACGGTGACCGCACGGACGGGTTTCGTACACCGCGGCTTCTGACACTGTTCTGTCATGGGACAGCAAGCGTCGCCGGTCCGAACGGCCGGGCTGGGCAGGGCAGTCGGTCCGGAGCCGAGGTCGGTGAGCGGGGCGGTGCTGCTGCTCCCCGGCGGCGAGGAGGTGTCCGGCCGTCGGCCGTCCCTGGTCCGGTCACCGGCGCTGGTCCGCTCGCTGGGCCGCAGGTTCGCCCGCGCGGGCCGGGCGGAGGGCCTGGCCGTCCACACCGTCCACTACCGCTACCGGGGCTGGAACGGCAGCCAGGCGCACCTGGCCGCCGACGCCGAGTGGGCCGCCGACGAGGTGGTCCGGCGCTACGGGGACGTGCCGGTGTGCCTGGCGGGACTCGACATGGGCGGCCGGGCCGCGCTGCGGGCCGGCCGCCACGAGGCCGTGAACTCCGTGGTGGCGCTGGCCCCCTGGCTGCCCGACGCGGACGTGGCCGCGCCCGCCGAGCCGGTCAAGCAGCTGGTGGGGCGGCGCGTGCTGATCGTGCACGGCACGAACGACGAGCGGACCGATCCGGAGCTGTCGTTCCGGCTGGCGGAGCGGGCGAAGAAGGCGAACCGGGACGTGTGCCGGTTCGAAGTGCACTCCGACGGCCACGCGTTGCACCAGCACCGGGACGAGGTGCTCAGCCTGGCCGTGGACTTCGCGATGGGCGCGCTGTTCGGGTCGCAGGTGTCCCGGCCGGTGGAGGACGCGCTGGCGGCCCCGCCGCCCATAGGGCTGCGGATGCCGCTGGCCGCCGGGTTCGGCAGGTCGCTGCGGCGCTAGGACGATTCGTTCGGCTCACCGGATCGCGGGTCCGGTGAGCCGTCGGCCGACGCCTTCCCGGGACCTGAGTACCCGGTGAGTACGCGCGCTCATGCCGTACGCCGTGGCGCGGCCCACACTCCGTGCCATGACACCTGTTCCGCCACCGGCCGAGGAGCTGCGGCTCATCGACGCCGAGCTGTGGCACCTGCACGCCCGCAGCTCGCAGTTGCTCGCGCGCCGCGCCTGGCTGGTCGCGCATCTGTCCGCGACTGCACAGCACCGGCCACTGCCGACCGCGGCGCCCCGCCCTGAGGCCACCGCGCCGCGCGTGCAGAACCTGCTGCTGCTCCTGGGCGGCCTGCTCCTGACGATCGCCGCGATCGCGTTCACGCTGGTCAGCTGGGGCCACCTGGGGATCACCGGACGCGCGTCGGTGCTGGGCGCGGTCACGGTGGCCGCCCTGGCCGCTCCCGTGCCACTGGTGGGACGCGGACTGCGCTCGACGGCCGAAGCGGTGGCGGGACTCGCGTGCGCGCTCACGGCGCTCGACGCCTATGCGCTGCACGCGGTCGCCCTCACCGGCGTGGACGGCACGGCGTACACGGCCGGGGCGTCGGCGGTGCTGGCCGCCGTGTGGGCGGGGTACGGGCTGCTGCCGGGCCCGGCGGGGCTGCGGCTGCCGCTCCCGGTCGCGCTGGCCACGGCACAACTGCCGCTGCTGCTCTGGGCGGTGGCGTCCGGAGCGGGGCGGTACGGCATCACGGCCGCGCTGCTCGTGACGGCCGCGTGCGACACGGTGGTGGCGTCGCGTGCGCCGGCCGGGCCGGTCCGGATCGTCGCCACGGTCGGCGCGTACGCCACGGGGGCGTGGGGCGTACTGGGCGCGGCCTGGCTGTCGTGGACGGCCGTCGGTCCGGGCGCCGCGGCCGAGGCGGCCACGCTGCTGCTGTTCGCGGCCGGTGTGGCGCTGGCGGCGGCTGTGCGGGACCGCGCCGAGGGGCATGCCGTCGGCCTGTGCGTCGCGGCCGGTCTGCTCGTCGTCACCGCGCTCGGCGGCATCGTCCGCCCCGTGCTGCCGGCCGCCTGGACGGTGCCCGCGCATCTCGCCGTGGGCATCGCCCTGTCGGGGGCGGTGCGGGCGCACCGGCTGCCGGAGCCGGTGCGGCGGGGCCTCGCCCTCGCCTCCGCCGCCGTGCAGGGTCTGGCGGTGCTGTGGGCGCTTCCCCTGCTCCTGCTGACGGTGCTGGGGCCGGCCGGCGCGGCGGAGCGGGTCTGGTCGGGCGCACCGGACGGTGCCCGGCAGGCCGTGTCGGTCGGCGCGCCGTGGCTGCCGCAGCTCCGGACGGCGCCGCTGGTCCTGGCCGCCGTGGCCGGTGTCCTCGTGCTCGTGGTCCGCGCCACGGCATGGCGGTCCCGGGCGCTGCAGGGCGCACTGCTGCTCGGCTGGGCGGCGCTGACGGTCGTACCGGTGGTGCTGGACCTGCCCTATCCGGCGGCCCTCGTGGTCGAGGGAGTCGAGGCGGCGGTCCTGCTCGCGGTGGCGACGCGGTCCCGTACGGTCAAGAGCGGCCACGCGGTCCCGGCGCCGGCGCTCGCCCTCGTCACGTCCGTCTCGCTCGCGTTCCTCGCGCTGCCGACGCGCTCCGCGACCCTGGGGGTGCTCGCCGCCCTGACGGCGCTCTTCGCGGCGGCGTCGGCCGGGCGGCGCCTCGCCGCGGTCACGGTCCCGGCCGCGCTGGTGTTCGGCACCGCGCTGGCCTGTGCGGTGGGCGCGGCGGCGGGCTGGGCGCCGCAGCACGCCGCGCTGCTCGTGCTCGTGGTGCCGGCCGTGGCGGCGCTGCTCGCCGCCCGGGCCACGGACGTGCGCACGACCGTGGCGGTGGAGGCGACGGGTGCGGCCGCCGGGCTCCTGGCCGTCGGGCTGACGGGCACCGATCCCGCGATGCTCTCCCTGGCGCTGTCCCTGTCCGCGGTGATCGTCGCCGCGACGGCCGTGCGCGCCGACCGCCGCCCCGCCGCCTACGCGGCCACCGCGCTGTTCGCCCTGGCCGCCTGGGTGCGCCTCGCGGCCTGGGACGTCACGGCACCGGAGGCGTACACGGTGCCGGTGTCCGTCCCGGCGCTCGTGATCGGCGCCCTGCGCCGGCGCCGGGATCCGCAGGCGTCCTCCTGGGCGGCGTACGGTCCGGGGCTCGCCGCCACGCTCGTGCCGAGCCTGGCGGCCGCCTGGACCGACGCCCACCCCACCCGGCCGTGGCTGGTGGGCGCGGCGGCGCTGGTGGTCACCCTGCTGGGCGCCCGGCACCGGCTGCGGGCGCCGCTGCTGCTGGGCGGCGGGGTGCTCGTGCTGGACACGGTGCACGAGCTGGCGCCCTACCTGGTCCAGGTCGCCGACGCCCTCCCCCGCTGGGTGCCCTTCGCCTCCGCCGGACTGCTGCTGCTCGCCGTCGGCGCGACGTACGAGCGGCGGCTGCGGGACGTACGGCGGCTGCGGGAGATGCTGGGCCGGACGCACTAGGTCGTGTCCGTGAAGTCCCGTCGTCCGCCCGGAGGGCGGGCCTCGCGGCGTCCGGTGCGTGCTCTCGGGGTGCCGGGCGGAGTCCCTTGTACCGGATGTACTCGGGGCTTCGCCCGGTGCGGCGAGAGTGCGTGCCGGGCGTCGTGGGGCAGGCGGGACTTCACGGACACGGCCCAGGGTCCCCCTCAGGGAAGCAGGCTCCCCCTCCGGGACAGCAGGAACTTCTTGAAGGCGGCCACCGGCGGGGTGTCCGGGCGGTCCGCCAGCCAGGCGACGCCGATCTCCCGGGCCGCCCGGGGCGCGGTGACCGTCAGCTCCACGACCCCCGGCCTGGGCACGGTGGGCGGCGGCAGCAGGGCCACCCCGAGACCCGCCGCCACCAGGCCCCGCAGGGTCTCCGCCTCCTCGCCCTCGAAGGCGATGCGGGGTTTGAAGCCGGCCTCGCGGCAGAGGTCGTCGGTGATCCGCCGCAGGCCGTAGCCCGGCTCCAGGGTCACGAACGTCTCGTCGGACGCCTCGGCCAGGCGGATCCGGCGGCGCCCGGCGAGCCGGTGGTCGGCGGGGACGACGAGCCGCAGCTTCTGCTCGTCCAGGCGGCGCGCCACCAGGTCGGGGGCGTCGGGCACCGGCGAGGTCAGGCACAGGTCGAGCTCGCCCGCCCGCAGCCGCTCCAGCATGGCCTCGCCGTAGTTCTGGACCAGGCTGAACCGGATGCGCGGGTGGTCGGCGCGGAAGGCGTGCAGCAGGCCGGGGACGGTCTCGGCGCCCATGGTGTGCAGGAAGCCGAAGGCGACCTTGCCGGTGGCCGGGTCGGCGTCGGCGCGTACCTCCTCGGCGGCGCGCTCCACCTCGGCGAGGGCGCGCTCGACGGAGGCGAGGAAGGTGCGGCCGGCCGGGGTGAGGGAGACCGTGCGGCCGTGCCGGGCGAACAGGTCGACGCCGAGGTCCTGTTCGAGCCGGGCCATCGCGCGGGAGAGGGTCGACTGCGGGACGTTCATCTCCAGGGCGGCCCTGGTCACGTGCTCCGTGCGGGCGACACCGGCGAAGTACGCGAGCCGGGGCGCGAGCAGCAGCGCCGTCGCCGTGATGTCTTCTGTGTCACCGGACGGTGACAGCCGAGCCTGTGAGCTCTGCTGATGCGCCATGGGAACGATTATGGCGAATCCATGCATTGGACGGATGAGTGAGGCCGTCCGTAGTTTCGAGGCATGTCTCCCGCCAGTACCGGGGCGTCCACCGTCGTGGGCGCCGCCGTGTCCGTCCGTTCCGCCGATTCCCGCCTGGCCCCGGGTGGCCCCGGCTACCGCCGGATGAGCTTCGCCCTCTTCCTCGCCGGGGTCGCGACCTTCGCCCTCCTCTACTCCACCCAGGCCCTGCTGCCGCTGATCTCCGGTGAGTTCGGGGTCCCCGCGAGCGAGGCGAGCTGGACGGTCGCGGCCGCGACCGGCGGGCTGGCGCTGTTCGTGCTGCCGATGAGCGCGCTGTCGGAGCGCTTCGGCCGCCGTACGGTGATGACGGCCTCGCTGGCGGTCGCGGTGGGCGTCGGTCTGCTGGTGCCCTTCGCCCCCTCCCTCGGCGCCCTCGTGGTGCTGCGGGCGGTGCAGGGCGCGGCGCTGGCCGGCCTGCCCGCCTCCGCTACGGCCTATCTGGCGGAGGAGGTCAGGCCCAAGGCCCTGGTCACGGCGATCGGCCTGTTCGTCGCGGGCAACAGCGTCGGCGGGATGAGCGGCCGGGTGATCACCGGCTGGGTGGCGCAGGAGTGCGGCTGGCGCGCGGCCGTCGGTGTGATCGGCGGGGTCGCGGTGGTCTGCGCGGTGGCGTTCCGGCTGCTGCTGCCGGCCCCGCGCCACTTCACGCCCGGCTCGCTGCGGCCCCGGGTGCTGCTCGGCACGGTCCGCGACCATCTCTCCGACCCGCTGCTGCGGCGCCTGTACGCGATCGGCGCGTTGTTCATGACGGTGTTCGGCGGCGTCTACACGGTGATCGGCTACCGCCTGACGGAGGCGCCCTTCTCGCTGCCGCAGGGCATCGTCGGCTCGATCTTCCTGGTCTACCTGGTGGGCACGGTGTCGGCGTCGACGGCGGGCCGGCTGGTGGGCCGCCTCGGCCGCCGGGGCGCGCTCTACCTGGCGGGCGGTACGACGGCGGCGGGCCTGCTGGTGTCGCTGGCGCCCTCGCTGCCCCTGGTGCTGCTGGGCCTGGTCCTCGTCACGGCGGGCTTCTTCGCCGGGCACGCGGTCGCCTCCTCGGCGGTGAGCCGGACGGCCTCCCACGGCCGCGCCCAGGCCTCGGCCCTCTACCAGTCGGCGTACTACATCGGCTCCAGCGTCGGCAGCACGGTGGGCGCCATGGCCTTCCACGCGGGCGGCTGGGGCGGCACGGTCACGGTGGGCCTGTGCGCCGTCCTGGGCGTGGTGACGATCACCGTGCTGGGGTCCCGGGCGGCCCGGTTCGCGACCCGCCGGGAGCCGGTGGCGGCGCACTGACCCACGCCGGTCAGCCCCGGAAGCAACCGGTCCGAGCTGGGCATTTCCGTACTCGGGGGGCCGTTGTCAGTGGGCTGCGGTAGCTTCCGGAGTGCTGGGGCGCGAAGGCGCGCCGACAGGACGGCCACAGGGGTGGGTGGACGATGGGCGACGGCACGGCGACGGCGGACCTCGAGGTCGCGCTGGAGAAGCACCGGACCGAACTGACCGGGTACTGCTACCGCATGCTCGGCTCCTCCTTCGAGGCCGAGGACGCGGTGCAGGACACCCTGGTGCGCGCCTGGCGGAGTCACGACAAGTTCGAGGGGCGTTCCAGTCTGCGCTCGTGGCTCTACCGGATCGCGACCAACGTCTGCCTGGACATGCTGACGGCCGGGAACAAGCGGGCCCGTCCGATGGACCTGACCGAGGCGACCCCGCTCGCCCGGGCCGCCCTCGCCCCGCGCCCCGACCACACCTGGCTGGAGCCGATGCCCGACGCGCGCGTGCTGCCCACGGAGGACGACCCGGCGGAGGCGGCCGTCGCCAAGGAGTCGATCCGGCTGGCGTTCATGGCGGCGCTGCAGCAACTGCCGCCCAAGCAGCGGGCGGTGCTGATCCTGCGCGAGGTGCTGGCCTGGCGGGCGAGCGAGGTCGCCGAACTGCTGGACACCTCGGTCGCCTCGGTCAACAGCGCGCTGCAGCGGGCCCGGGCCACGCTCGCCGAGCGCGCGGAGACGGGCGCCGAGGGCTCGGTCTCCGACCCGCTGGACGAGGAGCAGCGAAAACTCCTCGAGCGCTACGTGAAGGCCTTCGAGGGCTACGACATGACGGCGCTCACGGCGCTGCTCCACGAGGACGCCGTCATGACGATGCCGCCGTTCGACCTGTGGCTGCGCGGCCCCGCCGACATCACCGGCTTCATGACCACCCTGGGCGCCTCCTGCGCCGGCTCCCGGCTGCTGCCGGTCCAGGCCAACGGGCTGCCCGGCTTCGCGCACTACAAGCCGGACGAGGAGAAGGGCGGTTTCACCCCCTGGGCGGTGCAGGTGCTGGAGATCTCAGACGGCCGGATCACGGGGTTCCACTGCTTCCTCGACACCCAGCGGTGGTTCCCCCTGTTCGGACTCCCCCTCCACCTGGAAGCGGAGCCCGACGAGGTCCAGCAGGCCGAGTAGCGCCGGGTCGGGATCGCGCAGTCGTATCCGCCCGCCGGCCCGGCGGGCGGCCAGCTCCAGCCGGGCCAGCAGGTCGACGGCGCCGAGGCCCGGCGGCCCGAGCCCGCCGGTGTCGCACACGACGACCCGCGCGCCGGTCCCGCACAGCAGCGACCGCACCTCGTCGCACCAGCCCGGCACCTCCACGCGGGTGACCGGGCCGGCGAGCATGAGCACGGGGGGTGTCTTGGCATCCACGTGCGGTAGACCGGCGGGCGGGCCGTAACTCATCGCGAGCCGTGGGTCACGGGCGGCCGACGAAGATCACATTGACCCGGTGGTCCCCCGCGCCCGAGGGTGGTGCCCCGTGCAGGGGGTGCTGAGCGGGTTCGCGGTGATCGCGGTCGTCATCGGGGTGGGCTATGTGCTCGGGCGGCGCGGGACGCTCGGCGACCAGGGCGCCGCGGTGCTGACCGGGCTGGCGTTCACGGTGGCGGGTCCGGCACTGCTGTTCACCACGCTGGCGAAGGCCGATCTGTCGGTCCTCTTCTCGGCGCGGCTGCTCGTCACGGCCCTGAGCACGGCGGTGGTCTGCGGGCTGTTCGCGGCGGTCGGCGCGCTCGGGCGCTGGGGCGTGGGCCGCACCACCGTCGGCGCCCTGTGCTCGGGCTACGTGAACTCCGGCAACCTGGGCATCCCGATCGCGGCGTACGTCCTGGGCGACGCGTCGCTGGTGGCCCCGGTCCTGCTCTTCCAGGTCGTCCTGGTCACCCCGGTCGCCCTCACCGTCCTCGACCTGTCCGGCACGGGCCGCAAGGGCACGGTGTGGCGGCGCCTGCTGACCCCGCTGCGCAATCCGATCGCGGTGGGCTCGCTGTCCGGGGTCCTGGTCTCGGCGGCGGGGTGGCGGCTGCCGGGCCCCCTGATGAGCCCGCTGACACTGATCGGCAACATGTCCGTCCCGGCGGCCCTGCTGGCCTTCGGCATGTCCCTGCACGGCAACGCGCTCCCCGGCCGGGGCCGGGACCGCCGCCCGGTCCTGCTGTCCGTGGCGCTGAAGTCGGTGGGCCAGCCGCTGGTGGCGTGGCTGCTGGCGGAGGGCGTCTTCGCCCTGCACGGCGCCACCCTGCTGGACGTGGTGGTCACCTCGGCCCTCCCGGCCGCCCAGAACCTGTTCACCTACGCCAGCCGCTACCGGGTGGCCGAGTCCCTGGCGCGGGAGTCGATCCTGCTGTCGACGGTGGTGTCGGTACCGGTGCTGGTGGGGGTGGCGGCGGTGCTGGGGTGAGGGTCAGTCGACGGGGAACTCGCCCGTGTCGATCGTGAGGTCGAACGGCTCCGGCAACTTGACGGGATCGCCGAACTTCACGGCGCTCAGAGTCCGGTAGACCTCGCCCTTGGGCTCCCCGTACAGCGTCGCCGTGGGACCGCCGGGCGCCCAGGGGTCGACGAGGAGGTAGAGCGGAATGCCCGCGGTCGCGTAGGCGGCGGGCTTGCTGACGCGGTCGTGCCCAGCGTTGGACCTGGATGTCACCTCGACGACGAGTTCGGCGAGGGCGGCCGGAATGTGCGACTCCGCCCCGAGGCGCTCCGGCACCGGAGTCACCACCAAGTCCGGGATGAGCATGCCGAGGCGGGAGGGCACGGCGATCGCCAAAGTCTGGAAGATCTCCCAGTCCTCGGGGATCACTGAGTAGAGGCGACGCTGAATGCGTGCCGCGATCACGTTGTGGCGGAACGCGGGAGCAGGTGACACGGTGATGATCCCCTCGATGATCTCCACCTTGCTGCCCTCGGGCCACTCCATCTCCTCCCAGTACCGGACGAGGTCGTCCCAGTTCTGGTCGGGGTCCTGGCTGACGGTGAGTGCGCTCACGGCGGTCTCCAATCGGTGCGTCACCGATCCCAGCATGCCGAAGGGGACCGGTGCAGGTCCACCGATCCCCTTCACCCGAACGGGAAAACCCCTGATCAGGCGATACGTTCCAGCACGACCGGCGACGCCGTGAAGTCGGTGCCCGGGGCCGCGATGTCGTAGGAGCCCTCGACCGCCTGGAGGGCGTAGTCGAAGCGCTCCGGGGTGTCGGTGTGCAGGGTCAGCAGGGGCTGGCCCGCGGTCACCGTGTCGCCCGGCTTGGCGTGCATCTCGACGCCCGCGCCGGCCTGCACCGGGTCCTCCTTGCGGGCCCGGCCCGCGCCGAGGCGCCAGGCGGCGACGCCGATGTCGTAGGCGTCCAGGCGGGTCAGCACACCGGAGGACGGCGCCTTGACGACGTGCTGCTCCTTCGACGTGGGCAGCTCGGCGTCCGGGTCGCCGCCCTGGGCGGCGATCATCCGCCGCCAGACGTCCATCGCGGAGCCGTCGGCCAGCGCCTTCGCCGGGTCGGCGTCCTTGACCCCGGCCGCGTCCAGCATCTCGCGGGCCAGCGCGACCGTCAGCTCCACGACGTCCGCGGGACCGCCGCCGGCCAGGACCTCGACCGACTCGCGGACCTCGAGGGCGTTGCCCGCGGTCAGGCCGAGGGGGGTGGCCATGTCCGTGAGGAGCGCGACCGTCTTCACGCCGTGGTCGGTGCCGAGGCCGACCATCGTCGCGGCGAGCTCCCGCGCGTCCTCGATCGTCTTCATGAAGGCGCCGCTGCCGACCTTCACGTCCAGGACCAGCGAGCCGGTGCCCTCGGCGATCTTCTTCGACATGATCGAGGAGGCGATCAGCGGGATCGCCTCGACCGTGCCGGTGACGTCGCGCAGGGCGTACAGCTTCTTGTCGGCCGGGGCGAGGCCGTCGCCCGCGGCGCAGATCACCGCGCCCGTGGTGTCCAGGACGTGCAGCATCTCCTCGTTGGAGAGCAGGGCCCGCCAGCCGGGGATGGACTCCAGCTTGTCCAGGGTGCCGCCGGTGTGGCCGAGGCCGCGGCCCGAGAGCTGCGGGACGGCCGCGCCGCAGGCCGCGACGAGCGGGGCGAGCGGGAGGGTGATCTTGTCGCCGACGCCGCCGGTGGAGTGCTTGTCCGCCGTGGGGCGGGAGAGCGAGGAGAAGTCCATGCGCTCGCCGGAGGCGATCATGGCCGCGGTCCAGCGGGAGATCTCGCGGCGGTTCATGCCGTTGAGCAGGATCGCCATGTTGAGCGCGGCCATCTGGTAGTCGGCGACCTCGCCGCGGGTGTACGCGTCGATGACCCAGTCGATCTGCTCGTCGGTCAGCTCACCGCGGTCCCGCTTGCTGCGGATGACGGAGATGGCGTCCATGGCCATGACTTTCCTTCCGGGAGGTGCGAAGTGCACGGCCCCCCTGAACAGGTCAGGGGGGCCGTACGGGAGTTACTTGGTGAGATGGCCCGGGCCGAAGGCCTGGGGCAGCATCTCGGAGAGCGCGAGGACGCCCGCCGGGGTGTCGAGCAGCAGCTCGGGCCCGCCGAACTCGTACAGGAGCTGGCGGCAGCGGCCGCACGGGACGAGCAGCGCGCCCTCGCCGTCCACGCAGGTGAAGTGCGTGAGGCGGCCGCCGCCCGTGCGCTGGAGCTGCGAGACCAGCCCGCACTCGGCGCACAGGCCCAGCCCGTAGGAGGCGTTCTCCACGTTGCAGCCGGTGACCGTGCGCCCGTCGTCGACCAGGGCGGCCACGCCGACCGGGTAGCCCGAGTAGGGGGCGTAGGCGTGGGACATGGCCTCCCGCGCCTCGGCCCGCAGCGCCTCCCAGTCGACGTCGGCCGGGGCGGTCACTTGCCCTGCCCCTTGCGGTACGGCAGGCCGTCCGCCTTCGGCATGCGCAGCTTCTGCGCGGACAGCGACAGGACGAGCAGCGTGACGATGTACGGGGTGGCCGTCACGAGCTGCCGCGGGACCTCGTTGGTGGAGGTGTACCAGAGGAACATCAGGGCCGCGACGACGACCGTGACGACGGCCGGGACGTACTTCTTGCGCCAGGCCAGGTAGGCGGCGCCGATCACCAGCAGGATCGCCACCAGCAGGATCAGCGCGTGCACGTTGGTGGTGCCGCCGCGCAGGTTGAGGCTGTCGGTGTAGCCGAACAGGCCGGCGCCGAGGGCGAGGCCGCCCGGCATCCAGTTGCCGAAGATCATCGCGGCGAGACCGATGTAGCCGCGGCCGGCCGTCTGGCCGTCGAGGTACACGTTGGACGCCACGATCGACAGGAAGGCGCCGCCGAGGCCGGCGAAGCCGCCGGAGATGATCACCGCGATGTACTTGTACTTGTACACGTTGACGCCGAGGGACTCGGCCGCCACCGGGTTCTCGCCGCAGGAGCGCAGGCGCAGGCCGAACGCGGTGCGCCACAGCACCCACCAGGTCAGCGGGACGAGCGCGACGGCGATGACGGTCAGCGGCGACAGGTCGGTGACCAGGCCGCCGAGCAGGCCGGCGATGTCGGAGACCAGGAACCAGTGCTTGCCGTTCAGCGTGTTCAGCCAGTCCGACAGCCCCGGGATGCTGAACTCGCCGAGCGAGTCGATCGGCGGGGACTGCTTGGTGGAGCCCTGCGGGGCGTCGGCGAAGGTGAACTTCGACAGGTAGCGGGTGACGCCGAGGGCCAGGATGTTCAGCGCCACACCGGAGACGATGTGGTTGACGTTGAACGTGACGGTGGCGACGGCGTGCAGGACGGCGCCGAGCGCGCCGCCGATGATGCCGAAGGCGATGCCGGCCCACGGGCCCCACTGGTAGCCGGCCCAGGCGCCGAACCAGGTGCCGAGGATCATCATGCCCTCGAGGCCGATGTTGACGACGCCCGCGCGCTCGGCCCACAGGCCGCCGAGGCCGGCGAGGCCGATCGGCACGGCGAGCTGCAGCGCGGTGGACATCTGCCCGACCGAGGTGATGCCGTCCGCACCGGTGATCAGGCGGACGATCGAGGTCAGCACCAGCACGCCCGCGATGACCAGCAGGAGTACCGGGAGCGACATTCGGCGGCCGCCCTTGCCGGGCTGCTTCGCCTGCGGCTTGGCGATGGTCGCGGTGGACATCAGGCCGCCACCTCCTTCTTGGTGTTCTGAGCGGCGGCCGCGGCCAGCTCCGCGCCGACCCGCTTCTGCTGGCGGCGCAGGCCCCACTGCCGTACGGCCTCGTACGAGATGACGACCGCGAAGACGATCAGGCCCTGCATGATCGTGGCGATCTCCTTGTCGTACGCCACCGGGGTCGCGTAGTCCAGGGCGGGCGAGGCCTTGTCGAGGAAGGCCCACAGCAGGGCGGCGAGCGCGATGCCGCCGGGGTTGTTGCGGCCGAGCAGGGCGATGCCGATGGCGGTGAAGCCGAGGCCGGCGGGGAAGCTCAGGCTGTAGGTGTGGGTGTCGCCGAGCAGCAGCGGCAGACCGGCCAGGCCCGCGATGGCGCCGGAGATCAGCATGGAGACCAGCACCATGCGCTTGGCGTCGACACCGGAGGCCGCGGCGGCGGTCTCCGAGGCGCCGGTGGCGCGCAGGTCGAAGCCGAAGCGGGTGCGGTTGAGCACCACCCAGTAGCCGATGCCGAGGACGACGGCGAGGAAGACCAGGCCGTAGATCTCGCCGACGTCCGAGCCGAGGTTGATGCCCGGGAACCAGCCGGACTTCTTCATCACGCCGGTCGTCACGTTGTCGCCGATCTGCACGCCCCACACGTCGGTGAGGGTGACGTAGCCGATGACGGCGGTGGCGATCGAGTTCAGCATGATCGTCGCGACGACCTCGCTGACGCCCCGGGTGACCTTCAGGACACCGGCGATGCCGGCCCAGAAGGCGCCGGTGGCCATGGCGACGATCAGCAGCAACGGGATCTGCAGGACGCCG
This sequence comes from Streptomyces collinus Tu 365, assembly GCF_000444875.1. Classification (NCBI taxonomy): domain Bacteria; kingdom Bacillati; phylum Actinomycetota; class Actinomycetes; order Kitasatosporales; family Streptomycetaceae; genus Streptomyces; species Streptomyces collinus. The sequence goes on along the minus strand of NC_021985.1, from coordinate 5,269,981 downwards.
GGCAGGGCCACGTGCGCGCCGACGACGGCGGTCATCACCGCGGCGAGGCGGTACTGGCCGTCGACACCGATGTTGAACAGGTTCATGCGGAAGCCGAGGGCGACCGCGATGGCGGCGATGTAGTACAGCGACGCCTGATTGATGATCAGCACCTGGATGTCCGAGTACGGCAACTGCTGCAGCATCAGGACGTAGGGCTCGATCGGGTTCTTGCCCGAGGCGAGCAGGACCACCGAGGTCAGCACGATCGCCAGGACGATCGCGATGACCGGTCCGGCCACCGCGACGAGCGCCCGCTCCTTGTCGAACTTCTTCATCGGGTCTCGTCCTCCGGACCGGCGTTGTCGGCGCCCTCGGGGGCGGTCTCTTCGTGCTCCAGGTGACCGGACGCGGCACCCGTCATGGCCGTGCCGAGCTCCTCCGGCGTGATGGTGGCCGGGTCGGCGTCGGCGACCAGCCTGCCGTCGTAGATGACGCGCAGGGTGTCCGACAGGCCGATCAGCTCGTCGAGGTCGGCGGAGATCAGCAGCACGGCCAGGCCCTCGCGGCGGGCCTCGCGGATGCGGTCCCAGATCTGCGCCTGGGCGCCGACGTCCACACCGCGGGTGGGGTGGGCGGCGATCAGGAACTTGGGGTCGTGGCTCATCTCGCGGCCGACGATCAGCTTCTGCTGGTTGCCGCCGGACAGGGAGGCGGCGGTGACGTCGATGCCGGGGGTGCGGACGTCGTACTCCTCGACGATCCGGCGGGTGTCGGCCTGGGCGCCCTTGGGGTTCAGCCAGAAGCCCTTGGCGTTGGGCTTCTCGGTGACGTGGCCGAGGATGCGGTTCTCCCACAGCGGGGACTCCAGCAGCAGGCCCTGGCGGTGGCGGTCCTCGGGGATGTAGCCGACGCCGGACTCGCGGCGCTTGCGGGTGGCCCAGGGGGTGATGTCCTCGCCGAGGAAGACGATCTGCCCGGAGTCGGCGTGCTTGGTGCCGATCAGCGCGTCGATCAGCTCGGTCTGGCCGTTGCCCTCGACACCGGCGATGCCCATGACCTCGCCGGCGTGGATGGTGAAGGTGACGTCGTCGAGGACCTTCTTGACCGCGCCTGCGGGCGCGAACTCGGTGAGGCCCCCGGCCGCGGGCTCCTCCTCCGTGCCCATGGAGACGGCGCCGCGGGCGTGCACGGTGAGGTTCCTGACCTCCAGCACCGCGCGGTCGGTGACCGTGGACTCGGCGGTCTCCGGGGTGGGCAGCTCGCTGCCGACCATCAGCTCGGCGAGCTGGCGCGGGGTGGTCTCGGCCGGGACGGCGGTCCCGACGGTCGTGCCGCGCCGGATGACGGTGATGTCGTCGGCGACGGACAGCACCTCGCCCAGCTTGTGGGAGATGAAGATGACCGAGAGGCCCTCGGCCTTCAGCTCGCGCAGGTTGTCGAAGAGCGCGTCGACCTCCTGCGGGACGAGCACGGCGGTCGGCTCGTCGAGGATCAGGGTGCGCGCACCGCGGAAGAGGACCTTGAGGATCTCCACGCGCTGGCGGTCGGCCACGCCGAGGTCCTCGACCAGGGCGTCCGGACGGATGCCGAGGCCGTAGCGGTCGGAGATCTCCTTGATCTTCTTGCGGGCGCCGCCGCCGATGCCGAACAGCTTCTCGCTGCCGAGCACCACGTTCTCCAGCACGGTCAGGTTGTCGGCCAGCATGAAGTGCTGGTGGACCATGCCGATGCCGCGGGCGATGGCGTCGGCCGGGCTGGAGAAGCTCACCTGCTCGCCGTCGATGGCGATGGTGCCCTCGTCCGGCTTCTGCATGCCGTAGAGGATCTTCATCAGGGTCGACTTGCCGGCGCCGTTCTCGCCGACGAGGGCGTGCACGGTGCCCTTGCGGACCGTCAGGTGGATGTCGTGGTTGGCCACCACACCGGGGAATCGCTTGGTGATGCCCGCGAGCTCTACCGCGACTGTCGACTGAGCGGTGAGCGGAGGGCTGCTGGACGCGTCGATGGCGCACTCTCCTCGGGAAAGGGGCCGCTCTACGCGCGTAGCGCCCCTGCTTTAAATAGTGCCCGGATCTGATCGGCCTTGATCAGGGACAGTCGTCCCGCGCAAGTACCCGATCCGTTCCGAGCATTCTGCCGCGCGAACGGGGTGCGGGCAGGTCATCCTCTCCGCACCCCGTTCCGTGGCCGTAACGCTGTCATTACAGCGCTCTGTTGGCCAAGGCTTCTGACCTAGATCGTCAGGAGGTCTTCACCTTGATGCTGCCGTCCTTGATGCCGGCCTCGGCCTTCTTGATCGCGGCCTGCATGGCGGCGTTGTTCTTGAAGGTCGGGTTGGAGTCGGCCAGGCCGACACCGCCGTTGTCCAGGGAGCCGCGGATCTCGCCGGCGAGCGGCTTCTTGTCCTTGATGACGGACTTGGACAGGTCGTAGACCGCGCCCTCGACGTTCTTCAGGGCCGAGGTCAGGATGTAGTCCTTGTACTTGCCCAGCGCCTGCTGGTTGTACTGGTCGGAGTCGACGCCGATCGCCCACACCTTGTGCTCGGCGGCGGACTTGATGACGCCCTGGCCGGAGAGGCCGGCGGCGGCGTACAGCACGTCGGCGCCCGCGTCGATCTGGCCGTTGGCGGCGTTCTCACCCTTGTCCGGGCTGGAGAAGCCACCCTCCTGGGCGGTCTGGGTCAGGTACTGCGACTCGACCTTGATCTTCGGGTTGACCGACTTGGCACCCTGGACGTAGCCGGCCTCGAACTTGTGGATCAGCGGGACGTCCACGCCGCCGATGAAGCCGATGTGGTTCTTCTTGGTGGCCTTGGCGGCCGCGACACCCGCGAGGTACGAGGACTGCTCCTCGTGGAAGACCATGTCGGCGACGTTCTTCGCCTGGGTCTGGTTGTCGTCGATGATGCCGAAGGTGACCTTCGGGAACTTCGTCGCGGCCTCCTTCACGGCGCCCGCGTAGGCGAAGCCGACACCGATGACCGGGTTGTAGCCGGCCTTGGCCAGGGTCTCCAGACGCTGGGTCTTGTCCGCGTCGGTCTCGTTGTCCTGGGGCTCGACGTCCCGGGCGCCGACACCGAAGTCCTTCTCGGCCTTCTGCAGGCCCGCGTAGGCGGCGTCGTTGAAGGACTGGTCACCCTTGCCGCCGACGTCGTACGCCAGGCCGATGCCCTTGGACTTGCCTTCGGCGGAGGACGAGGAGGAAGAGCTGCTGCCACAGGCAGAGACGGTGACGGCCAGCGCTGCGGTCGCAACGCCTGCAATCGTGATACGGGACACCCGGCGCATGGAACGAGACTCCTTTGTGCAAGCGCCCAAACCAGGCGCTGGTTCCGCCGCAGCGTAACGCGCGTAGACCTGGCGGAAAACCCCCAATGTCCGGTCCGTTATCGAGCTGTGGCCACAGTCACTGCCCAAGGTTACGGACAGCAGTACGCCCCTTGCGGCAGGCAAGGGGCGTAACCGAGGAACGGTGCCGGGCGGGGTCAGATCACTTGGTGTTGACGGTGATCTTGCCGCTGATGATGTCCTGCTTGGCCTTGTCCACGGCCGCGGCCACACCGGGCAGCGCCTTGTACTTCGGGTTGGAGTCGGCGAAGCCCACCCCGCCGGACTTCAGGTCGCCGCGGACCTCGCCGCTGAGCGGCTTGCCGTCGTAGACCGACTTGGCCAGGTCGTAGACCGCGCCGCCGACGTTCTTCAGGGCCGAGCCGAGGATGTAGTCCTTGTACTTGGCCAGCGCGCTCTGCTGGTACTGGTCGGAGTCGACGCCGACGGCCCACACCTTGTGCTCTGCGGCGGACTTGATCACGCCCTGGCCGGAGAGGCCGGCCGCGTGGTAGATCACGTCGGCGCCCGCGTCGATCTGGCCGTTGGCCGCGTTCTCGCCCTTGTCCGGGCTGGAGAAGCCGCCCTCGGCCGGGGTCTGGGTCAGGTACTGCGACTCGATCTTGATCTTCGGGTCGACCGACTTGGCGCCCTGGTCGAAGCCGGCCTCGAACTTGTGGATCAGCGGGATGTCCACGCCGCCGATGAAGCCGATGTGGTGCTTCTTCGTGGCCTTGGCCGCGGCCACGCCCGCGAGGTACGAGGCCTGCTCCTCGTGGAAGACCATGTCGGCGACGTTCTTCGCCTGGATGGTGTTGTCGTCGATGATGCCGAAGGTGACCTTCGGGTACTTCGAGGCGACCTGCTTGACGGCCGGCGCGTAGGCGAAGCCGACGCCGATGACGGGGTTGTAGCCGGCCTTGGCCAGGGTCTCCAGACGCTGGATCTTGTCCGCGTCGGATTCGTTGGCCTGCGGCTCGATGTCCCGGCCGCCGATCTTGAACTCGTCCTGGGCCTTCTTGAAGCCGGCGTACGCGGCGTCGTTGAAGGACTGGTCGCCCTTGCCGCCGATGTCGTAGGCGAGGCCGATGCCCTTGCCGGAGTACTTGCCGTCCTTGGAGGACGAGGTGGCGGAGTCGGTGCTGGACTTGCCGCACCCTGCGGCCGCGAGGGCGACGACCGTGACGGCCACCGCAGCTTGGGAGAACCTCGTTCTCCGGGACATCTTCCGAGAGAGCAGACGCACAGCAAGCACTCCTTCATCCCCACGGCGCCGTCACGGGCCGCTGTCCCCAATGTGCCGCCAGTGGTGGCGATTCGGCGCACAGTAACGCGCGTAGAAGGGGAGGGGAACGGGGTTTCTCATGGCCGTTATCGTTTCGTGCCGCCTCCGGGCGTCTCCGGTTACACCGGGGTGACACAGATGGACGAAGGGGTATGGATCGGACTCCGCGGTCATGCGTCCCGCCGTCGTGGCCGATCGCGCAGTTCCCCGCGCCCCTGGGTGGGCTGCCGTGCCGCCGGGGCCAGGTCCAGCCCCTATGGCGCCCGGGGCGGCCGGGGCCGTGGGCATGCGTCCCGCCGTCGTGGCCGGTCGCGCAGTTCCCCGTGCCCCTGGGACAGCTGCCGTAGCGTCCGACCGAAGTCGAGGCACGACAGCGCCCCGGGGGCCGAGACCGTGGGCATCCGTCCCGCCGTCGTGGCCGGTCGCGCAGTTCCCCGCGCCCCTGGGACAGCTGCCGGGGCCGCCCGACCAACGCCGAGGCACGACAGCGCCCCGAGGGCCGAGACCGTAGGCATCCGTCCCGCCGTCGTGGCCGGTCGCGCAGTTCCCCGCGCCCCTGGGACAGCTGCCGGGGCCGCCCAATCAGAGCCGAGGCCGCGCCCCTGGGTGGGCTGCCGGGGCGCCAGATTCGAGGCCGGGCCGCGGCAGTCACCCGCCACCCCCGTATCGACGGTGAGCCGGACGGATGCCGCAGTCGCCCACGGCGGGAAGGGGGTGGGGCGGGGGGTGTCCGCCCGCAGCGGTTGGCGCGTCAACGTCGGGAGCCCTCTCAACCGACCGATTCCGCGCCGTTCCGAGGACGGACACCCCCCGCCCCACCCCCGACACGAAAACCACACCGGGCGCTACCGCAACCCCCACCCACCCGCACAGGCGCCGCAGGCACCCGCAGGCCCCGTCCGGCCTAGAGAGCGTCGAGCAGGGCCGCCGCGGTGAACATCTCCACCCCGACCGTGATCGCGTGCTCGTCGGCGTCGAAGTCGCCCTGGTGCAGATCGCGTCCCACGCGGTCGCCGGGGGTGCGGACGCCGAGGCGGGCCATGGCGCCGGGCACGTTCTCCAGGTACCAGGAGAAGTCCTCGCCGCCCAGGCTCTGCGCGGTGCTCTCCACCGAGCGCACACCACGCCGGGCGACCATGGCCCGGCGCAGCACCTCGGTGGACTCCCGGTCGTTGACCACCGGCGGCACACCACGGACGTAGTTGATCTCCGACTTGGCCCGGTGCAGGGTGGCGACCTCGTCGATGGCCGCGTGCACGATGTCGGGGGCCTCGCGCCACGCGTCGAGGTCCAGGCAGCGGACGGTGCCGGACAGCTCGGCGTGCTGCGGGACCACGTTCGGGGCGTGGCCGGACTCGATCCGCCCCCAGGTCAGGGCGAGGCCGGCCCGCGTGTCGACGCGCCGGGCGACGATCGCGGGCACGTCCACGGCGACCCGGGCGGCCGCGGTGACCAGGTCGGTGGTGAGGTGCGGACGCGCGGTGTGGCCGCCGGGGCCGTCGAGCGCGACCTCCAGGCGGTCGCAGGCACTGGTGATCGGCCCGTGCCGCAGACCGATCCGGCCGGCGTCGACCTTGGGGTCGCAGTGCACGGCGAGGATCCGGCCCACGTCGTCGAGCGCGCCGTCCCCGATGGCGCCGAGCGCGCCGCCGGGCAGCACCTCCTCGGCGGGCTGGAAGACCAGCCGCACCGGGCGCGGCAGCAGGCCCTTGGCGTGCAGGTCGGCGAGGACGAGCCCGGCGCCGAGCACCACCGTGGTGTGCACGTCGTGGCCGCAGGCGTGGGCGCGGTCGGGCACGGTGGACCGGTACGGGCAGTCCGCCTTGGTGTCCGGGATGGGCAGGGCGTCGATGTCGGCCCGCAGGGCGAGCATCGGCACGGAGGGCCGGGTGCCCTCCGGGACCCCGATGTCACAGAGGAGGCCGGTTCCGGTGGCCAGGACGCGGGGGCGCAGCCCGGCCTGCTCCAGCCGCTCCTTGATCGCGGCGGTGGTGCGGAACTCCTGGTTTCCCAGCTCGGGGTGCATGTGCAAGTCGCGCCGGAAGGCGACCAGTTCGGCGTGCAGGGACTCGCTGAGCACGCCGGGGAGCACGTCCCCGGGGACATCGGCCTCGGACTCTCGGGACATCACTTGGTTCACCCTCTGAAGGGTAGGACGCCCGGGCGGTCAACTGACCCTCGATCAACAAAAGTTCAATCTGTTAGGGGAAGAAAATCTGACCGTTGGGCGCATGGCGGCGAACTTCGATGGGTAAAACCACTGTTTCCTCTTCCACGCATACCATGCCTACCCAGGTTCCCGCTCGGCGTGTCCACCGTCCGGACCCGGCTTCCTGAGGCCCGGCCGGGTGAGGTCAGGCCGGGTGAGGTCAGGCCAGTGCCACCGCCGCCAGGCGGTGGACGTCCCGTGCCGTGTCCGTGACGCCCGACAGGAAGCCCTGGGCGCGTGGAGAGGCGTTCTGGGTCAGCCAGCCCGGGTCGATGTCGCAGACCGCGACGCGGACGCCGGTGCCGGCCAGGGCGAGGGGCAGGGTGTGCACGACGGTGGAGGGGAAGCTGAGGATCGTGCGGCCGATGGGGCCGCGGCGGGCGATCAGCTCCAGCGGGAGGTCCGGGCGGACGATCTCCAGGCCGGTCTCGGCGGCCAGCCGGTGCAGTTTGGCGGTGTTCTCCCGGCGGTGCGCGAAGTAGCGGGTGGCGCCGTGCGCCTTGGCCAGGTCGCGGACGGCCTCCAGATAGCGGTCGCCGTCCACCACCCCGGTCTCCACCAGGGAGGTGCCGACCATGTCGGCGCCCCGGGTGATGCGGGGCGGGCCGAAGCGGGCCCGGGTCCAGGCGAAGTCGTTGACGGTGACCGTGACCCCTTCGGGGGTCTCCGTCACCGGCATGGAGGAGAAGACCTCGACCCGGCGGCGGCCGCTCGGGGTGAGGCGGCGGCGGGCCGAGGAGGAGACGGGGGCGAAGAGCAGGTCGCGGGGGCCGGGGCGGCCGCCCTTGCGGTGCCAGCGCACCAGCCGCTCGCCGCGGGCGAGCTGGGCGACGAACTCCATGGTCGCGGTGCCGTCGTCCACGACCACCAGGTCGCGGGCGCGGGTGATGGTGAGCAGGAGCTGCACGTAGCGGGAGAAGGGGTCGCCCATGACGATCCGGTCGGCGCGGCGCAGCGGGCCGGCCAGGCCGCCGATGGTGTGGAAGGGCGCGGTCGTGCCGCCCCGCGCCTCCTCCCAGCGCACCCGGTACCCCTCGTCCCGGGCCAGGTCGGCCATCCGGCGCAGCTGACCCCGGGTCATGGGATCGGTCGGCGCCAGCACGACGACGGTCAGCTCCGCGTCGTCCCCCGGCAGCCCGGCCCCGACCACCGCGCGCCGGACCTGCGGCGGCACGGACGCGACAGCCGAGGCCGCACCCCCGCCACCGGACACCTCCGCCGGCCCCTCACCCCGGGACCCGGACGAGGCGGCCGGAACCGCGCCCGCGGCATCGGACGAGACCTCCGGAACCGCATCCCCGCCACCGGACACCTCCGCCGGCCCCTCACCCCGGGACCCGGACGAGGCGGCCGGAACCGCGCCCGCGGCATCGGACGAGACCTCCGGAACCGCACCCCCGACACGGGACGACTCCGCCGCGTCGGGCCGGACGGCCGGAGCCGCGTCGGGCCGGACAGCCGGAGCCGCGTCGGGCCGGACAGCCGGAGCCGCGTCGGGCCGGACAGCCGGAGCCGCGTCGGGCCGGACAGCCGGAGCCGCACCCCAGGCCCCGGAGGGAACCGCGTGAGCGGGCGGCCCGGCCGGGTCCGCGCCGCGCAGGCCGTGCAGGTGGGCCCACTCCAGTACGTTCAGCAGCTGTACCGGGCTCTCCACGAAGGCGAGCGTGCGGGCGGGGTGGCCGGCGTGACCGGCGCGGGGGCTCATCGGCGTGCGACCGTCCCGTCGTAAGGGCATCCGTCAGGCGATCAGGGCGCTCAGACCGCGACCGGCTCGCCCGCGGCCGCGGCGATCTCCGCCTCGGCGACGACACCGCTGACGCGGCGCAGCTTCTTCATCGGGCCGAGCTCGGAGTCGTAGACCTTCTTGACGCCGTCGCCGAGGGAGGCCTCGATCGTGCGGATGTCGCGCACCAGGCGGGTGAGGCCCTGCGGCTCCACGGAGGCGGCCTGGTCGGAGCCCCACATGGCGCGGTCGAGGGTGATGTGGCGCTCGACGAAGGTGGCGCCGAGGGCGACCGCGGCGAGCGTGGTCTGCAGGCCGGTCTCGTGGCCGGAGTAGCCGATCGGGACGTTCGGGAACTCCTTCTCCAGCGTGTTGATCACGCGGAGGTTCAGCTCCTCGGCCTTGGCCGGGTAGGTCGAGGTGGCGTGGCACATGAGGATGTTGTCCGAGCCGAGGACCTCGACCGCGTGGCGGATCTGCTTCGGGGTGGACATGCCGGTGGAGAGGATGACCGAGCGGCCGGTGGCACGCAGGGCGCGCAGCAGCTCGTCGTCGGTCAGGGAGGCGGAGGCCACCTTGTGGGCGGGGACGTCGAACTTCTCCAGGAAGGCGACGGCCTCGGTGTCCCACGGGGAGGCGAACCAGTCGATCCCCTTCTCCTTGCAGTACGCGTCGATCTGGCGGTACTCGTCCTCGCCGAACTCCACCCGGTGGCGGTAGTCGATGTAGGTCATCCGGCCCCAGGGGGTGTCGCGCTCGATGTCCCACTGGTCGCGCGGGGTGCAGATCTCCGGGGTGCGCTTCTGGAACTTCACGGCGTCGCAGCCGGCGTCGGCGGCCACGTCGATCAGCTTGAACGCGTTCTCCAGCTCACCGTTGTGGTTGATGCCGATCTCGCCGCAGATGTAGACGGGGCGGCCGGGGCCGACCTCGCGCGAACCGAACGTACGCAGACGGGAGTTGGTGCTCATCAGGGGATGTCCTTACTTGGGGAGGGAATCGAGAGAGGGGCCGAGGATCCAGCTGGCGATCTCTCGGATCGCGCCGTCACCGCCGGGGAGGGTGGTGACCGCGCGTGCGGCGCCGCGTACGACGTCGTGGGCGCTCGCGACCGCCACGGGCCAGCCGACGAGGGCGAAGCACGGGAGGTCGTTGACGTCGTTGCCGACGTAGAGCACGCGCTCCGGCGCGATGCCCTGCTCCTCGCACCACTGCTTGAGGGCGAGGTCCTTGCGGTCGATGCCGTGCAGCACCGGGAGCTTCAGCTTCCGGGCGCGGGCGGCGACCACCGGGTTCTGTTCCGTGGACAGGATCAGCATCTTCAGGCCGCTCCGGCGGAGGGCCGCGATGCCGAGTCCGTCCCCGCGGTGCACGGAGACGAACTCCCGTCCGTCGGAGTCGATCAGCACCCGGTCGTCGGTCTGGGTGCCGTCGAAGTCGAGGACCACGGCGTCGATGTCGTCGTGGGCGGGGAGAAGCGAACCGGGCCGGTCCGCGTCGAAGAGGGGCGCGAGGGCCCGCGCCCGTGCCAGGTCGTGCGGGTCGTCGATCTCCAGCACCCGGGCCGGGTCGGTGCGGACCGGCTCGGTGCGGCCGAAGAAGCGGTGCCGGTGCTCGCGGAAGCCGGCCGCGTCCATCGCGTAGGCGGCACCGGTCTCCAGCAGGTCCTGCGGGCGGTCCTGGCGGCGGGGGCGGAAGGACTTGTCGTGGTTGACGCCGTAGCCGCCGCCGGCGGGCGCGGCCGCGGGGCCGTCCGCCGCCGCGACCACCGCTCGGGTGCCGGAGGCGCTCACCGGGCGGGCCGCGTCCGCCGCGGGACGCGTCGGGAGCTCGTCGGCCGCGTCCCGCCAGACGAAGCCGTGGAACGGCGCGACCGTGAGCGCGGTGTCCGCGCCGTGCTCGACCACCGCGGAGGCGACCCCGTCTATGTCCTCGCCCAGGAGGAACGGGCTGGTGCACTGCACCAGCAGCACCGCGTGGACGGCCGTGCCGTGCAGGGCCTCGTGGACGTCCATGGCGTGCAGGACGGCGGCCTCGGAGGTGGCGGTGTCGCCGGCGATGGCGGCGGGGCGCAGCACGACCTCGGCGCCGGCCTGCCGGGCGGCGGCGGCGATGGCCGGGTCGTCGGTGGAGACGACCACGTCGGTCACCAGCCGGGCGGCGCGGCACTCGCGGACCGCGCGGGCCACCAGCGGGACACCGCCGACGGGGGCGAGGTTCTTGGCGGGGACGCCCTTGGAGCCGCCGCGTGCCGGGATCACCGCGAGCACGCGGCGCACCGCGGGGGCGTCGTGGTCGGCGTCGGTCATGTGGTCCACTCCTTGCCGGGGGATCCGGTCGCTCACAGCTCTCCCATTCGTCGGATCACGGGGGCCACGCGCTGCACGCCGTGGCGGTAGGCGCCGCGCGCGGCCCGGCGCACGATCTGGCGGACGGGTCCTGGCTGCTTGTCGGCGGCGGGTGCGCCGGGCAGCGGGGCGCCGTCGGGGCCGAGGTGGTGGCGGGCGAGGATGCCGGGCAGATAGCCGGGCGCGGTCTCGGGTGTGTAGTAGGGGTTCAGGGGCGGCAGGCCGCCCGGCCGGTCCAGCAGCCGGGCGATGCGCTCGCGGGCCGCGTCGAAGGCGGTGGCGTACGAGCCCTCCCCGCCGGGCGCGACGCCCTGCCGGGCCACCCAGGTCGCGTCCGGCGCGGGGCGGTGCCCGGCGTCGAGCTGGTCCCAGGAGGCGAGGCACCCGGAGCCGGTGAAGTGGTGGTTGCCGAGCACCTCGCGCACCCCCAGGTCGGTCAGGACGACCGTCGGGATGCGGCGGTGCAGGGCTTCGAGGGCGGCCGTGGAGCTGACCGTGACCAGCAGGTCGGTGCGGTCCAGCACCTCGCCCATGTGGCCGTACACCAGGCGGAGGTTGGCGGGCAGGTCCTTGCCCTGGACCAGCTTCTGGTAGGGCAGTTCCTCGATGTGCGTGGTGTGCTCGCCGGGCCGGGAGCGCAGTTTCAGCAGCACCTCGCGCTCGGGGTGCCTGCGGGCGTGCTGGATCAGCCGGTCCAGCAGGTAGGTGCGGTCCTTGCGGCTGTCCGGGACGGAGGGCTGGGCGGCGAACACCACGGTGTAGGGGTCGTGTTCGCCGGTGTACGGCTGTCCGCCGAGGAAGGGCAGCGCGACCTCGGTGACGGCCGTGGCGTCGGCGCCCACTCCCTCGTACACGGCGCGGAAACGCTCCGCGTCGGCCCGGGAGTTGGCGAGGACGAGGTCGGCGCCGTGCCGCAGCAGCAGTCCGTCGGCGAGCTTCTCGTAGACGACGCCGACGTAGCCGGTGACGACGACGGGACGCCGGCCGGAGCCGCCCCACGCGTTCCGCAGCCCGTGCAGCATCGCCTGCACCCCGCCGCCGACCAGGGCGAGGACGAGGACGTCGTAGGACTCCTCGGCCATGACGCGCAGGAACTCGGCGCCGGTGACCTCGCGGAGCGAGTCCGGCTGGACGCCGACTTCGGTCAGCTGGCGGGCGGTGGGGGTGGCTCGGCCCCGCAGGAGGTAGCCGTCGAGCCGGAGACCGTCGCCCGTGGGAGTGACGCGCTGCGCGGTGAGCGCGCCCCACTTCCACCGGGTGTCGGAATCCGCGAGGACGGCGACCCGCAGGGACTTCGTTGCACTGACTGGCACGCCGAAGACGCTAGGAAGGCATTCCGAGGTTCCGCCCAACCCGAATGCAACAAACGGTTAACAGCACACCGCCGAATGGCGAATCGGCTCGGGAACGCGCCGGAAAAAGACCTGGTTCACAGCTTCGCCATGCGTCGTTCACTTTGCATCAAGGAGAGCGTCAAGACACATGACGGGCTTCCCCCTAACGTCCCTGACGTGGTCAAGCTCTCCGTCATCGTGCCGTTCTACAACGTGCGGCAATACGCGCCCGACACCCTGAGGAGCCTCGCTGCGAACGCGCGTGAGGACTTCGAATTCATTCTCGTCGACGACTGTTCGCGCGACGGGACACCAGAGATCCTCGCGCGCGCGGAGCGCGAGCTGCCGGGCGCCGTCCTCGTCCGCCACGAGCGGAACGGGGGGCTGGCGACGGCCCGGAACACCGGTATCGACCGGGCACGGGGCCAGTACCTGACGTTCCTGGACGGCGACGACTGGCTCGCCGCCGGCTACTACCCGCGGCTGGTCGCGGCCATGGACGAGCTGGGCTGCGACTTCCTGCGCACGGACCACGTGCAGTGCACGGCACGGGCCAGGACCGTGCACCGGGTGCCGGTCGGCCGGCGCGAGACGGTGCTGGACCCGCGCGCGGCGATCCTGCCCGCCGACCGGTCGACCTCCGTGGACTACGCCTACGCCTGGGCGGGGATCTACCACCGCCGCCTGGTGGACCGGGGCCTGCTGCACTTCACGGACGGGCTGCGCACGGCCGAGGACCGGCCGTGGATCTGGAAACTGCACCGGGAGGCGGAATCCTTCGCCGCGGTGAGCCTGCTCGGTGTGTTCTACCGGCGCGGAGTCGCCTCCTCCCTCACCCAGATCGGCGATGTCCGGCAACTCGATTTCATTCGCGCGTTCGACCAGGTGGTCGCGGAAACCGCCGGGGACCCGGAAGCCGGGGCTCTTCTGCCGAAGGCCGTGCGCACGTATTGCGCCATCATTTCCCATCACCTGGGATCCATCGAAAGGTTCGAGCCGGCGGTGGCGAAGAAGCTGAAATCCCTGAGCGCCGCGGCCCTGCGGCGCATGCCGCAGGACGTGCTGGACGAGGCGCTGGACTCCATGGACCTCCAGCGCGCCACCCGGCTGCGCCGGCTGCGCCGCCGGCCCGCCCCCGCGGGGGTCGCCGCGTGACCACCCAGATCTTCCAGGCGTCGACGCTGTACGGCACGGCCACGCTCGCCGCCGCCCTGGACTCCGGCTGCTTCCGTCCCGCCGACCGCCGGATCCTGCTGGTCTGCAACAACGCGGCCACCCCGGAGACCACGCCGGGCCTGGAGGTGATGCCCGGCTTCGAGCGGCTGCGCGACCGGTTCGACGACGTGCTGTCGTACAACGAGGCGATCTTCCCCTTCCACCCCGGCGGCTGGGCGCCCCGGCCGGACGACCTGCCGCTGTGGGAGCGGTACTTGCGGCACGAGTGGCGCCTCGGCGACGACGACGTCGAGATGGCCGTCGAATCGATCCAGGTCAACCCCTCGCTCGCGCTCGCCCAGATCTTCACCGGCGCCCCGGTCACCGTCTACGCCGACGGCCTGATGAGCTACGGGCCCACCCGGAACAAGATCGACCCGCTGGTCGGCACCCGGGTGGACCGGGTGCTCCACCTCGACCTGGTGCCGGGCCTCGAACCGCTGCTGCTCACCGAGTTCGGCGTCCCGGGGGAGATCGTGCCCACCGCGGCCTTCACCAAGGTGCTGGCCGAACTCGCCCCCCTCGGCGACGGCCTGCCCGAGGCGGAGGAGCCGGCGCTGCTGCTCGGCCAGTACCTGTCCGCGCTGGACATCCTCACCGCCGAGCAGGAGGAGGACCTGCACGTCCGGATGCTCGAGGGGGCCGTCCGGCTCGGGCACCGTACGGTCGTGTTCAAGCCGCATCCCACCGCGCCGGCCCGCTTCACCCGCACCCTGGAGCAGGAGGCCGAGAAGCTCGGGGTGGACCTGACCGTGCTGGACACCCCGGTCCTCGCCGAGGTGCTGTACCAGCGGATGCGTCCGGCGCTGGTCGTCGGCTGCTTCTCCACCGCCCTGCTCACCGCCTCCGCCCTGTACGGCCTGCCCGTCGCCCGGGTCGGCACCGACCTGCTTCTCGAGCGGCTGACGCCGTTCGAGAACAGCAACCGGATCCCGGTCACCGTGGTGGACGCGCTGCTGCCGGAGCTGGGCGACGAGGCCGCGGTCACCGCGCAGCGCCGGGGCACGGACGTCGAGGCGCTCGGCGCGCTGGTGCGTGCCGTCGGCTTCGCGATGCAGCCCAAGATCCTGCCCGGGCTGCGCGCGGAGACCGAGCGGTACCTCGCGGGCAACCACGACCAGCGGACCCTGCGCTACTTCAAGCGCAAGCGCCTGACCTCGCTCGCGCTGCCGGGCGGGATCCCCGCGCAGCTCTCCTTCATCCCGCGCAACGCCACGGTCCGCCGGATGGCCCGCAAGGCGCGCGGTCTGCGCCGGGTCGTGCGCCGCTGATGTCACCTCTTCCTCACCGCTGCGGAGGGCGGCCCCGGCAGGGGCCCGCTCTCCGCGGCGTGCACCGGCACAGCACCGTCCGGATCCGGGCGGCGTCCTCCTGGGTGACCTGCCACGACGCTCGGTGCCCCGGAGGAAGTACGCCGTCTTCGGGAAGCGGACTGGTCGACGGTCCAACCCTTCGCCACGCCGTCCGATTTCGTTCACCCGTACGTCTTTTTCCCGGGTAGGGGCCGGGCACCATGTCTGCTTCCTCTCCCGCCCTCGCCACCGGTCCGGCGTCCGCCGCGCCGGACACGGCCGCCGCTCCCGCCGCCCACGCCTGCGAGCCCGGCCCGGCCGCTCCCGGCCCGGCCCGGGGCCGGCTGCTCGCCCTGGACGGCCTGCGACTCCTGGCCGCCCTGATGGTCTGCCTCTACCACTACGCCGGGCGCGGCGGCACGGTGTCGGCGTCCTGGCACCAGTCGCCCGCGCACCTCTTCCCGGGCCTGTCCCAGGTGGCCGTGTACGGCTGTCTGGGCGTCCAGTTCTTCTTCGTCATCAGCGGTTTCGTGATCTGCATGAGCGGCTGGGGCCGTACGCTCGGCGACTTCGCCCGCTCCCGGGTCGCCCGCCTCTATCCCGCCTACTGGGTCGCGCTGGTGCTGGTCACCGGCGCCGCGCTCGCCCTGCCCGCCGTCGTGCACGCGGTCCGCCCCGACGAGTTCCTGGTCAACCTGACGATGCTCCAGCAGCCCATGGGCGCGCCGCGCGTGCTGGGCGTGTGCTGGACGCTGTGGGCGGAGGTCCGCTTCTACGCGCTGTTCGCCGTGTTCGTCGTCGCACGTGGGGTCACCTACCGCCGGGTGGTGCTGTTCGCCTGCGCGTGGACGCTGGCCGCGGCGGTGTGCCGCACCTCGGGCAACGAGCTGACGGACCAGCTCGTGATGCCGGAGTACGCCCCGTTCTTCGTCGGCGGGCTCGCCCTCTACCTGATCCACCGCTTCGGCGGCGACCTGCTGCTGTGGGGCATCGTGGCCGCTTCCTGGCTGCTCGGCCAGAGCACCGCCACGCGCGGGCTGTGGCACCCGGGCGCGCACGGGGACCTCGTCCGCGACCCGCTGGTCATCCTGCTGGTCGTCACGCTGGCCTTCGCCGCCGTGGCGGCCGTGGCGCTGGGCTGGACCGGCCGGATGAACTGGCCCTGGCTGGCCACGGCCGGCGCGCTGACCTACCCGTTCTACCTGGTCCACGAGCACCTGGGCTGGTTCGCCATCAGGGTGCTGCACCGGGGCCTGGGCCTGCCCGCGTGGCCGACGCTCGGGGCGACGGTGCTGGGCATGCTGCTGCTCGCGTATCTGATGCACCGGTTCGTGGAGAAACCATTCGGCCCGCGCCTGAGGAAGGCACTGAAGAATCCCCGCACACCGGGCGTACAGGCGAAATCACCCTGACGAAAGACGGAAAGCGGAACGACTGAGTCAGGTGATTCCGTAGCGCGCCCGGACACCGGCGACCACCAGCGCGAGGCCCTCCTCGAACTGCCCGTCGTAGTCGTCGAAAAGCACCTTTCCCGCTTCGGCCGCGAGCGGGAACTCCGCGAACCGCCGGGCGCGCTCCTCGATGCCGTACCCCTCCCGGCGCTCCCCCGGGAGGGGCCGCACGCCCTGCTCCTCGGTGACGAACCCGAGGGTGAACAGGGTGGCGGTGCGGGCGGCGTTGACCGCCTGGGGCAGGGTGAGCCCGGCCGCCGTCAGGACGCGCAGGTGCGCCTCCATCTCGCGCCCGTGGTCCGTGCCCGTGAAGCGTGAGCCGCTGAAGACCCTGGCGCCGTCGCGGTAGCCGAGCAGGGCGGCGCGCAGCCCGCGGTTGACCGCGAGCAGCCGCTCCTCCCAGGTGTCCGCGGGATCGAGCGCCGTCCCCGCGACCATCCGCCGGTACATCAGCGTCGCCATCTCGTCGAGCAGCGCCTGCTTGTCCTTGAAGTGCCAGTACAGCGCGGGCGCCTTGACGTCCAGCTCCCTGGCGATGGCGCGCAGGGTCAGGCCGTCCAGGCCGACCTCGTTCAGCAGCCGCAGGGCCGTGTCCGCGACCCGTCCGCGGTCCAGCGGGGTGCGTCGTTCCGTACTCACGCTTGACAGCTTAACAGCGTTAAGGGCAGCCTTGCGGGCGACGGCACTTAACAACGTTAAGGGGAAATCATGCGTGATGTCCTGATCGTGGGAGCCGGTCCCACCGGCCTGGCCCTCGGCGTCGACCTGGCCAGGCGCGGGGTGGACGCCCTGGTCGTGGAGCGGGCGGCGGAGCTGTTCCCGGGCTCACGCGGCAAGGGGATCCAGCCGCGCACCCAGGAGGTCTTCGACGACCTGGGCGTGCTGGACGCGCTCCGCGCGGCCGGCGGCCCCTACCCGGTGCGGATGGTCTGGAAGGACGGCGAACGCGTCGGGGAGCAGCCGATGTTCGACCCCGTGCCGGCCGACGAGGGCGCGCCGTACACCGAGCCGCTGCTGGTGCCGCAGTGGCGGACCCAGGAGATCCTGCACGCGCGACTCGTGGAACTGGGCGGACGGGTCGCCTTCGGACGCGAGGTGACCGCTCTGGAGCAGGACCCCGAGGGCGTCGAGGTGCGGTTCGCCGACGGCACGGCGGTCCGGGCGCGGTACGTGGTGGCGGCGGACGGCGGCCGCTCGGTGGTGCGGCGTGCGGTGGGCGTCGGCATGACCGGGGAGAGCGTCGACCCCAGCCCGTTCGTGGTGGCGGACGTCCGGGTGCGGGGCCTGGACCGGGAGCACTGGCACGCCTTCCCGGGGGCCGACGGCACCGGCCTCATGCTCTGCCCGCTCGCCGGCACCGAGGAGTTCCAGCTCGCCGGGAAGCTGCCGGAGGGCACCGAGCCCGAACCGACCCTCGACGGCGTGCGCAGGCTGGTCGCGGCGTACACGCACCTCGACGCGGACGACGTCACCGAGCTGCGCTGGGCGTCGGACTTCCGGCCGCGCGCCGCGCTAGCCGACCGCTTCCGGGTGGGCCGGGTCCTCCTCGCGGGCGACGCGGCGCACGTGCACTCGCCGGCGGGCGGCCAGGGGCTGAACACCAGCGTCCAGGACGCCTACAACCTGGGCTGGAAGCTGGGCGCGGTGCTGCGCGACGGGGCGTCCGGCGCGCTGCTGGACACCTACGAGGAGGAGCGCCGCCCGAACGCGGCGGCCGTGCTGGGCCTGTCGACGGGCGTGCACCGCGGGCAGGTGCGGCGGGGCGCGGCGACGGTGCAGCTCGCACTGGGGTATCCGGAGTCGTCGCTGAGCGAGGAGCGGCGCGCCGCTCCGGCCGGGGTACGGGCCGGCGGCCGGGCGCCGGACGGCGTGGTGGCCGGCGTCCGGCTGTTCGACGCCTTCCGTGGTCCGCACTGGACGCTGCTGGGCGCGACGACGACCGCCCCGGGGGTGCGCTCACTCCCGGCCGCCCCCGCCTCGTACGGCCCCGGGCTGTTCCTGATCCGCCCGGACGGCTACGTCGGCTGGGCGGGCGACACGGAGACGGGCCTGGACGCGTACCTCACCCGGGTCGGGCTCCGCTGAGGCGTCGAACGACGGGCGCCGCAGCGGCGGTCAGCCGGCGGCCGGGCAGCGGACCGGGTGTCACGTACTGGCCAGCGAGAGCTTCACCGCGAAGCCGAGGAACAGGGCGCCCGCCGCCGAGGTGGCCGTCGCCGACAGGCGCTTGCGGCGGCGGAAGGCGGCGGCGAGGCGGGTGCCGCCGAATATCAGGGCGCTCAGGTACAGGACGCTGGCGAGCTGCGCGAAGGCGCCGAGGACGACGAAGGACAGCGCCGGATAGGCGTAGCCCGGGTCCACGAACTGCACGAAGAAGGCCACGAAGAACAGGATGGCCTTGGGGTTGAAGAGGCTGACGACGAAGGCCCGGCGCAGCGGCCGCTCGACGGCGGCCGCCGTGTCCTCCTCGCTCGCCGCGTTCTCCAGCACCCGCTCCCGCCGCGTCCGCCACATCTCCCGGGCGGCCCGCAGCATCCCGATCGCCAGCCAGGTCAGATAGCCGGCACCGGCGTACTTCACGATGCCGAACAGCACGGCGTTGGCCTGGAGCAGCGAGGCGACCCCGGCGGCGGACAGCGTCATCAGCACGGTGTCGCCGCACCAGACGCCGGCAGCGGCCGTGTAGCCGGCCCGGACCCCGCGCCGGGCGGCCACCGACAGCACGTAGAGGGAGTTGGGACCGGGCAGCAGGACGATCAGGACGAGACCGGCCAGATAGGTGGGGAGATCGATGACGCCGAACATGGCAAGGAGTGTCGCACGGGGGGCCGACAGCGCCTACGGCGCAGGTGCTCAGAACGCGTCGGACGGTACGTACGCCCCCCACACCTCGCGCAGCGCCCCGCACACCTCCCCCACGGTCGCGCGCGCCCGCAGCGCCTCCTTCATCGGATAGAGGACGTTGTCCTCCCCCTCGGCCGCCTTCTTCAGGGCGTCCAGCGCGGTGTCCACCGCCCCCTGGTCCCGTTCGGCCCGCAGCCGGGCGAGCCGCTCCGCCTGCCGGGCCTCGATCGCGGGGTCGACCCGCAGCGGCTCGTAGGGCTCCTCCTCCGCCAGTTCGAACCGGTTGACGCCGACGACCACCCGCTCGGCCGCGTCCGTCTCCAGCGCGATGCGGTACGCGTTCCGCTCGATCTCCGCCTTCTGGAAACCGCGCTCGATCGCCGCCTCCGCGCCGCCGAGGTCCTCGACCTTGCCCATCAGCTCCAGGGCGGCCGCCTCGACGTCGTCCGTCATCCGCTCCACCGCGTAGGAACCCGCGAACGGGTCCACCGTCGCCGGCACGTCCGTCTCGTACGCCAGCACCTGCTGGGTGCGCAGCGCGAGCCGCGCGCTCTTGTCCGTCGGCAGCGCGATGGCCTCGTCGAAGGAGTTGGTGTGCAGGGACTGAGTGCCGCCGAGCACGGCGGCGAGCGCCTGGACGGCGACCCGGACGAGGTTCACCTCCGGCTGCTGGGCGGTCAGCTGCACGCCCGCCGTCTGGGTGTGGAACCGCAGCATCCACGACTTGGGGTTCTTCGCGCCGAACTCCTCCCGCATCACGCGCGCCCAGATCCTGCGCGCCGCGCGGAACTTGGCGACCTCCTCCAGCAGCGTGGTGCGCGCCACGAAGAAGAAGGACAGGCGGGGGGCGAAGGCGTCCACGTCCATGCCCGCCGCCACCGCCGTACGGACGTACTCGATGCCGTCGGCGAGCGTGAAGGCGATCTCCTGCACGGGGGACGCGCCCGCCTCCGCCATGTGGTACCCGGAGATCGAGATGGTGTTCCACTTCGGGATCTCGGCGGTGCAGTACTTGAAGATGTCGGCGGTGAGCCGCAGGGAGGGCCCCGGCGGGAAGATGTACGTGCCCCGCGCGATGTACTCCTTGAGGACGTCGTTCTGGACGGTTCCGGTCAGCCGGTCCGCCGGTACGCCCTGTTCCTCCGCCACGAGCTGGTAGAGCAGGAGCAGCAGCGCGGCCGGGGCGTTGATCGTCATCGAGGTGGAGACCCGGTCGAGCGGGATGCCGTCGAACAGCACCCGCATGTCCTCGATCGAGTCGATCGCCACACCCACCTTGCCGACCTCGCCGTGCGCGAGGGGCGCGTCGGAGTCGTGGCCCATCTGGGTGGGCAGGTCGAAGGCGACGGACAGGCCGGTGGTGCCGTGCGCGATGAGCTGCCGGTAGCGGGCGTTGGACTCCGCGGCGGTGCCGAAGCCGGCGTACTGGCGCATGGTCCAGGGGCGGCCGGTGTACATCGTCGGGTACACCCCGCGGGTGTACGGGTACGCGCCCGGCTCGCCGAGCTTGCCTTCCGGGTCCCAGCCGGTCAGGTCGCCCGGCCCGTAGACCGGCTCGACCGGCAGCCCCGACTCCGACTCACGCGTCATGGATGCCTCCGGAAGTACGGTTTGTCACCTCCTCACCATGCCCCGTAGTTCGGCGGCGGTCACGCGGGGAAGCATCCCCGGCATGAGGCTCCCGGTCAGACCCGCCGCCGTACTCGTCTCGGTCGCCGCCCTCGCCGCGCTCAGCGGCTGCACCGTGCAGCCCCCGGACGGGGACGGCAAGCAGCGCTCGCCGGTGCGCGTCCTGCTGCCCTCCGGCACGGCCCCGGCCCCCGCCGGGACGCGGGCGCACCGGCCGGCCGCACAGCCCGCCCGGCCCTCGGGCCCGGTCCTGTGGTCGCGCGGGGACAGCGGCATGGGGGTGCGCGAGCTGCAGGCCCGGCTGCGCCAGGTCGACTGGCTGTTCGACGGTCCGACGGGCAGTTACGACGACCTGACCGAGCGGGCCGTCGCCGGCTTCCAGGGCAAGCGCGGGCTGCCCCGTACGGGCGAGCTGGACACGGCCACCTGGCGGCGGCTGCTGGCCATGACGCACCGGCCGGGCCGGTGGGAGCTGTACCTGATGGGCGGTCAGCCGGCCGACCCGCCCGACCCGCGCTGCCTGACCGGGCGGGTGCTGTGCATCAGCAAGACCAGCCGGACGCTGCGCTGGATGGTCGACGGGCGCACGGTCGAGACGATGTCCGTCCGCTTCGGCGCCCAGTACAGCCCGACCCGCGAGGGGGTGTTCCGCGTGTACTGGAAGTCACGGCACCACGTGTCGACGCTCTACCACTCCCCCATGCCGTACGCGATGTTCTTCAGTGGGGGCCAGGCGGTGCACTACTCCTACGACTTCGCGGCACGCGGGTACGCGGGCGGTTCGCACGGATGCGTCAACGTGCGCGACGAGGCGGCGATCTCGGAGCTGTTCGCCCAGGTGAGGGTGGGCGACAAGGTCGTCGTCCACTGGTGAGGGACGCGAGGAACGCGCAGAGGTGAGGGATTTGGGGCGCGGGCGGGACCGGGGGAACGTGTCCCGCCCGCGCCAGGTGCACGAGCCGTGGGTACGGGGGGAACCCCGGCTCAGTGCGACGGCCGATGACCAGTCGGCTCACTCATTACTGCGTCGCGGTCCCCGGAAACGTCACACCCTCCGGGAAAAAAGTTTCCGGGTCGGACAGAAGCACAGGTCAGCGGCGTGATTCGAGGTCCGGGCGGGCGCGGCGGACGAAGGGTCAGAGCGCGCTGTAGGACGGGCTCGGTGAGGCGGCGGGCGTGCCCGGCCGGCGGCCGGGGGTCACGGGCGCGAAGGCGGAGGGGGCGGGAGAGACGACGCTCCCGCGGTGACGGCCGCCGTGACCGCCCTGGTCGCGGCCGTGGCCCCGGCCCGGGTGAGCGTCGTCGTCGCCCTGTCCGTTGCCGTCGCCGTTGCCTCCCCCCTCGCCGTCTCCTTTGCCGTTCCCGTTCCCTTTGCCGTTCCCGCCCCCTTTGCCGTTCCCGTTCCCGTTCCCGTTGCCGGTGTCGCCGCCCTGGCCCTTGTCCTGACCGGCGGAGCCGTTCTGCTCGGCGAGGACGGCCCGGCAGTACCGGGTGACCCGTACGGGGCCGCCCGCCAGGCTCTCCAGGGCCCGCCTGCGGTCGCCGCCCAGCTCCTTGCCGTCGCGCAGGTCGCGGCAGGCCGCGGCGGCCTCCCGCCGCCAGGTGCCGGCGGCGGACGGGTCGCCGGACCCGGGCGTCACCTGCCCGCCGGCGTCCCGGCCGGGTCCGGCGGCCGTGCCCGAGGGGCTGCCGCCGGAGGACGGGGCGAGGCTGCCGTCGGGGGTGCCCGGCACGAGGCCCAGCGGGGGCCGCGGCGAGGAGGTGTCGGTCGGGCGGTCCGAGGACTGCGCGGTGGAGACGGAGGTGACCGGTTTCGGGTGTTCGTCGCGGAACGGATTGGGCAGCACGCCGCCGCCCGCGGCCATCGCGACCCCGCCGAGGGTGCCCGCGGCCACCACGGCGGCGAGCGCGAAGCGCACCGGACGGGCCCAGGCCGGGCGCCGGGAGCGGGTTCCGCTACGGGCCGGGCGGCCGATCCGGACCAGCCCGCTGTCCGCGTCGCGCGCGTCCGCACCGGAGCCCGCGCCGGTGCCCGCGGTGCCGAAGGCGGCGGCGGCCCGCTCGGCCTCTGCCTCCTCGCGGACCTTGCGGAACGCGGCCAGCGCACCCTGCTCACCGGGGAGTTCACCGGTCGCGGGGGCCGCGCCGGCGGAGAGCGCGGCCAGTGCCTCGGCGAGCTTGCGGGCCTGGTCAGGGGCGGAGCTGTCGACGGCTTCCAGCGACTCACCGCGCAGCAGACGTTCCGCCATGTCACCGGTAAGCCACTTGTCCTGCTCGTCGGCCATCACATGTCCTTCTGCGTCCGCGCACGTGTATGCGTCACAGTGGCGGACGTCACCGCGCGACGGCGCGGTTCTCGCTGGGGCGGGAGGGCGTCGAGGCCGCTTCCCGATTCCGGATCGTCGCCGAGCAGCTCTGCCAGCCGCTTCAGGCCACGGTGTGCCGCGGTGCGCACGGCTCCCGCGCGCTTGCCGAGCGTCTCGGCGGCGGACTTGGCGTCGAGGCCCACGACCACGCGGAGCACGACCGCCTCGGCCTGGTCCTGCGGGAGCCGCGCGATGAGCGACAGGGTGCTGTCGGTGGTCAGGGCCTCGATGGCCTCGCCGGCCGTGTCGGACTCGGCGGCCCGGCCGGTCAGCTCCGTCTCGTCGCCGCCTATCGCGGGGCGGCGGCCGCGCATCCGTATGTGGTCGAGGGCCCGGTTGCGGGCGATCCGGGCGGCCCAGCCGCGGAACCGGTCCGCGTCGCCGCTGAACCGTTCGAGGTCCCGGGCTATCTGGAGCCACGCCTCGGAGGCCACGTCCTCGGCGTCCGGGTCGCCGACCAGCGTGCGCACGTATCCGAGCAGCCTCGGGTGCACCGCGCGGTACACCGTACGGAACGCGGTCTCGTCCCCGCCCTGTGCCGCACGCACCGCGGCGGTCAGCTCCGCGTCGTCCCCCAGCACCGCACTCCCTTTACGCCTGTGTTCGGTCCGGCGCGAAAGGCACGTTACGGCGTGAAACCGCTCTTCGTCCATGTCTGTAGAAGATGCAACTAACTCGTGACTCAGTGCGGGAGGACAGGGTGTGACAGAAAACGCACTCATGGCGCTGTAGGAAGTACGGGCCGCCGAGCGGTCCGCGAGCGCGACGGCCGGGGCCTCTCCTGTGGGGGGTGGCGGCCCCGGCCGTTGCCCCGGTCCCAGGACCACGGCCCCGATTCGCCCGGAATCCGCCGACCCCCGGCGGGGGTGAGTGCCCGGGTTCACTTCTTCGCGCCGGCCCTGCCGTTCCCGCCGCTCTTGGCGTTGTCGCCGCCGGAGCTCCTGCCGTGGCCGCTGTCGCCGGTGCTGCCGTTGCCGCTGTTTCCGGCGTGACCGCTGTTTCCGCTGTTGCCGCCGCTGTGCGTGGCGTTGCCCTTGCCCGCTCCGGGCGTGGCCGCCCGCGCGAGCAGTCCGGCGCAGTAGGCCGGGACGTTCGCCTCGCCACCGGCTGCCGTGACCAGCCGCTGCCGTGCCGTCGAGGCGAGCGCCTTGCCGTGGCCCTTCACGTGCTCGTAGGCGCGGCAGTGCGCCAGGGTGTCCTTGGCGGTGGCCGGGTGGTCCCGGCGTGCCGACGGGGTTCCCGACGCGGACGCGTGCGGCGCCGCGCCGGGCCGCTGCGGCGCGCCGGCCGACGGACGGGCCGGGTGCCGGTCGCCGCCCTGCTCGCCGGACCCGGCGGAGCCGATCGCCGCGAAGGCGACGCCGCCCATCGTCAGGCTCGCGACGAGCACGGAGAGCGCGGCCTTCGGCGAGAGCCGTCCGAACCACCGCGTCCGGGGCCGCCAGTCGTCCCGGCGCCGGGTCCTGGAGCCGAGCGCGCCGGAGTCCCGGGCGGTGCGGAACGCGGCGACGGCACGCTCCTCGGCCCCCGCGTCGCAGGCGTCGGGGCGCAGCGCGGCGGCGAACCGGGCCTCGAAGTCGGCGCCGGCGGCCCCGCCGCCGGGCGGGAGAGGTCCGTCGACGAGGCCGGCCGGGTGCGCGTGCCGGCGCCGGGGCGGCCCGTCGCCGCTGTGCCGTTCACCCATGTCCGTTCCCGTTCCTGGTCCGTCCGGCCCGGCCGCCCGGATCCGCCGGGCGCCTCGCTCCACCGGTTCCCGTGGAGGTATACGGCCGGTGGCCGTCGCCGTTCATTTCGACTCCCCCAGCGTCCGGGGGCCGTCATCCGTCACACCCGCGTCCGCGGCGTCCTGCGCGCCCAGCTGCCGGGCGAGCCGTTTCAGCCCTCGGTAGGCGGCCGTGCGCACCGCGCCGGGACGCTTGCCGAGGACCCGGGCGACGGCGGGGCCGTCGAGGCCGACCACCACCCGCAGCAGGACCGCCTCGGCCTGGTCGCGGGGCAGCCCGCGCAGCAGGGCCAGGGCGCGCTCGGTCGACAGGGACTCCAGCGCCTGCTCGTACGTGCTGTGCGGGCCGGGCAGTTCCAGTACGTCCTGTTCGAGCGCCGTGCCCCGGGGCCGTACCCGCTGCCGGCGCAGGTGGTCCAGGGCCCGGTGGCGGGCGATGGTCGCGGTCCAGCCGCGGAAGCCGGCGCCGTCGCCCTTGAACCGGCCGAGGTCGCGGGCTATCTCCAGCCAGGCGTCGGAGGCCACGTCCTCCGCGTCCTCGCCGACGAGCCCGCGCAGATAGCCGAGCAGGCCCGGCTGCACGATCCGGTAGGCCACCGCGAAAGCGCTCTCGTCCCCGTCCTGGGCCCGCGCGACGGCCGCGCCCAGCTCCCCGTCGCGCGCCTGCTGGCGACGGGGCTCTCGTCCCTGGCCCAAGAACCGTCCTCGTCCGTACCGGCGGCACGGGCCCGGGCCCGTGCCCACGTCGACTCGGCATGGTGTGACACGGCCGTCCGTGTCGCATGCCCCACGCTGATCAGCGCCGGGACGCACGGATGTGTCACAGCCGCGGGCACACGGCTGCCCGTGCCGCTGCCGCTGCCGCTGTCAGTGCCGCCTCCTACGCTGCCCCGCACCGGCCGACAAGCACGGAGCACCCGGCCGCGCTCGGGGCAGGTGCACGGTCCTGTACACGGACGGCGAGCCGACGCACATCGGGTACTGGGGGGTCACGGCGGACTAGGGCCTGTCGCGAAAGTGGCCTCGTCGCCCGAAGGGCGGCCGGGCGGCGTGCGGCTCAGTCGCTCAGGCCCAGCACCCGCGGGTCGTCGCCGGGGAAGTTCCCGGGCATGCCCGGGACGTCGATGGTGCGCCCGTACACGCCGGCCAGGAACGCTACGGCGCCGACCGGGAACTCGAACCATTCGGCGTTGTCCGTGCGGACGACCACCGGCCACGCGTCCGGGTCCGTGGGGCCGGTCCGCCAGTAGAAGGCGTCCCCCGCGTTGGACTCCGCCCAGGAGATCAGGCCGCCCGGCCGGGGATAGGGCACGTAGTCCTCGGTGTCGCCCATCTCGTACAGGTCCTGGAGGATCTCGTCCTCCCGGCACGCGGCTCCCCACGACGCCTCGGCACCCGGCGCCGGGGCGGACACCACGAGGAAGTCGTCGACGACCAGGACCGGATAGGCCTCCGCCAGAGCGCGGAAGTCGGAGGGCAGCGCCGTCCCGAGCGCCGCTTCGAGGACGGCCCAGTCCACGTCGCGCCCGCCGGGCACACGCCACCGTGTCATCGCCGGAAGCGCGGCCTCCAGCGCTTCGATGCTCGTCATGTCGTCCGCCGATCCCTGGCTGTGGCTGTGGCTGAGCGACCTTAGCGGTGCGCGTGAACCGCTCCCCGCCGCGGACGGCTCCGGAGCCGTGACGGCGGACCGCCGGGTGACGTTCGGTCAGGTGCGTGCGCTGTCCAAGTGGCGCCCGTGACTTCTGGTGCCGTCGTGATTCTTGTCTAGGGGTGGGGTAGTTGAGTCCTCGCAGGTCCCGTGCGTACAGGCCGATCGGTCTGAGGAGACGGGCGTGGCTGACCGCCGGTGCGGTCGTGCTGAGCGGAGCCGGCATCGTCACGTACGCGATGGCGGACCCGGGGGCGCGGTCCGGCGGCGGACAGGGCCGGGCGCCGGCGGTCCACACGCTGAAGCTGGAGAACCGGGGCTCGGGCCGCCGGGGCCTCGGGCAGAAGGGCACCGCCCGGTTCAGCGCCGTCCTGCTGACCTGGAACGACGCCGACGCCGAGGCCGAGGGCACGCCGGAGGTGCGCACCCGGGACCGGGAGAGCGGCACATGGTCCGGCTGGCGGAAGCTGCCGGACGACCCGTACCAGGCCGACGGCGCGGAGGCCGCGCGGGCCGGGACCGCCGTGCGCGGCGGTACGGCCTCGCTGTGGACCGGCGACTCCGACGGCGTCCAGGTGCGCGTGGTGAAGGCCGACGGCACCGAGGCGGGCGGCCAGCCGTCCGGCATGGACGTCAAGCTGCTGGACCCGGGCACGGACCCGGCGAGCGGCCCGCGGCCGGCCGCGTTCGTGGCGGAGACGACCACACCCGGGCCGGCCGGCTCCCCGGCGTCGGACACACCCGCGCCGACGGACTCCGCGCCCTCCGGGTCGCCCGAGCCCACCGACACGGAGTCGGCCCCGGAGTCGGTGTCCGCCTCCCCCTCGGTGTCCGGCTCCGTCTCACCGTCCCCGTCCAGCACGGTCCCGGCCCCCGTCCCGTCCACGGTCGCCAAGCCGCCGATCATCACGCAGGCCGAATGGGGCGCCTCCACCGACTACGACGGCACGCCGAGCTACGGCACCACGATCAAGGCGGCCGTCATCCACCACACCGGCGTCGACAGCGACAACACGCTGTCGTGCGCCGACTCGCGGGCCCGGATGCGGACCATCCAGCAGGAGCACTTCTCCCGCGGCTACTACGACATCGGCTACAACTTCGTCGTCGACCGCTGCGGGCAGATCTTCGAGGGCCGCAGCGGCGGCATGGACCTGCCGGTGGTCGGCGCGCACGACATCGGGTTCAACACCGACACGGTCGGCATCTCCTACATCGGCAACTACATGAGCGCGCGGCCGTCGCGGGCCGCCCTCGACTCGATCGCCCGGGTCGTGGCCTGGAAGTTCGGGATGTACGGCGTCGACCCGGCCGGCAAGGTCACGCTGACCTCCGGCAGCCCCCAGGGCCAGGACGGCAACCTGGTCGACAAGGGCCGGCAGATCACCCTGCCCCGGGTCTTCGGGCACCGCGACACCAACGCCACGGCCTGCCCCGGCGACAACCTCTACAAGAAGCTGCCGCTGATCGCCACGCTCGCGAGGACGCCGGGCGTCTCGCACGCGCTGCCCACCTCGGACGTCGACCGGGACGGCCTGCCCGACCTGGTGGCCGGCACCCCGAAGGCGAACTCGGTGACGGTCGTGCCGGGCGGCACCGCCGGACCGGCCGTCTCCCGGAAGGTCACGCTCACCCAGAGCAGCCCGGGCGTGCCCGGCACCTCCGAGACCGGTGACGGTTTCGGCGCCGCGACCGCCTGGGGCGACGTCAACGGCGACGGCTACGCCGACCTCGTGGTCGGCGCGCCCGGCGAGGACGACACCAGCGGCCACGCCGACCGGGGCGCGGTGACCGTGCTCTACGGGCCGGCGCTGAACTCCGGCTACTCCTACACCACCTCCGGGGGTGTCACCTCGACCGGCGCCGGGCTCGGCTCGACCGTCGCGGTCGGCGACTTCGACGGGGACGGCAAGGCGGACGTGTTCGCGGCCGGCACCGGCAAGGGCGGCAACTGGAACGCCCGGCTCACCGGCGGTGCCACCGCCGCCGGCACACTGACCACGGCCACCGGCGCGGTCGCCCACCTGGACGCGGCGACCGGCGACTTCAACCGCGACGGCTACGCCGACGTGGCGCTCGACTACCGGGACGCGGGCGGTACCGGACGTGTGGTCAGGTTCGCGGGCTCGGCGAGCGGTCTGGCCAAGGTGGGCGTCATCTCGGTCAAGGGCGGCCGCGCCGTCGCCGCGGGCGACGTGGACGCCGACGGCTACGACGACATCGTCATCGGGCAGCCGTACGCGAGCGAGTCCGGCGGCCGGCCGGGCGGCCAGGTCACCCTGGTGCGCGGCTCGGCGACCGGCTTCACCACGACCGGCATGACCACCGTCCACCAGGACACCGCGGGCGTCCCCGGCGCCGACGAGTCCGGCGACGCGCTCGGCGCCTCCGTCTCGCTCGGCGACTACGACGGCGACGGGTATCCCGACGTGCTCGCGGGCCTGCCCGGCGAGGACATCACCCGGTCCGGCGCGAACCGCTCGAACGCGGGCTCCGCGCTGCTGGTCAAGGGCGGCGCCGGCGGTCTGACCGGTTCCGGCGCGATCGCCGTCTCGCAGGACACCTCCGGTGTGCCCGGCGCCACCGAGTCCGGCGACACGTTCGGTTCCTCGGTGTCGCTGACCGACCTGTCCGGCTACGGGCGCGCCGATCTGACGTTCGGTGTCGCGGGCGAGGACGGCGGCGACGGCATCCTGATGTACCTGCCGAGCACCAGCACGGGGCTCGGCTACGCCCAGACGTCGGTGCTGAGCGGGAAGACGCTCGGGACACCGGCCGCCGCGGCGCTGGGCACGGCCCTGACACCGTGACCGCGCGCTGATCCGTCCGGCCGGGGCCCGTTCTCGCGCGAGGGGGCCCGGCCGGACGGGTGTCAGCCGGAGGCGGACGCGTCCCGGCACAGCAGGCGCAGCGAACCCTGGCCGGCGTAGCACCGGCGGGCCTCGTCGAAGGGGTCCCAGAGCCTGCCGTCGGGCGTGCGCAGCCAGTGGTCGCCGCCGCTCGCCCACCACTCGGCGCCGGTCTGGCGGACCACGACCTCGCCGGCGTAGGCGGCGAAGCCGCGCAGCACGCTCTCGACGGCCGCGTAGGGCGGTCCCTCGCGGCTTATCTCCTCGATCAGCCGGTCCACCCGCCACAGACTCTGCGCCGAGTAGTCGAGGCGCAGCCGGGCACCCTCGCGCATGGTGGCCACCGCGTCCGCCGCCCACCGCACGGGCTTCGCCGCGGCGTGCGGCCTGGTCTCCTGGTGTGCTGTCACATACTGCGCTGTCACATAGGAAAGAGCGGCCGGAACCGCCCATCCGTCACCCGCATCCGCCCCGTCCCGCCAACCGGCGCAGGACCGCCCCACCACCCCCGCACGACAGGCACAGGACTCCCCCGCGAGCGGGGTTTGGACCGGGACACTCCCGCGAACGGGGGGGTCGCCGGGGCACTTCCGCGAACGGGTCGGACGCCGGGCCGCCGCCGCGAACGGCGCGGAGCCGGGGCCGGCGGCGTACGAGGTCCAGGCGCGGCAGACAAGCAGCGGGCAGGCCCGGGAGTGAGGCACACCCGCGAACAGCCCCGAGGGCGGGGTCGGCCGCCAACCGGTGAGGGGCCGGGACCGGGGGCCCGGCACGAACGGGACGGGGCCGGGGGCACCCGCGACCGGTGCGGTCCGGGACCGGGCGGCACCCGCCGACCGCTCCGCGACCAGACGTCCGCGAGCGGTGCAGGCCGGGGACAGCCCGCCGCCAAGGGGCCGGCGATCACCCGCGAAGGGGGCCGGGGCACCCGGCGGCACCCGGCAACCGCCCCGCGACCGGGACGTCCTGAGCGCTGCCGGCCGGGGTCGGCCCGCCGCCCGGAGGACGGCGATCACCCGCGAAGGGGGCCGGGCACCCGGCGACCGATCCGCAAGCGAGACGTGCGTGAGTGCTGCTGAGGCCCCGCCGGGGTCAGCCGCGGCTTCGGGCGCGGCGGGAGACCACCGCGCGGAGCACGCGGCGGCCCTCGACGGAGACGTCCAGCGCGCCGCGCAGGCCGTTCGTGCCGTGTTCGGCGAGCAGTTCGAGGACGGCGACCTGGCGCCGCAGCTCGGCGGCGACCAGCGGGGAGGTGTCCTCGGTGCCGCCCGCCCGGCCGGCCTCCAGCGCCTCGGGCGACGGGGTCTCGCCGGGAGCGGGATCAAGGAGCCGGTGGATGTGCAGGGAGGCGACGGAGCAGGCGTCGGCCCAGTCCCTTACCGCCTCGGCGGTGCGTTCGGCCGGGGCCGCGTCCAGCATGCGGCGGGCGAGCGCCGCCGCCTCGTCCTCGCCGGCCCCGTCCGGGCCGAGCGCGCCCCGGGCCTTCTCCAGGCCGCCGGCCCACGCGGAGCCGTCGGCGAGGCTCGCCCAGAGCGGGCGCAGCACTTCGTCGTCACCGCCCAGCAAAGGCACGCACCGATCCAAACAAGCCAGCCCGCTCGCGGCCAGGCCGCGCTCGTCGGCCTGCGCGATCAGTTCAATCAGGCTCATGAAAGCCTCCCTCGCCAGGGCGCCGCCTTTACGGAGCCCGCACTTCCCCTTACTGCGTGCGACGGCGAGAGACTGTCACAGCAGAGCGTTTTCAGCCAAGAGCCGGGACAAGGATCTGCGGGGAGAGCGCCTTGCGGTGCTGCATGCGGGTCAGCCGCAGCACGAGGAGCAGGGCGAGCACGGCGGCCGCCAGGTCGGCGGTGTCGACGGCCATCGACTCGACCGCGGCGGTCCGGAACTGCGCCGCGGTGTGCGCGGAGTCGTAGTCGTCCGAGATGAGCACCTGGGCCGTGGTCGACACCAGCCACAGCGCCCACCAGGCGTTGACGAGACCGTGCCGGGCCGGCCCCTCGCCCGGCCGGCTGGCGTCCCAGATGTCCAGGACGACCCGGCGCGGGTACCAGAGGTTCGCCAGGGGGACGATCCAGCCCGCTATCACCCACGCGCGCGCCTTGCTGTGCCCGTGGGGGCTGAACACCTCGGCGTTCACCCGCAGCCGGTACAGCCAGCACAGGAACACCACCCCGCAGGCCAGCCACAGCAGCGTCTGCGCGACCCCGGACAGCACGTACAGGGTGTCCGCGCGGTGCGCGGCCCCGGACGGCGCCCCCGTCCCGATGAGCGGGGCACCCGCCGCGAGGCCGTCCGCCCTCCGGCGGACCTCGAGACCGGCCCCGACGGCGCACGCGTCGCCGAGCACGACCAGACCGAGCAGCGTGACCGTGGCCTGGCCCAGCCCCAGCGGTGAGCGCAGACGTGCGACGGACATGATGGTGACCCCCCGTGTTCCCGTGTGTGCGGCACGCGGAAGATACGGCCCGTCACGCCCGCGCGTCCACCACGGGCCCGCGGGACCCGGCCGCGGGACTCAGCCCAGCCGGTCCGCCAGCGCCTTGAACTGCGTCCAGGACAGCGCGGGCGCGCCCGGGTCCCACAGCTTCTGCACGGTGGCCCTGAGCGGCATCCGGATCCCGGCGGCGACCTGCGCCTCGGTCTGGGCGTTGGGGAAGTCGGACCAGACCGCGAACACCCCGCCGAGGATCTGCGGGTCGTAGCGGGCCGGAACGGGGGTCGTGCCGCGCAGCACCCGGGGGGTCCACTGCTCGTAGATGCGCTGCCCGGTCGGGTAGACGAAGGTCTGCGGCTGCCCCAGGACGTAGTACAGGAACTCGTCGTTGTAGTTGATCACCTTGCGGCCGGCGCTCAGGTACTCGAGCGGCTGCCGGGCGCCGATCTCCTTGCCGGTCCAGTAGGCGACCTGGAGGTCCCTGGCGGGCTGCACGGAGGTGTTCCGGAAGAAGCCGTCGTTCCAGGCCCGCATGGTGCGGTGGTGGGCGCGCACGGTGGCGGCGCGGTCGTTCAGCCAGCCGGCGGCGAGGTCGGAGACCGTCGCGCCGGAGCCGTACTTCCGCCGGGCGGCCGCGGCGAGCTGCGGGAAGGACGCCTGCGGGTCGGAGACCGTCAGCGCCTGGTACTCGTCGCCGCCGAGGTGCCACTTGCCGCCGGGGAAGACCCCGGCGTACTCGTTCAGCAGGTCGTCGACGATCTTCGCGGAGCCGGCCTTGGAGATGTCGATCGCGCCCCGCGTCGCGACCCCGTTCACGTTGCGCAGCTGCAGGTCGGGGTGGGCGGCGATGACCGCGCCCAGGTGGCCGGGCGAGTCGATCTCGGGCACGACGGTGATGTGCCGGGCGGCGGCGAGGTCGACGATCTGTTTGACCTGCGCCTTGGTCAGGTGGTCCTTGGAGACGATCTCCGGGTGGCTGCTGGACTCGATCCGGAAGGCCTGGTCGTCGGAGAAGTGCAGTCCCAGTTCGTTGAACTTCAGGTCCCCCAGCTCGCGGACCCGGTCCTCTATCCAGGACGCGGAGTACGGCTTGCGCGCGATGTCCAGCATGAAGCCGCGCACCGGCTTGGCGGGTGCGTCGCGGACCACGCCCTCCGGGGCGGTGCCGCCGCCGTGGACCTCCTGCTTGAGGGTGCGGGTGCCGTAGAAGACGCCCGCGTCGCCCGGCCCGCTGATGTCGACCCGGCCGCCCTTGACGGTCATGGAGTACGACTCCTGGTCGCCGCCGCCGCCCAGCGCGAGCCGGAGGTCACCGGCCTTCGCGTCGTTCTTCCGTCCCGCGTACGACAGGCCCAGCTCGCCGGCTATCAGCCGCCCCTCGTCGGCCAGCCGCGGGTCGCTCACCACCACCCGCTCGCCGTGCCGCGGCTGCCAGCCGGGGCCGCGCGCGGCGGTGTGCGAGCGCACCGCGGGTATGGTCCGCGGCGCCTGGGAGAGCGGATAGGTGCGGGTGGGCGTGGGACTGCTCGGCGCGGCGGCGCGGCCGGTGGCTCTGGAGGCCGGGGAGGTCCGCGCGACGTCGGCGCCGGGTCTCGCGCCACCGTCCGCCGAGGCCCACACGCCGACGCCCACGCCGAGCGCGACGGTCCCCGCGAAGGCGGCGGCCACGACCGCCCGCCTCCGCCTCACCTGCTGCGCCGACGCCCGGCGCCTGTGCTGGGTCACTCAGCCAACGTACGACCGATCGACCGGACACCCGTCATCGAGCCGTTCTGAAACTCTCCCGTTCGAGTGAAATTCGGGCATCCGTCGGACACAGAGTGACCACTCTCGATAACGTGACGACACAGTCTTCACGACATCCCCTGCCACACCACCTGTGACGCGAGGACCCACGCTGCCTGCGCACCGCCCGCCGTACCTGCCCAAGCCGCTGGACGCCTTCAACGCCGCCCATGCCGACGAGGCCTGCGCCCTGCTCCAGCACTGTCTGCGCAGCCTGCGCTGGGCCCGCCGCATCGCCGACCACCGCCCCTACCCGGACCTGGGTTCCCTCCTGGCGGCGGCGGACGAGGCGGCGTACGACCTGTCGCCGGCCGATCTGGCCGAGGCGCTGGCGGGAGAGTCGCTGCCGGAGCTGCCGGAGGACACCTACTCGGCCGCCCACATGGCCCTGAGCGCGGCGAACGCGGCCTACGAGGCGAGGTTCGGGCACACGTTCGTCATCTTTCCGGGCGACGTGCCCCCGGAGGAGAGCCTGGATCACATTCTCGCGGGGATTCGGTCACGATTGGCGAACGATCCCGAGGAGGAGCGGGTGATGGCGGCGGAGGAACTGCGCCGCCTCGCGCGGGGCCGGCTGACGGACCTCCTCAGGGGTGCGGGGGCCTGCGCGCCCGCGGGCCCGGCGCGGGGCGTGAGCAGCCCGAACGCGTCCACACCCGGCACATAGCGGTACACGCCACCCCAGCAGGCGACATCGCTAGCCCAACCGCGTGCCACTTTGATCACACAAGTAGGCCCCCCGTAAGCCGCACGGCGGCGCACGGATACGATGCTGGGGGCCGGTGGACCGTACCCGGCCGGGCCCGACCGACAGTGAAGCCGGCGCGGCCCTAGTCCCCGCTCCCGGAGGGTTCTTCCGTGCCGGCTGGAACGCTGTACCGCGGCCGGGAAGGAATGTGGTCCTGGGTGGCTCACCGAGTCACCGGCGTCCTCATCTTCTTCTTCCTGTTCGTTCACGTGCTGGACACCGCTCTCGTGCGTGTCTCCCCCGAGGACTACGACAAGGTCGTAGCCACGTACAAGACGCCGATCGTCGCGCTGCTGGAGTACGGCCTCGTCGCCGCCATCCTCTTCCACGCGCTCAACGGTCTGCGCGTCATCGCCGTCGACTTCTGGTCGAAGGGCCCGCGCTACCAGAAGCAGATGTTCTGGACCGTGATGGGCATCTGGGTCGTCCTGATGGCCGGCGCGATCTACCCGGTCCTCGGCCACGCCGCCCGTGTCCTCTTTGGGAGCTGACGCCGATGTCCACGACTGAAACCCCCGCGTCCGGCGTCGGCCCCGTCGAGGGCGCGCCCGTCCACTCGGTGGACAACCCGGCCCCGCTGATCGAGGCGCCGCGCAAGCGGACCAAGAAGTCCCCCAAGTCCACGCGGGGCAACTTCGAGCTGGCCGCCTGGCTGTTCATGCGCCTGTCCGGCGTCGTGCTGGTCGTCCTCGTCATCGGCCACCTGCTGATCCAGCTGGTGCTCGACGGCGGTGTCTCCAAGATCGGCTTCGCCTTCGTGGCCGGCCGCTGGGCCTCGCCCTGGTGGCAGGTCTGGGACCTGCTGATGCTGTGGCTGGCGATGCTGCACGGCGCCAACGGCCTGCGCACGGTCATCAACGACTACGCCGAGCGGCCTGCCTCCCGCATGTGGCTGAAGGCCCTGCTGTACACCGCCACGGTGTGGACCATCCTGCTGGGCACGCTGGTGATCTTCACCTTCGACCCGAACATCCGCTAGGCACGGGGCTGCGAGAATCATGAAGATCCACAAGTACGACACCGTCATCGTCGGCGCCGGTGGCGCCGGTATGCGCGCCGCCATCGAGTCGACGAAGCGCAGCCGCACCGCCGTGCTGACCAAGCTCTACCCCACCCGCTCCCACACGGGCGCCGCGCAGGGCGGCATGGCCGCCGCGCTGGCGAACGTGGAGGAGGACAACTGGGAGTGGCACACCTTCGACACGGTCAAGGGCGGTGACTACCTGGTCGACCAGGACGCCGCCGAGATCCTGGCGAAGGAGGCCATCGACGCCGTCCTCGACCTGGAGAAGATGGGCCTGCCGTTCAACCGGACGCCCGACGGGACGATCGACCAGCGCCGCTTCGGCGGTCACTCCCGCAACCACGGCGAGGCGCCGGTCCGCCGGTCCTGCTACGCCGCGGACCGCACCGGCCACATGATCCTCCAGACGCTGTACCAGAACTGCGTCAAGGAGGGCGTGGAGTTCTTCAACGAGTTCTACGTCCTGGACCAGCTGATCACCGAGGTCGACGGCGTCAAGAAGTCGGCCGGCGTGGTGGCGTACGAGCTGGCCACCGGCGAGATCCACATCTTCCAGGCGAAGGCCGTGATCTACGCCTCCGGCGGCACCGGCAAGTTCTTCAAGGTGACGTCGAACGCGCACACGCTGACCGGTGACGGCCAGGCCGCCGTCTACCGCCGCGGGCTGCCGCTGGAGGACATGGAGTTCTTCCAGTTCCACCCGACCGGCATCTGGCGCATGGGCATCCTGCTGACGGAGGGCGCCCGTGGTGAGGGCGGCATCCTCCGCAACAAGGACGGCGAGCGCTTCATGGAGAAGTACGCGCCGGTCATGAAGGACCTCGCGTCCCGTGACGTCGTCTCCCGCTCCATCTACACGGAGATCCGCGAGGGCCGCGGCTGCGGGCCCGAGGGCGACCACGTCTACCTGGACCTCACGCATCTCCCGCCGGAGCAGCTCGACGCCAAGCTCCCGGACATCACGGAGTTCGCGCGCACCTACCTCGGCATCGAGCCCTACACGGACCCGATCCCGATCCAGCCGACCGCGCACTACGCGATGGGCGGCATCCCGACCAACGTCGAGGGTGAGGTCCTGGCGGACAACACCACCGTCGTCCCGGGTCTGTACGCGGCCGGCGAGGTCGCCTGTGTCTCCGTGCACGGCGCCAACCGCCTCGGCACCAACTCGCTGCTGGACATCAACGTCTTCGGCCGCCGTGCGGGCATCGCCGCCGCCGAGTACTCCCAGAAGGCCGACTTCGTCGAGCTGCCGGAGAACCCGGAGTCGCTCGTCGTCGAGCAGATCGAGCGGCTGCGCAACTCCACCGGCAACGAGCGGGTCGCCACGATCCGCCGCGAGCTGCAGGAGACCATGGACGCCAACGTCATGGTGTTCCGCACCGAGCAGACGATCAAGACGGCCGTCGAGAAGATCGCCGAGCTGCGCGAGCGCTACCGGAACGTGGCGATCCAGGACAAGGGCAAGCGGTTCAACACGGACCTCCTGGAGGCGATCGAGCTGGGCAACCTGCTCGAGCTGGCCGAGGTCATGGCGGTGTCGGCCCTGGCCCGCAAGGAGTCCCGCGGCGGTCACTACCGCGAGGACTACCCGAACCGCGACGACGTCAACTTCATGCGCCACACCATGGCGTACCGCGAGGTCGGCGCCGACGGCTCGGAATCCGTCCGTCTCGACTACAAGCCGGTCGTCCAGACCCGCTACCAGCCGATGGAGCGTAAGTACTGATGGCTACCCCTGTTCTGGACAAGGCGGACGCGGCCGGCCAGCCCGAGCCCGGCTTCGCCGACTCCCCCTACATCACCGTCACCTTCCGGGTCCGCCGGTTCAACCCCGAGGTCTCCGCCGAGGCGACCTGGGAAGACTTCCAGCTGGAGATCGACCCGAAGGAGCGCGTCCTCGACGGCCTCCACAAGATCAAGTGGGACGTCGACGGCACCCTCACCTTCCGCCGGTCGTGCGCGCACGGCATCTGCGGCTCGGACGCGATGCGGATCAACGGCAAGAACCGTCTTGCCTGCAAGACGCTGATCAAGGACATCAACCCCGAGAAGCCGATCACGGTCGAGCCCATCAAGGGCCTGACGGTCCTGAAGGACCTGGTCGTGGACATGGAGCCGTTCTTCCAGGCGTACCGGGACGTCATGCCGTTCCTGGTCACCAAGGAGACGAACGAGCCGACCCGCGAGCGGCTGCAGTCCGCCGAGGACCGCGAGCGCTTCGACGACACCACCAAGTGCATCCTGTGCGCCGCGTGCACGTCGTCCTGCCCGGTGTTCTGGAACGACGGCCAGTACTTCGGTCCGGCCGCGATCGTGAACGCCCACCGCTTCATCTTCGACAGCCGTGACGAGGCGGGCGAGCAGCGCCTGGAGATCCTCAACGACCGCGACGGCGTGTGGCGCTGCCGCACGACCTTCAACTGCACGGACGCCTGCCCGCGCGGTATCGAGGTCACCAAGGCGATCCAGGAAGTCAAGCGCGCGCTGATCACGCGTCGCTACTGATCCCTCGCGGCACAGCTCTGCGGAGCGCCTTCAGGAGCCCCACCGGACACGTTCCGGTGGGGTTCCTCGCATAGGGGTGAGTTTCCCCCTTAATGTGACGACATGTCAGACGAAGAGTCGTACGAGCTGCTCGGGTTCGACAACGCCCTGCTGCCCGTGGGGGACCTCGCGGAGGCCGTCGGGTTCTACGAGCGGGCCGGGTTCACCGTCGGGTTCCGGTTCGACGAGGGCGGGATCGCCCAGCTGAAGGTGGGCGGCGAGACGCCCGGCATCCTGCTGCGCGTCGAGGAGGGGCTGGGGCACCGGCCGCCGCCGTGGCCCGCCGCGCGCCTGTGGCTGGAGGTGCCGGACGCGCGGGCGGCCGCACGGGAGCTGGCCGCCGCCGGGATCGCGCCGCTGGACGAGGTGTTCTCCGTGGCCACCGGCTGGACGGTGGAGATCGCCGATCCCTGGGGCAACGTCCTGGGGTTCACGGACTACAGCAAGCGTCCGGCGCTGGGCCGCCGGGGCTGAGACGCGGGTCACGCGGACCTTCGCGCCCTTGAGTTGAACATGTTCAAAAGCAGGTCTACAGTCATGCCTGTCAGCGTTTTGAACGCGTTCAAGAAGGGGTGGGGCATGGACCGCACCGTCATCGCCTACGTGATCTACCTGGCCGTCAGCATCGGGCTGACCGTCTGGGTGGCCCGCACGCTCAGCCGCAACGGCCGGATCTTCCTGGCCGACGTGCTGCGCGGCGACGAGAAGCTCGCCGACGCCGTCAACCACCTGCTGGTGGTCGGCTTCTATCTCGTCAATCTCGGCTTCGTGGCGCTCTACCTGCACGGCAGCGGGGACATCGACGACACCCGCGGCATCTTCGAGGCCCTGTCGGCCAAGCTCGGGGTGGTGCTGCTGGTGCTCGGCGCGATGCACCTGGGCAACGTGTACGTGCTGAACAAGATCCGGCGCCGCGGGGTCCTGGAGCGCGAGCAGCGGCCCCCGGTCGGCCCGCAGGGCTGGCTCCCGCCGACGGCCGGCGCGTGAGCGCCGTGACCGAAGCGCGGGACCGGGGCGCCGCGGGCGCCCCGGTCCTCGGGCTCACCGTCCTGTACGACGCCGAGTGCGGCCTCTGCGCCCACCTGCGCGACTGGCTGGTACGGCAGTCGCAGCTCGTGCCCCTGGACCTGGTGCCGGCCGGGTCGGCCGAGGCCCGCCGGCGCTTCCCGGGGCTCGACCCGGCGGCCACCCTCGACGAGGTCACCGTGATCGGCGACGCCGGGCAGGTCTACCAGGGCTCCCGCGCCTGGATCGTCGTCCTGTGGGCGCTGCGCGAACACCGCCCGCTCGCCCACCGGCTGAGCACCCCGGCCGGGGCACGGCTGGCCCGCGGGGCGGTGCTGGCGGCGGCGAAGTGGCGGGGCGCGCAGTGGGGCGGGCGGTCCTACCGCCGGACCGACGGCTGGTCGTTCGACCGGCACACCGGCTGGACCCACCAGCCGCCGACCTGTGACGGCGGTTCCTGCCCCACTGGTTAGGCTCGTGCCGTGCCCGCGAAGAACGAAGGCCCCGAAGCGGCCGGCCCCCAGACCAAGTCCGAGCAGACCCGCGCGCTGATCCTGGAGACCGCGATGCGGCTCTTCCAGGAGCGCGGCTACGACAAGACGACCATGCGGGCCATCGCCAAGGAGGCCGGCGTCTCCGTCGGCAACGCCTACTACTACTTCGAGGGCAAGGAACACCTGATCCAGGGCTTCTACGACCGGATCGCCGCCGAACACCAGGTGGCGGTCCGGGAGATCCTGGACCGGGAGACCGATCTGGAGGCGCGGCTCGCGGGCGTGCTGACCGCGTGGCTGGAGATCGCCGAGCCGTACCACGAGTTCGCGGTCCAGTTCTTCAAGAACGCCGCCGACCCCGACAGCCCGCTCAGCCCGTTCTCCCCGGAGAGCGAGCACGCGCGGGAGCAGGCCCTCAGCGTCCACCGGGAGCTGCTGGCCGGGTCGAAGTCCAAGGTGGCACCCGAACTGCGGGACGTGCTGCCGGAACTGATGTGGCTGTCCCAGATGGGCCTCGTGCTGTACTGGATCTTCGACCGGACCGAGGGCCGCGAGCGCAGCTACCGGCTGGCGCGCCGCGGGGCCCGGCTGACCGCGCGCGGCGTGGCCCTGGCCCGGTTCCGGGTGCTGCGCCCCCTGGTGCTCGAAGTCCACGAGCTGTTCACGGACTTCCTGCCGGGCATGACGAGGGCGCTGCCGGACCCGGCGGCCAGGGCCGGGCGCGGGGGCGCGGGCGAGGGCTGAGCCCCCACCCGCGGGACGTCAGATCCAGTTCAAGCGCCACAGACGGAACACGCCCGTGCCGTCCGAGAGGTACTGGCCGCCGCCGACGTCCTCGGTGCTGACCACGTACTCCTTGCGCTGCCACAGCGGGATCAGCGGCACGTCGGTGGCCACGTCCGCCTGGATGCCGCGGAAGTCGCTCGCGGCCCGCGCGCGGTCGGGGTACTGCTGGCTGTCCCGGATGAGGTGGTCGACGGCCTTGCTGCTGTAGCCGGTGCTCATCGTGGAACCGGTCCCGACCAGCGGGGAGCCGAAGGTGTCCGCGTCGGGGTAGTCGGCCACCCAGCCCACGGCCCACGCGTCCATCTTCCCGGCGGCCCAGCGTTTCTGGAAGTCGGTCCACTCGTAGCCCCGGACGTCCACCTTGAACAGTCCGCTCGCCTCCAGCTGCTGCTTCAGCTCCGCGGCCTCCTCCGCGCCGGCGCCGCGGTTGCGGCCGTAGCCGAGGGTGAAGCGCACCGGCACGCTCACGCCGGCCTGGAGCAGCAGCTCCCGCGCCTTCTTGGCGCTCTGCGTCGGGTACGTGTCGAAGAAGGACGTGGTGTGGCCGGTGATGCCGGTCGGGATCAGCGAGTACAGCGGGTCGACCGTGCCCTTGTACACCTTCACGGCCAGCTGCTCACGGTTGACGAGCCAGGCCATCGCCCGGCGCACGCGCACGTCGTTCAGCGGCGAGTTCGCGCGGGTGTTGAGGTAGAGGTTGCGGGTCTCGGAGCTGTCCGAGACCGTGACGCGCTGCTTGGGATCGCTCGGGTTCAGCTCGGAGAGCACGCCCGGGGGCAGCGTCCGGGTGGCGACGTCGACCTGCTTGGCCGCCCAGGCGCTGCTGAGCTTCCGGGAGTCGCCGTAGTAGCGCAGCTCGATCGGCCGGCCGGTCCCGCTCAGGTAGCCCTTGTAGTTCCTGTACGGCGCGAGGTCGGCCTTCCGGTTCACCGTGTAGGCGGTCAGCGTGTACGGGCCGGTGCCGTCCACGCCGTCGCCGGTGCGCAGCGAACGGGCCGGGTACGCCTCCTTGTCGACGATGGAACCGGCTCCGGTGGCCACCTTCAGCGGGAACGTGGCGTCCGGCGTGCGCAGGTGGAAGGTCACGGTGGTCGCGTCGTCGGCGGTGACCGAAGCGAGGGTGGAGAACAGGGACGCGGGACCGACGTCCGAGTTGATCCTCTTCACCCGCTCGAAGGAGTACTTCACGTCCTCGGCGGTCATCTTGCGTCCGCTCGGGAAGGTGATGTCGTCCCGCAGCCGGCACTGGTACGACTTGAGCCCGCCGCCCTCGAAGACACAGCTCTTCGCCGCGTCCGGGACCGGCTCGACGCCACCCGGCTCGAAGGTCAGCAGCGTCTGGAAGACATTGCTGAACAGGGCCCAGGATCCGGCGTCGTAGGCGCCGGCCGGGTCCAGTGACGTGACCGCGTCGGTCGTGCCGACGGTGATGGTCTTGTTGTTGTCATCCTGCGACGGCAGAAGCTGCCAGGCGCCGATTCCCACGACGGCCAGGACCAGCACTGCCAAGAGAATGCGCATGCGAACAGATCGCATGGTGGTGCCCTCCCCAGGCCACGCCAAGGCCCTACCCCTGGCACAGCACAAAAATGGCCACTCCCCATAGTGGCGCGGCTCACCTAATCACACGTGTTTCACGCGGGGGAAGAGCAATCCGGCGGTATGTGAAAGAACTTACCGAGGCGTTGTTCGCCCCGGGTTCCCCAGGCTTCGCACGGGTCTCAGGCGTGCGTCGAGGCCAGCTCGACGACCGTCACGTCCGAGGGCGCCCCGACGCGCGTGGGCGGCCCCCAGGCTCCGGCGCCCCTGCTGACGTAGAGCTGGGTGTCGCCGTAGCGTGCGAGGCCGGCCACGGTGGGGTTGGCGGCGGCCGCGACGAGGTTCCCGGGCCAGAGCTGGCCGCCGTGGGTGTGACCGGAGAGCTGGAGGTCGACGCCGTACCGGACGGCCTCGTGGATCTGCACCGGCTGGTGCGCGAGGAGCACGCACGCGCGTGCCCGGTCCCGGTCGCCCAGCGCCCGGCCGAAGTCGGGCCCCTGCCCCTCGCTCTCCCCTTGCAGGTCGTTGACCCCGGCCAGGTCGAAGTGGGGCAGCTCGGTGCGGGCGTTCTGCAGCGGGTGCAGGCCGAGGGTGCGCACCTCGGCCACCCACTGCTCGGCGCCGGAGAAGTACTCGTGGTTGCCGGTGACGAAGTAGGCGCCGTGCCGGGCGGTCAGCCCGGCCAGGGGCGCGGCGGCCGGGCCGAGGTCCTTCACGCTGCCGTCCACCAGGTCGCCGACGACGGCGATCAGGTCCGGCTGGGTGGCGTTGACCGTGTCGACGACCCGCTGTGCGAAGGAGCGCCCGAGGACCGGGCCCAGGTGGATGTCGCTGACGACGGCGATGCGGAAGCCGTGCGCGGCGCGCGGGAGTCTGGCCAGCGGTACGGTGACGCGCTTGACCCGTGGCCCGCGCAGCACCCCGTAGGTGCCCTGGCCGACGGTCCCGACGGCGGCGGCCGCGGCGGCCCCGCCGACCACCCGGGAGACGAACAGCCGCCGGGAGGGCGCGGGCGCCGTCCGCCCGGGACCGGCGGTCCCCTCCGGCTCGCGCGCCCGCCCCGGCTCGCGCGGGGGTTCGGGCGTGCCCGGTGGGGGCGGTGGGGGCCCTTGGGCCGGCACGGTCCGCGGTGCGGGCACGGCTGTCGCCCCGGGGGCCGGCCGACGGGCGAGGAACCGCCGCAGCAGGGGCCGCAGGGCCTCTCCGGCCACCACCGCGAGCAGCAGGTACAGCGCCAGCGCCATCCACAGGAAGCCGGGCCAGGCGAGGGTGCGCTGGAGCCAGAAGGGTGCGCCGGAGCGCTCGGCCACCAGCGCCGTGACCATCAGCAGCGGTCCCGTGACGAAGACCGCGGTCCCGGCGCGGCGGGCCGGGCCCGGGCCGCGGGTGGTGTCGCGCACCAGGCGCCGCCACACGTACCAGTGCCCCAGCACCAGGACGGCGAGCGCGGCCGCCGCGGCGAGGACGAAGACGACGATCACGCCGGTGTGTCCTCCGCTATGAGGTGCGGCGCAGTGCGCGCAGACCGCGCAACCCGATGACCCCGATGACCGTCCCCCATACGAAGGAGACGACGGCCAGCAGCAGATGCACCCAGAAGTAGGCGGTCGGGTGACCGTCGTGGAAGGCGAGTCCGCTGCCGTCCTTGACCAGGTTCTTGACGAAAGTGACCCAGATGACCCAGCTCCACACCCCGAAGGCGAGCAGGAACCAGGAGACCGGGCGGCTGAGCTTCATACGGACAGTATCGCCGTCCGCGGTCCGGTTCCGTGTCCGGGGTGGGGTGCGAGGCGGGACTTCGCGGCCGGTGACCGGTACGTTTCCGACCGTGCCCGCAACCGAGAAGGCCGTCAGGCGAGCCCTGCCGGTCACCACCGCCGCGCTGCTCTCCCTCTCCGTCACCACCCCGGCCGCCTTCGCCGCCCCGACCCCCTCGACCGGCCCGACGGCCACACCCCCGGCGCAGATGTCGCAGGTCGGCGGCGCCCGGCTGGGACAGCCCGGGACCCAGGTCGACCTCGCCGCCGGTGCGCCGGTGCTGCCCAAGGACCTCACCGCCCGTTCCTGGATCGTCTCCGA
The DNA here is from genome assembly GCF_000444875.1 of Streptomyces collinus Tu 365. Classification (NCBI taxonomy): domain Bacteria; kingdom Bacillati; phylum Actinomycetota; class Actinomycetes; order Kitasatosporales; family Streptomycetaceae; genus Streptomyces; species Streptomyces collinus. The sequence goes on along the minus strand of NC_021985.1, from coordinate 5,226,307 downwards.
CGCCGAGTCCGGCGAGGTGCTGGCCGCGCACAACGCGCACTGGCGGCTGCCCCCGGCGAGCACCCTGAAGATGCTGTTCGCGGACACCGTGCTGCCGAGGTTCCCGAAGACGACCGAGCACAAGGTGGTGCCGTCCGACCTGGCGGGCATGGGCGCCGGCTCCAGCGTGGTCGGGATGAAGGCGGGCCGCAGCTACACCGTCCACGACCTGTGGCTCGGGGTGTTCCTGCGCTCGGGCAACGACGCCGTGCACGTGCTGGCGGCGATGAACGGCGGTGTCCGGCGCACCGTCCGGGACATGCAGGACCACGCCGACGAGCTCCAGGCCCTGGACACGCACGTGGTCAGCCCGGACGGCTACGACGAGCCGGCGCAGGTGTCCTCCGCGTACGACCTGTCGCTGTTCGCCCGCTCCGGGCTGCAGAAGAAGGACTTCCGCGACTACTGCTCGACGGTGAGCGCGACGTTCGGCTCGGCCGAGATCCGCAACACCAACCGGCTGCTGAGCGGCGACACCGACGTGCCCGTCTACCAGGGCATCGCCGGGGTGAAGAACGGCAACACCACCCACGCGGGCGCCACCTTCACCGGGGTCGCCGAGCGGAACGGCAAGGTGCTGCTGGTCACGGTGATGAACCCGCAGAAGCGCGAGCACAACGAGGTCTACAAGGAGACCGCGAAGCTGTTCGACTGGGGTTTCCAGGCGGCCGACAAGGTGCGGCCGGTGGGCGTCCTGGTCCCGCCGAAGAGCGCCGCCGAGCCCAGCGCGGAGCCGTCCGGCCGGCCGGCCGCGACCGCCGCGGCCGGGCAGGCGCAGGGCACCGGCGGCTCCGGCGCGAAGCCGGTGGCGAGCGCCACCGCCGGGAACCGCTCCGGCGGCGTCGGCACCGCCCTGGCCGTCGCGGGCGGGCTGCTGGTGCTGCTCGGCGGTGCGGTGTTCCTGGTCAACCGCCGTTGGCCACTGCCGGATCTGATGCGCCGCCGGACCCGGCCGTGACGCCCTCCACCTCCACCTCCTTGCTCTGCGTCGCCGTCCAGGCGGCGCAGAACAGGACCAGTTTCGCGGTGAAGTTGATCCACAGCAGCAGGGCCACGGGAACGCCGAACGCGCCGTACATGCTCTTCGCGGCGACTCCCTGGATGTAGCCGCTGAGCAGCAGCTTCAGCAGTTCGAAGCCGACCGCGCCGGTGAGCGCGGCCACCACGAGGCGGCGGCGCGGGGGTTCGGCGCCGGGCAGCAGGGTCAGGACGTAGAGCAGCAGCAGGAAGTCGGCGAGCACGGCGACGGCGAACGCCACGACGCGCAGCAGCACGCTGCCCCAGCTCATCCGGTCGATGCCGAGCTGGTCGGTGATCCAGCCCACCAGGGCGGAGGCCACGGTGGAGATAGCGAGCGTGGCGACGACGGCACCGCCCAGACCGAGCAGGATGCCCGCGTCCTTGAGCCAGGCCACGAACGGGTTCCGCTCGTCGTCGGGCAGGTCCCACACCACGCGCAGGCAGTCGCGCACCTGGCCGACCCAGTTGACGCCGGTGAACAGCAGCACGGCACCCGCGATGACACCGACCGTACCGGCGTTCTGCACCAGGGAGTTGACGTCCAGCTGGTCGGCGAGACCGGGGATCTGCTGGGCGATCCTCGTCTGCACGTTCTTCTGCTGCGACTCGCTGAGGGTGGCCGCGGCGATCGCGCCGCCCAGGGTCAGCAGCGGGAACAGGGCCACGAAGCTGACGAAGGTCATGGCGGCGGCCAGCCGCGTCCACTTCACCCGGTCCAGCCGTTCGAACGAACGCCAGGCGTGCGTGAGCGCGAGCCGCGTGACGATCGGCCCGATGCCGGGAAGCCGCTTCAGCCAGTCCATGATCGGTCTCTGCCCACTGTGCGTGTGCGTGAACACCGCGTTTCTTCAGCAAGACGGACATATGAGGGCGATACGGTCGGCTGTCATGAAGGAAGCGACCGAGCTGCCCCAGTCCCTGCTCGTCCTCGGCGGCACGTCGGAGATCGCGCTGGCCACCGCGCGCCGTCTGATCGCCCGCCGCACCCGTACCGTCTGGCTGGCCGGCCGCCCCTCGCCCGCCCTGGAGGAGTCCGCCGGCCGGCTGCGCGCCCTGGGCGCCGACGTCCGCACCGTGGCCTTCGACGCCCTCGACCCCGAGTCCCACGAGCCCGTCCTCGACAAGGTGTTCGCCGAGGGACGCATCGACATGGTGCTGCTCGCCTTCGGCGTCCTCGGCGACCAGGCCCACGACGAACGCGACCACCTGCGCGCGGTCCGGGTCGCGCAGACCAACTACACCGGCGCCGTCTCGGCCGGCCTGGTCGCCGGCCGCGCCCTGCAGACCCAGGGTCACGGCTCGCTGGTCGTGCTCTCCTCGGTCGCCGGGGAACGGGCGCGCCGCGCCGACTTCATCTACGGCTCCAGCAAGGCGGGCCTGGACGCCTTCGCCCAGGGCCTGGGCGACGCCCTGTACGGCACCGGCGTGCGCGTGATGGTCGTACGCCCCGGACCGCTGCGCGCCGGGGGGCCGCTCACGACGACCCCGGGGGCGGTGGCCACGGCGATCGAGCTGGGCCTGCGCAGGGGCTCGGAGGTGGTGTGGGTGCCGGGATCGCTGAGGGTGGTGATGTCCGCGCTGCGGCACGCGCCGCGGGCCCTGTTCCGGCGCCTGCCGCTCTAGGCCGGACCGACCGGCCCCCGCGCTCAGCTCACCGGGCTGCGGCCCACGCCGCGCAGCGCCTGCGGCGGCACCACGGGCCCGCCGAAGGTGTACTCGCGCAGCTTGCGCCAGACGGCGTCGGGGCCCTGCTCGTAGAGCGCGAACCCGGTGCACGGCCACTCGGCCTCGAAGCCGGCCAGCTCAGCGAAGGCGCGGTCCATCGCCGCCTCGTCGATGCCGTGGGCGACCGTGACGTGCGGGTGGTACGGGAACAGCAGCTCGCGTGCCATGGGCCCGGAGGAGTCCCGGACCCGCTGCTGGAGCCAGGCGCAGGACTCGGCGCCCTCGACGACGCGGACGTAGACGACCGGCGACAGGGGCCGGAAGGTCCCGGTCCCGGACAGCCGCATCGGGAACGGGCGGCCGGCCTCGGCGACCCCGGTGAGGTGGGCGTCCACCGCCGGCAGGTCAGCCGCGTCCACCTCGGTCGGCGGCAGCAGCGTGACGTGCGTGGGGATGCCGTGAGCCGCGGCGTCGCCGAAGCCCGCGCGCCGCTCCTGGAGCAGGCTGCCGTGAGGCTCCGGGACCGCGATCGAGACGCCGATCGTTACGGTCCCCACGTCGTCTCCTGTCGTCGTGTGCTGTCTGCCGGCCGTCGTCGTGCGGGCCGTCGGATATCGACTGTACGACCACGGGTGTCCTGTCGGCAGGCGCAGCGGAAGTGATGTGCAGCGCTCTGCCCGGCCGGGCGTGCGAACGGTCGTGCGCCCCGGCGCCGGTCCGTGCCCCTCAGTGCTTCGCCGGGAGGAAGCCGACGCGCTCGTAGGTCTGCGCGAGCGTCTCCGCGGCCACGGCACGCGCCTTCTCCGCGCCCTTGGCCAGCACCGAGTCGAGCGTCTCGGGGTCGTCCAGGTACTGCTGGGTGCGCTCCCGGAACGGCGAGACGAAGTCGACCATGACGTCGGCGAGGTCGGTCTTGAGGGCGCCGTACATCTTGCCCTCGTAGTCCGCCTCCAGCTCCTCGACCGACCGGCCGGTGAGCGTGGAGTAGATGGTGAGCAGGTTCGACACGCCCGGCTTGTTCTCCACGTCGTAGCGGATCACGGTGTCGGTGTCGGTGACGGCGCTCTTGACCTTCTTGGCGGTGGTCTTCGGCTCGTCGAGCAGGTTGATCAGGCCCTTCGGCGTGGACGCCGACTTGCTCATCTTGACCGACGGGTCCTGGAGGTCGTAGATCTTCGCCGTCTCCTTGAGGATGTACGGCTTCGGGATCGTGAAGGTGTCCCCGTAGCGGCCGTTGAAGCGCACCGCGAGGTCGCGGGTCAGCTCGACGTGCTGGCGCTGGTCCTCGCCGACCGGCACCTCGTTGGCCTGGTACAGCAGGATGTCGGCGACCTGGAGGATCGGGTACGTGAAGAGGCCGACGGAGGCGCGGTCGGCGCCCTGCTTGGCGGACTTGTCCTTGAACTGGGTCATCCGGCTGGCCTCGCCGAAGCCGGTGAGGCAGTTCATGATCCAGGCGAGCTGGGCGTGCTCGGGCACATGGCTCTGGACGAAGAGGGTGCAGCGGTCGGGGTCGAGACCGGCGGCCAGCAGCTGCGCGGCGGCCAGGCGGGTGTTGGCCCGCAGGTCGGCCGGGTCCTGCGGGATCGTGATCGCGTGCAGGTCGACGACCATGTAGAACGCGTCGTGGGACTCCTGGAGGGCCACCCACTGGCGGACGGCGCCCAGGTAGTTGCCGAGGTGGAACGAGCCTGCCGTGGGCTGGATTCCGGAGAGCACGCGGGGTCGGTCTGCAGAGGCCATGTCGCCCATTCTCTCATCGGCCGGGGGCGGCATCGGCACCTGAGGCGGGAGGGGTTTCGGTGCGCGGGGCCCGCGGACCGTCCGTGGACGGCCGCGCGGTTCCCCGCGCCCCTCACGGGGCCTCTCAGCCCAGGTCGACCTCCGGGTACAGCGGGAAGCCGGCCACCAGGTCGGTCGCCCGCTGGGCGATCTCCTCGGACACCTTCGCGTCCAGCACGTGGGCGGCCTTGGACGGGGCGCCCGACTTGGTGGTGCCCGCCTCCGTGGTGGTCAGGACGCGGTCGATCAGGCCCGCCACCTCGTCCATCTCCGCGGTGCCCAGGCCCCGGGTGGTGAGCGCGGGCGTGCCGACGCGGATGCCGGAGGTGTACCAGGCGCCGTTCGGGTCGGCCGGGATCGCGTTGCGGTTGGTCACGATGCCCGAGTCCAGCAGGGCGGCCTCGGCCTGGCGGCCGGTGAGGCCGTAGGAGCTCGCCACGTCGATCAGGTTGAGGTGGTTGTCCGTGCCGCCGGTGACCAGGGTGGCGCCGCGGCGCATGAGGCCCTCGGCGAGCGCGCGGGAGTTGTCCACGATGCGCCGGGCGTAGTCCTGGAAGCCGGGCTGGCGGGCCTCGGCGAGGGCGACGGCCTTGGCGGCCATCACGTGCGGGAGCGGGCCGCCGAGCACCATCGGGCAGCCGCGGTCGACCTGGTCCTTCAGGGAGTCGTCGCACAGCACCATGCCGCCGCGCGGGCCGCGCAGCGACTTGTGGGTGGTGGTGGTGACGATCTGGGCGTGCGGGACCGGGTCGAAGTCGCCGGTGAGCACCTTGCCCGCGACCAGGCCCGCGAAGTGCGCCATGTCGACCATGAGGGTCGCGCCGACCTCGTCGGCGATCTCGCGCATGATCCGGAAGTTCACCAGGCGCGGGTACGCGGAGTAGCCGGCGACGATGATCAGCGGCTTGAACTCGCGGGCCTGGGCCCGCAGCGCCTCGTAGTCGATGAGGCCGGTGGCCGGGTCCGTGCCGTAGGAGCGCTGGTCGAACATCTTGCCCGAGATGTTCGGGCGGAAGCCGTGGGTGAGGTGGCCGCCCGCGTCCAGGGACATGCCGAGCATCCGCTGGTTGCCGAAGGCCCGGCGCAGCTCGGCCCAGTCGGCCTCGGTCAGGTCGTTGACCTGGCGGGCGCCGGTCTTCTCCAGGAACGGGACCTCGACGCGGTCGGCGAGGACGGCCCAGAAGGCGACCAGGTTGGCGTCGATGCCGGAATGCGGCTGGACGTAGGCGTGGCGGGCGCCGAACAGCGCCTTGGCGTGCTCGGCGGCCAGCGACTCGACCGTGTCGACGTTGCGGCAGCCGGCGTAGAAGCGGCGCCCGACGGTGCCCTCGGCGTACTTGTCGCTGAACCAGTTGCCCATGGTCAGCAGGGTCGCCGGGGAGGCGTAGTTCTCCGAGGCGATCAGCTTGAGCATCTCGCGCTGGTCGGCCACTTCCTGGCCGATGGCGTCGGCGACCGCCGGTTCCACCGCGCGGATGACGTCGAGGGCCGCGCGGAAGGCGGTGGACTCGGTGGAGAGGGGCTGCTGCTCTGGCATGGGGACCTCCGGACGGCGTGCGTTTCGGCGTTCACGTTCGGCCCAGGCGCACGGCACTGAATTCCCGCTCGGGCCGCTCCCCGATGGTCCGTCCCATCCCAGCGCGCCAGTCACGGCCCGCTGATCAGCCTACCGGGCACGCCGGAACGGGGAGGTCCCGCGTCCACCATGCGAGCGACGGCGGGAACGGCGAACGGGAACGGCGAACGGGAAGGGTGCCACCGGTGACGGGCTCCGGGGCCCGGGCTCCCGGGGAGTACCCCGCCGAAGGCTCCGGCTAGAGGATCACGTGGGGTACGAAGCGCGCGTACTCGTCGGTGATCAGCCCCGAGGACTCGCGGATGCCGAGGCCGGCCGGCTCGTCCCGGACGACCCAGGCGCCGAGGACGACGTGGTTGCCGTCGAAGGCGGGCAGCGGGGCGAGACCCTGATAGCAGCAGGCCTCCTCGCGGGCGGCGGCCGCGGTGCCCGGCTCGTGCACGGTGACGCCCGCGCCCTCGCGGCCCAGCAGGGGCTTGGCGACCCAGCCGGTCGACGCGGCCAGTTCGCGGGGCCCGTCCAGGTAGGCCGGGAGCAGGTTCGGGTGGCCGGGGTACAGCTCCCAGAGGATCGCCAGCAGGGCCTTGTTGCTCAGGAGCATCTTCCAGGCGGGTTCGATCCACAGGGTGCTGCCCGTGCCGCCGCCGTTGTCCAGGGTGTCCAGGACGTGGCCGGCGAAGAGGTCGGTGGTGAGCCACTCCCAGGGGTAGAGCTTGAAGACGCTGCGGATGAAGCGGAGCCCGTTGTCCACGAAGCGGCCGGAGAGGGTGTCCCAGCCGATCTCCTCCATGGAGATCCAGTCGGTGGCGAGCCCGGCCTGCTCGGCGGTCTCCTTGAGGTAGGCGACCGTCATCAGGTCCTCGCCCAGCTCGTCGGCGCTGGAGTGCGCGAAGTGCAGCGGACTGCCCGGCGGGAGCAGCGCGGCCTGCTCGCGCCAGGCGTCGACGAGCCGTTCGTGCAGGGAGTTCCACTGGTCGGCGCCGGGGAAGCGCTCCTCCATCCAGAACCACTGCGGTGAGGCGGCCTCGACCAGGGAGGTGGGCGTGTCGGCGTTGTACTCCAGCAGCTTCGCCGGGCCGGTCCCGTCGTAGCGCAGGTCGAAGCGGCCGTAGACGGCGGGGAGTTCGGCGCGGCGCCGCCAGGACTCGGTGACGGCCCCGGCGACCCGCGGATCGGTGATGCCGAGGTCGGCCAGGCGGTCTTCGGCCACGAGGTGCGCGGCGGCCGCGAGGCACATGCGGTGCAGTTCCGCGACGGTCTCCTCCAGCGCCTCGACCTCCTCCAGGCCGAAGACGTAGTAGGCGCTCTCGTCCCAGTAGGGGCGCAGCGAGCCGTCGGGATGGCGGGTCAGGGGGTAGACGACTCCCTGTGCCTCGACGGTCTGCTGCCACCCGGGGCGGGGCGTGGTGGTACGGCGTTCCATGGCGCGGGTGCCGCTCAGCCGCCGGAGCCGCCGTGGCCGCCGCCGAAGCCGCCGCGGTGGACGCCGCCGCCGCCGGAGGAGCCGCCCGAGCCCTTGCCGGGTTTGGTGAAGGAGCCGTCGCCGACCCAGGAGCCCTTTTTCTCGCCGCCGTAGTACCAGCCTGCGTGCACGGACGACTTGGCGGTCTTGCAGTTCCGGTCCGAGACGACCTTGTAGCCCTTGGCCATCTGGTAGCTGTCGCGGTCGACGCAGCGCTTGTCGGGTTCGGACGAGCAGGCGGTCAGGGCGGCGGCGAGCAGGCCCATTCCGCCGAGGACGACCGTGGTCGAGCGGAGCTGTCCGCGGATCTCGGGGCGGGTGTGCGCCATGGTGGTGTCTCCCCCGTTCGCTGCCTGTGTGCGGCGGTCAGCCTAGAGACCGGTGTGAGCCGGGGCCCGGGCGGGGGTACGGGTCGCGTCCTCGCCTAGAGTCGCTTCGTGCTCTTTGGAATGGTGTGCGCCCTGGCCGCGGCTCTCTGTTTCGGCACGGCGACCGTGCTGCAGGCGATCGCCGCGCGGGACGCCGGGACGGGTGGGGGCGGCGAGGCGGCCCTGCTGCTGCGGGCGCTGCGGCAGTGGCGGTACCTGGCCGGGCTGGCACTGGACGGGCTGGGGTTCCTGTTCCAGATCGCGGCCCTGCGGTCCCTGCCGATCTACGCGGTCAGCGCGGCCCTCGCGTCGAGTCTCGCGGTCACGGCGGTGGTCGCGGCACGGCTGCTGCGGGTGCGGCTGAGCCGCACGGAGTGGGGCGCGGTGGGCGTGGTCTGCGCCGGTCTGGCGATGCTGGGGCTGGCGTCCGGGCCGGAGGGCGGGGAGCAGGGGTCGGCCGCGCTGGAGTGGGCGATGCTCGCGACGGCCGTGGGCATGCTGGTGCTCGCGCTGCTGGGCGGGCGGCTCTCCGGGCGGCTGCGGGCCCTGGTGCTGGGGCTGGGTGCGGGCTTCGGGTTCGGGGTGGTGGAGGTGTCGGTCCGCCTGATCGACTCGCTGCGGCCGGCCGACCTGGTCGCCGACCCTGCGGTCTACGCCCTGCTCACCGGCGGCGCCGCCGCGTTCATCCTGCTGACCTCGGCCCTCCAGCGCGGCTCGGTGACGACGGCCACGGCCGGCATGGTGATCGGCGAGACGATCGGCCCGGCCGCGGTGGGCGTCGTCTGGCTCGGCGACCGCACCCGCGAGGGCCTGGCCTGGCTGGCGGTCCTGGGCTTCGCGGTGGCCGTGGCAGGCGCCCTGGCCCTGGCCCGCTTCGGCGAGGCACCACCCCCGGTGGACCGGACCGAACCCGAGAACGCGTCCGCCCACTGATCGACCACCGCCACCCACGGACCCACGCGACCACCACCGGCCGTACCGCCGACGGCTACGGCGAAGGCCACCAGCCATCGGCCGCCGTTGGCGGGGCCTGCCGCGGACGTCGGCCGCCGCCACCGCCCCTCAGCACCGAACCGCCGCAACGGTCACGGGCTCTGCGCGGCGGGGCCTGATGCGCAGACGCATCGCCACCCACGGCGCTGACGCCCGCCGTCCCCGACCTTCGCCGCCGGGCCTGAGCAGGCGTCAACCCGCACGGCCGCACCGGACGCGCGGGCTTCACCGCCCGCACGACCCGAGCAAGCGCGGACGCCGCCGCCGCTGCCGGCAGCACCCGCCTGCCATCACCGCCCCGGCGCGACCGAACCCGGCGCATGGACACCACCGGTCGTCGCCTCCGGACCCGACGCGCGAGCCACGCGCCCCGCGCGGCCGGACCATACGCATGGGCATCTCCGCCCCTCACCACCGAACCCGCCGCAGGAGCCGCCCGCCCCGCGCGACCGAACCCGACGCAAGCGTCACCGGCCCGTGCGGGCGCACCCGACGCGCGGACTGGACCGCCCGCACGGCCGGCCCCGCCCCGGCCACCACCGGGCCGTCACACCAGCGCCCGCCGCGGACGCCCCGCCTCTCACACCAGCGCCCACCGCGGACACGCCCCTCACGGCAGCGCCCACCGCGGACGCGCCCCTCACGGCAGCACCCGGCACAGCGCCTCCAGTGCTCCCGTCCACGCGCTGTCCGGTGGGGTCGCGTAGCCCACCACCAGGGCGTCCAACGGCTCGGCCACCGCCGTGGGGTGGCGGTGGAAGGACAGGCCGTGCAGGGCCAGGCCCTGCCAGGTGGCGGCCTGGACGACCGACTGCTCGGTGCCGGGCGGCAGGCGCAGCACGGCGTGCAGGCCGGCCGCGATGCCGGTGACCCGGACCTCGGGCGCGCGGTCCGCGACGGCGGCGGCGAGGGCGTCGCGGCGGCGCCGGTAGCGCAGCCGGGCGGAGCGCACATGGCGGTCGTAGGCGCCGGAGGTGATGAACTCGGCCAGGGTCAGCTGGTCCAGCACCCCGCAGGTGTCGATGGACCCCTTCGCGGCGGTCACCTCCTCCAGCAGGGACGGGGGCAGCACCATCCAGCCGAGGCGCAGGCCGGGGGCGAGGGACTTGCTGGCGGTGCCGAGGTACACGACCCGGTCGGGGGCGAGGCCCTGGAGGGCCCCGACGGGCTGGCGGTCGTAGCGGAACTCGCCGTCGTAGTCGTCCTCCAGGACCGGCCCGCCGGTCCGGCGCGCCCACTCCACGACGGCGGCCCGCCGGTCGGGGTGCAGCGGGGTGCCCATCGGGAACTGGTGGGCGGGCGTGACCAGGACCGCACCCTCGTCGCCCAACGCGCCCGTGTCGGTGCCGAGTCCGTCGTACGGCAGTGCGCGGGCCGTCAGGCCCGCGTCCCGCAGCAGCCCCCAGTGGGCGTCGAGGCCGTACGACTCCACCGCCACCGTCCGCGCCCCGCGCGCCCGCAGCACGGTGCCGAGGAGGCGCAGCGCGTGCGAGAAGCCCGCGGTGATCACGACGGCCCCGGGGTCGGTGCGCACGCCCCGGACGCGGGCGAGGTAGCCGGCGAGGGCGGTGCGCAGTTCGGGCCGGCCGCGCGGATCGCCGTAGCCGAGGGCGTCGAAGGGTGCGGTGGCCAGGGCGCGGCGGGCGGCCCTGAGCCACTCGGCGCGCGGGAAGGCGGCGAGGTCGGGGGTGCCGGGGACGAGGTTGTGGACGGGCCGGCCGGGCTCGCGGCGCCGGCGCGGCACACCCCGCGCCGACGGCGGGACCGCCCTGTCCCGTGGGCCGGAGGGCGTGCCGGGCACCCCTGTGGCGACGCTGGTACCGGAGCCCTGCCGGGCGGTGAGCCAGCCCTCGGCGACCAGGTCGGCGTAGGCCTCGGCGACGGTGTTGCGGGCCAGGCCCAGGTCGGCGGCGAGGCCGCGGGAGGACGGCAGCCGGGTGCCGGGGGCGAGGCGTCCGGTGCGCACCGCGTCCCGCAGCGCGTCGGTGAGACCCTTGCGCAGCCCGTGGGAGCCGGCCGGTTCCAGGTGGAGGTCGACCCCCAGAGTGGCCCATGAATCCGCCATGGAAATGGACCATACTCCTGGGCTTCCCGGCTCCTAGGGTCGAGTCATGAGCACCGCACAGGAAACCGTCGAGTACGCCACCGAACACGCCCCCCGGCTGGCCTGGGCCGAGCACGCGCCCGAGGTCTACAAGGCGATGATCCGCCTGGACGCGGCCGCCAGGCGGGGCCTGGACCCCACGCTGTACGAGCTGGTGAAGATCCGCGCCTCGCAGCTCAACCACTGCGCCTTCTGCCTCGACATGCACACCAAGGACGCGCTCGCGGCCGGCGAGAGCGTGGAGCGGATCGTGCAGCTCAGCGCGTGGGAGGAGTCGCGGCACTTCTACACGGAGAAGGAGCTGGCCGCGCTCGAACTGACCGAGGCCGTCACCGTGCTCACCGACGGCTTCGTGCCGGACGAGGTGTACGAGCGGGCCGCCGGGCACTTCGAGGAGGCCGAGCTGGCGCAGCTGATCGCCGCGATCGCGGTGATCAACGCGTGGAACCGGTTCGGGGTGGCCACCCGGATGGTGCCGGGCCACTACGAGCCGGGTCACCAGTGAGCCGGACACACCGGACACAGACGCTCGACCGCGAGGTCGGCCGGGCCATGTCGGCGCTGAGCGCGGCCGCGAAGCGGGGCTTCGGCGATCCGGCCCTGGCCGAGCTGGTCATGATCCGCGCCTCACAGCTCAACCACTGCGCCTTCTGCCTGGACATGCACCTCAGGCTGGCCGGGGAGCACGGCGGCTCCGAGGAGCGGATCGCGCTGCTCGACGCCTGGGAGGAGGCCGGGGACCGCTACAGCGAGCGGGAACGGGCCGCCCTGGCGCTGACCGAGGCGGTCACCGTGCTGACGGACGGGTTCGTGCCCGACGAGGTGTACGACTTCGCCGCCGAGCATTTCGACCAGGGTGAACTGGCCCACCTCATCGGGCTGATCACCGTCATCAACGGCTGGAACCGCCTGATGGTCAGCCGCCGCGTCCCACCGGGAGGGTACCGGCCATGAGCGCACCGGCCACGGACAAGACGGACCTGTTCCGCACGCTGCACCGCGGGCGCCCGCACGGCGACCCGCTGGTGCTGCCCGGCCCCTGGGACGCGGCGAGCGCCCGGGTGTTCGCCGAGGCCGGGTTCCCGGCGCTGGCCACGCCCAGCGCCGGGGTCGCCGCCTGTCTCGGGTACGAGGACGGCGCGACCCCCGCCGACGAGATGTTCGCCGCCGTCGCCCGGATCGCCCGGGCCGTGGACGTACCGGTGTCGGCGGACGTCGAGGGCGGCTACGGGCTCGCGCCGAAGGAACTGGTGGAGCGGCTGCTGGAGGCCGGCGCCGTCGGCTGCAACCTGGAGGACTCCGGGCCCGGGGGCGTCCTGCGGGACATGCGCCGGCACGCCGACTACCTCGCCGAAGTGCGCGCGGCCGCCGCCGACCGGCTCTTCGTCAACGCCCGCGTCGACACCTTCGTGCACGGCGACGGCGATCCCGAACGGGCCATCGAGCGGGCCGCGGCCTACGTGGCGGCGGGCGCGGACTGCGTGTACCCGATCCTCGCCCCGGCCGACGTGCTGCCCCTGCTGCGGTCCGGCATCGCCGGCCCGCTCAACATGCTGGCCCGGGCGGACGGCGAGGGCCCCTCGCCCGCCGTGCTCGGCGAACTCGGGGCCACCCGCGTCACGTTCGGGCCGGGACTCCAGCGGCGGTCGGCGGCCGCGCTGCGCGAGATCGCCGCCGCACTGCGCTGAGCCGGCTCAGGACAGCCACCGCTTCCACACCGAGGGGTGGCCGTCCACCCACTTGCGTGCCGCCTCCTGGGGCGACAGCTTCTGGTCGGCGATCATCAGGGAGACCTCGTTCTGGTCCTCCGTCGTCCACTTGAACTTCTTGAGGAACGCGGCCGCGCTGCCGCCGGACTTCGCGAACCCGGCGTTGAGGTACTTCTGCAGCGGGGTGTGCGGGTAGGCGCAGGCCACCTTGGCCGCGTCCGCGTCGCAGCCCTCCTTGTACGGCGGCAGCTTCACCTCCGTCATGGGCACCTTCCTGAACAGCCACTGGGGCGAGTACCAGTAGGTCAGGAAGGGCTTCTTCTCCTTGGCGAACTGCTTCATCTGGGTGATCTGCGCCGCCTCGGAGCCGGCGAAGACGACCTGGTAGTCCAGCTTCAGGTTCTTCACCAGCGCCTTGTCGTTGGTGACGTAGGACGGCGAGCCGTCCATGAGCTGGCCCTTGCCGCCGCTCTCCGCGGTGCGGAACAGCGAGGCGTACTTGTCGAGGTTCTTCCAGTCGGTGATGTCGGGGTGCTGCTTGACGAGGTACGTCGGCACGAACCAGCCGATGTGCCCGGTGACGCCGAGGTCGCCGCCGCGCGTGATGGTCCGCTTGTCGGTGACGTACCGCTTCTCCTGGTCCGGGTGGCCCCAGTCCTCCAGGATCGCGTCGACGCGGCCCTGGCTGAGCGCGTCCCAGGCGGGCACCTCGTCCACCTGGACGGTGTCGACGCGGTAGCCCAGCTTGTGTTCGAGCAGGTACTGGGCGACGGCCACGTTGGACTGGGCGCCCACCCACGACTGCACGGACAGGGTCACGGACTTCGCGCCCCGGGCGTTCGCGAACGGCGAGGCCTGCTTGGTCATGTCGGCGGCGCCGCAGCCGGTGAGCAGCGCGAGCGCGGACGTGCCCGCAGTCACCGTGAGGGTCGTACGGAATCGCATGTCAGGCTCCCTTCGTCGGCCGGCGTCCGGTCGGCTGGGTCACCCGGTCGAGCATCAGGCCGAGGCAGACGATGGCGGCTCCGGCGACCAGGCCGGTCGCCAGGTCGCCCTGGGCGAGGCCGAAGGCCACGTCGTAGCCGAGGGCGCCGCCGCCGACCAGGCCGCCGATGATGACGACGGCGAGGACCAGGACCACGCCCTGGTTGAGGGCGAGCAGCAGCGACCGCCGGGCGAGCGGCAGTTGCACCTGCCAGAGCTGCTGGCGGCCGGTGGCGCCGAGCGAGCGCGCGGACTCCAGGGCGGCGGCGTCGACCTGGCGCAGGCCCTGGGTGGTGATCCGCACGACGGCCGGGAGGGCGTAGACGACGGCCGCGGCGACGGCGGGGGCGCGGCCGACGCCGAACAGGGCGACGACCGGGATCAGGTACACGAACTGCGGCATGGTCTGGAAGACGTCCAGCACCGGGCGCAGGACCCGTTCGACGCGGTCGCTGCGGGCGGCGGCGATGCCGGTCGCGAAGCCGAGGACGAGCGTGACGGCGACGGCCGCGAGCACCTGCGAGAGCGTGTCGAGGGAGGGCTGCCACACGCCCAGGACACCGATCGCGGCCATGGCGAGCACGGCGGTCAGGGCGGTGCGCCAGGTGCCGATCAGCCAGGCCGCGGCGGCGACCAGCAGCAGCACCGCCCACCAGGGCAGCCACTGCAGGCCGGCCCGGACCGGGTCCAGGATCCAGGTGGTGAAGTGGCCGGCCCAGTCCGCGGTGCCGCCGACGACGGGGACGCCGGAGTAGAGGTGGGCGGTCATCCAGTCGACGGCACGGTTGACGGGCTCGGCGATGGCCAGGGTCCAGGAGGACGGCCAGTCCAGGCGGCCGAGCAGCCGGCCGCCCACGGCGACGGCCACGGTGACGGCGAGCGCGTAGGGCAGGCCGATGGTGCGCGAGCGGGTGGTGCCGTCGCCGGCCGCCGCGGTGACGCGGTCCAGGACGACGGCGAGCAGCACGATCGGGATGCCGGCCGCGAGGGCCGCGCCCACGTCGACGGAGGCGAGCGCCTGGTAGACGCGGTCACCGAGGCCGCCGGCGCCGATCACCGAGGCGATGACGGCCATGGACAGCGCCATCATGATGGTCTGGTTGAGGCCGAGCAGGAGTTCCTTGCGGGCCAGCGGGATGCGGGCGGTGAGCAGCCGCTGCGGGGCGGTGGCGCCGAGCGACTCCACCGCCTCCAGGACTTCGGGGTCGGCTCCGCGCAGACCGAGCGCCGTCAGGCGGGCCATCGGCGGGGCGGCGTACACGACGGTGGCGAGCACGGCCGCGGGGACGCCGATGCCGAAGACCAGGACGACGGGGAGGAGGTACGCGAACGCCGGCAGCACCTGCATGGTGTCCAGCACCGGGCGCAGGGCGCGGTCCAGGCGGTCGGAGAGGCCGGCGGCCAGGCCGAGCAGGGCGCCGACGGCCACGGAGACGAGCACGGCGACGACCATCAGCGCGAGCGTCTGCATGGTGGGCACCCACATGCCGAGCGCTCCGCAGGCCAGGAAGGCGACGGCGGTGCCGGCGGCCAGGCGGACCCCGGCGACCCGCCAGGCGACCAGGGCGGTGAAGGCGGTGACGCCCATCCAGCCGGCGGCGAGCAGGGTCAGGTAGACGCCGCGCACGGAGAGCACGACCGCGTTGCTGATGTAGCCGAAGAAGTAGAGGAACAGCGGGTGGCTGTCGCGGTTGTCGATGACCCAGTTGCTGGCGCCGGTGAGCGGCTTGGACAGGTCGACGGTGAGCGCGTGCGGCCAGGCGCCGCTCCCCCAGCGGCTGTGCAGCAGGGGTACGGCGACGGCGGCGACGACGGCCAGCACGAGCAGCTTGGCCGCGGCGCGGTTTCTGAGCGGGCCGGGCAGGGCCGGGCGGGAGGCCGGGGCGGCGATCGTGGCCATCAGACGACCTCCGGACTGGTGCGGGGGGCCGGTGGGCCGGGGAGCGGGTCCGGGGCCCCGGCGTCGGCGTCCGGGCCCTCGGTGCCGGTGGCCGTGGTCCCGGCGGCCGCGCCCTCGGTGGCCGGGACGTCGGTGTCGACGCCGGCCACGACCCCGAGCAGGCGGTCCTGGTCCACCACGCCCAGGCACCTGCCGTCGTCCATCACGCGGGCCGGGCTGCCGGCGCGGGCCACCGCCTCGATGGCCTCGGCGACCGTGGCGTCCGGGCCGATGGCGGGGCCGGAGCCCGCCTCCTCCAGGGCGGCCGGGCGCATGGCCGTACGGGCCGTCATGACCTGCTCGCGCGGCACGTCGCGGACGAACTCGCGGACGTAGTCGTCGGCCGGGGAGCCGACGATCTCCTCCGGGGTGCCGAGCTGGACCACGCGGCCGTCGCGCATCAGGGCGATGCGGTCGCCGAGCTTCAGGGCCTCGGACAGGTCGTGCGTGATGAAGACCATGGTGCGGCCCTCCTCGCGGTGCAGGCGGGCCACCTCGTCCTGCATGTCGCGCCGGATCAGCGGGTCGAGGGCGCTGAACGGCTCGTCGAAGAGCAGGACCTCGGGGTCGACCGCGAGCGCGCGGGCGAGGCCGACGCGCTGGCGCTGGCCGCCGGAGAGCTGCGCGGGGCGGCGTTTCTCCATGCCCGCGAGGCCGACCTTCTCGACGAACTCGGCGGCCCGCTCGCGCCGTTCGGACTTGCCGACGCCCTGGATCTCCAGGCCGTAGGCCACGTTGTCCAGGACCGTGCGGTGCGGCAGTAGGCCGAAGTGCTGGAAGACCATCGCGGCGCGGTGGCGGCGCAGTTCGCGCAGCCGGGTCCGGTCCATGGCGCGGACGTCCTCGCCGTCGATGGCGATGGTGCCCGCCGTCGGCTCGATCAGCCGGGTCAGGCAGCGCACGAGGGTGGACTTGCCGGATCCGGACAGGCCCATCACCACGAACACCTCGCCCTTGCGCACGTCGAAGGAGACGTCGCGGACGGCGGCGGTGCAGCCGGTGCGGGTGCGCAGCTCGGCGGGGTCGAGCGCGCTGAGGTCCGGGTCGTCGGGGACGCGGTCGGCCTTCGGCCCGAAGACCTTCCAGAGTCCCTCGACGGAGAAGACGGGAGCGTCCCCGGTGGGGGGCTTGCGGGTGGGTACCGTGAGCGTCATCGGACGTCACCTCCGATCAGGTCGACGGCCTTCTCCCCGACCATGAGCACCCCGATCATCGGGTTGACGGCGGTCATGGTCGGGAAGACGGACGCGTCGGCGATGCGAATTCCGTCGAGGCCGCGGATCCTCAGGTCGGGATCGACCACGGCGAGTTCGTCGTCGGCGGCGCCCATCCTGCAGGTGCCGGCCGGGTGGTAGACGGTATGCGCGACCTTGCGGGCGTACTCGCTCAGCTCGGCGTCGTCCGTGACGTCCGGGCCGGGGCAGACCTCGCGCTTGAGCCAGCCGGCCAGCGGCTCGCTGCTCGCGATCTCGCGGGCGATGCGGATGCCGTCGACGAGGGTGCGGGCGTCGTAGTCCTCGTCGTCGGTGAAGTACCGGAAGTCCAGGGCGGGCTTGACCGACGGGTCGGCGCTGGTCAGGTACAGGCGGCCGCGGCTGCGGGGCTTGGGGATGTTCGGGGTCATCGAGACGCCGAACTCCGGCCGTTCGTAGCCGAGGCGCTCGGGGTTGTCGGTGAACGGGATCTGGTAGAAGTGGAACATCAGGTCAGGGCCCGGGTGTTCGGGGTCGCGGCGCACGAACAGGCCCGCGTCGGAGTCCATCGCCGAGTTCTCCGGGATCGGCCCGTGGGTCTCCCAGACGATGACCGACTCGGGGTGGTCGAGCAGGTTCTCGCCGACGCCCGGCAGGTCGTGCGCGACGGGGATGCCGAGCGCCTCCAGATCGGCGCGGGGGCCGATGCCCGAGTGCAGCAGCAACCGGGGCGAGTCGACCGCGCCCGCGCACAGCAGCACCTCGTTGCGGGCCCGGACCAGCAGTTCCTCGCCGTCCTTGGTGCGCACGTGGACGCCCTCGGCGCGGGTGCCGTTCAGCTCCAGGCGGTGCGCCCAGGTCTCCAGGAAGAGCGTGAGGTTGGGGCGCTCGTCCATCACCGGGTGCAGGTACGCCACCGAGGCCGAGGAGCGCTTGTTGTCCTCCGGGTGGTAGGCGAGGTCGAAGAAGCCGACGCCCTCGGTGAACGGCTTGCGGTTGAAACCCTCGACGCGGGGCACGCCGAGCGCCGCCTGGGCGGCGTCGACGAAGTCGCGGGCGATGGCATTCCGGTCGTTCTCGTCGACCGGGACGATGTTGTTCTTCAGCCGGGCGAAGTAGGCCTCCATGGGGACGGCGCCCCAGCCCTTGGCGCCGGCCGCCTCCCACTCGTCCCAGTCGGACGGGAGCGGCTTGAAGGAGATCAGGGTGTTGTGGGAGGAGCAGCCGCCCAGGACCCGGGCGCGGCTGTGCCGGATGTGCGAGTTGCCGCGCGGCTGCTCGGTGGTCGGGTAGTCGTAGTCGAGGTCGCCGCCGAGCAGGCCCATCCAGCGGCGCAGGGTCAGCACGTCGTCGCGGCCGACGTCGCTGGGGCCGCCCTCGATGACGGCGACGGTGACGTCGGGGTCCTCGGTCAGCCGCGAGGCGATGACGGAACCGGCGGTTCCGCCGCCGATGACGACGTAGTCGAACTCGTGGGTGCGATCGGGCATGAGGTGGTTACTCCTGGGGGGTGGGAGGACAGGCGGAGTCCGGGAGCGGGGAAGTGTGGGGCCCTGCTCCCGGACTCGTGCGCCGCGGGCTCACGACGCCGGCCGGGAGGGGTGGGTCAGCCGGCGAACCAGCGCACCGGCTTCGGTGCGAGGTTCTGGTAGACGTGCTTGGTCTCGCGGTACTCGGCGAGCCCGGCGGGGCCCAGTTCGCGGCCCGTGCCGCTGCGGCCGAAGCCGCCCCACTCCGCCTGCGGCAGGTAGGGGTGGAAGTCGTTGATCCAGACGGTGCCGTGGCGCAGCCGGCCCGCGACCCTGCGGGCCCGGCCGGCGTCGGCGGTCCACACGGCGCCGGCGAGGCCGTACTCGGTGTCGTTGGCCAGGAACACGGCCTCCTCCTCGGTACGGAAGGTCTCCACCGTGAGCACCGGGCCGAAGACCTCCTCGCGCACGACCTTCATCTCGCGGTGGCAGGCGTCGAGGACGGTCGGCTCGTAGAAGTAGCCGCTCTCCGGGCGTTCGGGGGCCGGTTCGGGACGCCGGCCGCCGCAGCGCAGCACCGCGCCCTCGGCGAGTGCGGAGGCGACGTACGCCTCGACCTTGGCCCGTTGCTGCTCGGAGACGAGGGGGCCGCACTCGACGCCGTCCTCGGTGCCCCGGCCGAGCCGGATCCGCTGGGCGCGGCGGGCGAGTTCGGCGACGAAGCGGTCCCGGACGGACTCCTCGACGATGAGCCGGCCGCCGGCCGAGCAGACCTGGCCGCTGTGGATGAAGGCGGCGTTGAGGGCCTGGTCGACGGCGGTGTCGAAGCCCTCCTCGGTGGCGCAGGCGTCGGCGAAGACGACGTTGGGATTCTTTCCGCCGAGTTCGAGGGCGACCTTCTTCACGGTCGGGGCGGCCGCCTGGGCGACCTTGGTGCCGCTGGCCAGGCCGCCGGTGAAGGAGACCAGGTCGACGCCGGGGTGCTCGGCGAGCCGGGCGCCGACGGTGTGGCCGGGTCCGGTGACGAGGTTGGCCACGCCGTCGGGCAGGCCGGCCTCGGTGAGCAGTTCGAGCAGCGCGATCGTCGTCATGGGGGTGATCTCGCTGGGCTTGATCACGAAGGTGTTGCCGGCGGCGAGCGCCGGAGCGATCTTCCAACTGGCCTGGAGCAGCGGGTAGTTCCAGGGGGTGATCAGCGCGCAGACGCCGACCGGCTCGTGCACGACGACGCTGTGGACGTCGGGTGAGCCCGCGTCGACGACCCGGCCGGGGGCCTCGGCCGCGACGAGGTCGGCGAAGTAGCGGAAGGCGTCGGCGACGCAGTCGATGTCGACGCGGCCCTCCTCGGCGGTCTTGCCCGCGTCGCGGCTCTCCAGCAGGCCGAGCCGCTCGCGGTCGCGCACGAGCAGGCCGGCGACCCGGCGCAGCAGGGCGGCGCGCTCGGCGACGGGGGTGCCGGGCCAGGGGCCGTGGTCGAACGCCTGGCGGGCGGCGGCCACCGCCCGCTCCGCGTCCTTCTCGTCGCCCTCGGCGACCACGGCGAACGGCCGGGCGTCCGCGGGGTCGAGGATGTCGCGCGTGGCGCCGGAGACCGCCTCCAGCCACTCGCCGCCCGCGTGGATCGTCGCCCGGGCCTGTCGTTCCGTTCTGTCCGCCATGATCGGTATTGCCTTCCGTTCCTGTTCCGCGCCCCTGTGTCACAGTCGTGTCACGCTCGGGGACCGCCACCGCCTGCCCAGGGCCCGTCGTCCGCATGCGCGATCGACGGGGAAAGTAAGCGGGGTCACTGAACGGCGGGGATAAACCGGACATAGCCGACCCGGCGCCGACCGGGCGGGCACGCTGGGTCACGGGCCGGGCGGCTCGCTTCGCAGCACCTCGCGTACGCAGTCGCGCAGCCAGGCGTGGGCGGGGTCGGCGTCGTGGCGCGGGTGCCAGGCGAACCCGACCTTGAGCGCGGGGAGTTCGAGCGGCACCTCGAAGGCGACCAGGCCCAGGGTGGTGGCCAGCGGGCGGCCCCAGTGGCCGATCAGCCCGATCAGGTCGGTGTCGCGCAACACGAAGAGTGACGCCGGATAGGTGCCGACGGTGCCCACCACCCGCCGCTCCAGACCGAGAGCCGCCAGCGCGTCGTCGACCGGCCCGTGCTGCCGGCCCCGCCGCGAGACGATGAGGTGGCCGGCCTCCGCCGCGAACCGTGCGGCCGTCAGCTCACCCGCGAGCAGCGGGTGCCCGGCCCGTACGACGCCCAGCATGCGCTCCTCGTGCACGGTCTCCACGTGCACCTCGGGGTCGACGGTGTCGATCACGCCGACCTCCAGATCGGCGGTGCCCTGGCGCAGGAACGGGCCGTCCACGTGGCTCTCGGACAGGAAGCGCAGACGGACGCCGGGCGCCTCGCGGGCGGCCCGCGCGAACAGGGCGGCGCCGTGGGTGGCGGCGATCGTGTCGTGGCCGAGGATCGTGAAGGTGCGGCTGACGGTGCGCAGGTCGGTGTCCCGGTCCGGCGCGAACAGGGCCCGGGCCCGCTCCACGACCGCGCCGACCTCGGCGCGCACGGCCAGCGCGTGCGGGGTCGGCACCATCCGCCGTCCGGCGCGCACCAGCACCGGGTCGCCGAGCGCCTTGCGGATGCGGCCCAGCGTGCGGCTCATGGCCGGCTCCGACAGGTGCAGGCGGCGCGCGGCGCCCTGGACGCTCTGCTCCTCCAGGAGCACGTCCAGCGCGAGCAGCAGATTGAGGTCGACGCCGGGGGGTGAGCCGGTGGATTGCGTCATGCGCAACTGTTCCTTGCAAAGGTTGCACTGGAAAGCAGGTCACCGGCGAGCCTACGGTGACGGGGCATCCCACACCAACCGCTCAGCTCCCGGGAGGAGCCGTGCCCGTGCACGCCCTGAAACGCCCCACCCTGCTCGCGCTGTGCGCCTGCGTCCTGGTCGCCCAGAGCATGGTCGCCGCCGTCAACCTGCTGATCCCGCAGCTCGCCGCGTCCTCGCTGCACCCCGCGCACAGCGAGATCATGTGGACGGTCGACGCGTACGTCATCGTCTTCGCCGGGCTCCTCGTCCCGGCGGGCGCGCTCGGCGACCGGTTCGGCCACAAGGGCGCGCTGCTCACCGGGCTCGGCCTGTTCGCGGCGGGTGCCACCACCAGCGCGCTGGCCACCGGCCCGGCCGCGCTGATCGCGGGCCGTGGCCTGTCCGGCGCCGGAGCGGCCCTGATCACCCCGGCCACCCTGTCGATCCTCATGCGGCTGTCCGCGCCCGAGCACCGGACCCGCTCGATGGCCGCCTGGACCCTGTCGCTCGGCCTGGGCGGCGCCGCCGGCAACCTGGGCGGCGGCCTGGCCGGGCAGTTCCTGTCCTGGCGGGCCCTGTTCGCGGTCATGGTCCCGCTCGCCGCGCTGCTCGCCGCCGCGGTCGCCGTCACGACCCCACGCACCGAGCGCTCCCGCCTCGCCCACCCGGACCCGGTGGGCACCCTGCTGCTCACCGCCGGGCTGGTCGCGGTCCTGTTCGGCATCATCGAGGGCCCGGACTACGGCTGGGCCTCCGCCCGCATCCTCGGCGCCTTCGCCGCGGGCGCCCTGCTGCTCACCGTGTTCACCGTGCACGCCCTGCGCTCGGCCGCCCCGCTGTTCGACCCGCGCGTCTTCGCCTCCTCCCGGCTGCGCGCCGCCTCCCTCGGCACCGCCACCGGGTTCTTCGGCCTGTTCGCCCTGTTCTTCGTCAACTCGCAGTACCTGCAGGAGGTGAAGGGCTACGGAGCGGCTCTCACCGGCGTCGCGATCCTGCCGCTGCCCGTGGGCATGGCACTCGCGCAGCGGCTGGCCGCGCGCTGGGCGGACCGGCCGCGCGCGGTCATCGGCACCGGGCTCGCCCTCATCGGCCTCGGTCTGCTCGGCGTCTCCACGGTCGACGCGGGAACCTCCTACGGGGCCTACGCCGGCTGGCTGCTGGTCGTCTCGGCCGGCACCGGTCTGTCGATGCCCGCCCTGACCCTCGGGGTGGTCACCTCGCTCCCCGCGCACCAGGCGGGCCTCGGCTCCGGCCTGGGCACCACCGCCCGCGAGACCGGCGCCGCCCTCGGCGTCGCGGTCACCGGGACCGTCCTCTCCGCCCACCCCGACCTCGCCCACGGCATGGGCCCGGCCCTGCGCACGGTCGCCGTGGTGGTCCTGGCGGCGACGGCCCTGGTGACCGCCGGCTACGGCGGCCGCGCCACCGACCGCGCGGTCACAGCCGGCCGGGAAGGCCAGGAAGGCCAGGAAGGCCGGGAAGCGGCACTGCCCCGCTCCTGAACCACTACGCGCAGGCCGCGCCCGTCGGGCAGAACGAGGCCAGGGCCGTGGTGAGCGGTGCCCGCACCAGAGCGTCGGACAGCCGCTCCGGTCCGCTGGCGCGGATGGCGTACAGGGTGCCGTCGGCCGCACGGAAGCGGTGATCGACGACGCGGCGAGCGCCCTTGGCGGGGTCGTCGTAGCGGTAGGACAGCTCCACCCAGGTGTCTCCGGTGGCGCGGTCGAGGGCCTGGTAGCCGGGCTCGCGGGCGTAGCCGTAGCCCGGGTCGTTCTCGGCGAGGTCCAGCGACTCGGTGACGGTGGCCTCGGACAGCTCGAAGATCTGCAGCTGGCGGCCGTCGGACGGGGAGTCGTAGAACACCACGGCCGCCTTCTCGCCCCGCTTCTCGCGCCGGGTCCAGCCCGAGGGTACGGAGACGGCGTAGCCGACGGGGTCGTGGACGAGGCGGTAGCCCGCCGGTGCCGTCGGGCCCGGGTCGGCGGCCGCCGGGTCGGAGGAGGTGCCGGAACTCGTGCCGGAGCCGGAACCGGAATCGGGGGACGAGCCGGAGCCGGCGGACGGGTCGCCGCCGGCGGAGTCGTCCGAGGCGTCCGATGCCTCCGAGGCGGAGGCGGAGACGCCGGTCGCGGGCGCGGACGCCGCCGGGGTACCGGTGCCGCCGCGGTCCCGGCCGAGGTACCAGACCCCGAAGCCGGCCCCGGCTCCGACCAGCACCATCGCCAGGACCAGGGCGACCATCCGGCCGCCGCGCGCGGAACGGGGGGCGGGCGCGGGCCCGTACGACGGGTACGGCGGCGAGTACGCCTGCGGGTGGGACGGCGGCACGTCCGGTACCGGTGCGGACGGGACGCCCGCCTGCGTGGGGGCGGTGGCCCAGGGCGGCGGTGCCGGGGTGTCGGCGGGGGCCGCGGCCGGGGTCAGGGGCGCGGTGCGGGTCTCCTCGGACGCCCACGCGGGCGGGGTGACCGGCCCGGACGACCAGGCCGGCCGGCCTCTGTCGGCACCCGGCTCACGCTCGGGACCCGGGTCGTGCCCCTCCCCGCCCGTCCAACCGTTCCATCCGCTCATCACGAACCCCCCGAAACGCCCGCCCTGTACTGCTGTCGACAGTAGCGGCGAAAAGGGGCGCGGGCCCCGCTCCGGACGAAACCGGAACAGGGCCCGCGCACACTCGTGGCGAAACCGCCCGAGTCGGGCTCAGATGAGGCCCAGGGAACGGACCGCCTCGCGCTCCTCGGCGAGCTCCTGGACGGAGGCGTCGATGCGGGCGCGGGAGAACTCGTTGATGTCCAGGCCCTGGACGATCTCGTACTTGCCGTCCTTGGTGGTGACCGGGAAGGAGGAGATCAGGCCCTCCGGGACGCCGTAGGAGCCGTCCGACGGGATGCCCATGGAGGTCCAGTCGCCCTCGGCGGTGCCGTTGACCCAGGTGTGCACGTGGTCGATGGCGGCGTTGGCGGCGGAGGCCGCGGAGGAGGCGCCACGGGCCTCGATGATCGCGGCACCGCGCTTGGCGACGGTCGGGATGAAGTCCTCGGCCAGCCACTTCTCGTCGTTCACGACCTCGGCGGCGTTCTTGCCGGCGACCGTGGCGTGGAAGATGTCCGGGTACTGGGTGGCGGAGTGGTTGCCCCAGATGGTCAGGCGCTTGATGTCCGCGACCGTCGAGCCGGTCTTCTTCGCGAGCTGGGTCAGCGCGCGGTTGTGGTCCAGACGGGTCATCGCGGTGAAGCGCTCGGCCGGCACGTCCGGCGCGGCGGCCTGCGCGATGAGCGCGTTGGTGTTGGCCGGGTTGCCGACCACGAGGACCTTGATGTCGTCGGCGGCGTGGTCGTTGATGGCCTTGCCCTGCGGCTTGAAGATGCCGCCGTTGGCCTCCAGCAGGTCACCGCGCTCCATGCCCTTGGTGCGGGGGCGGGCGCCGACGAGGAGGGCCACGTTGGCGCCGTCGAAGGCCACGTTCGGGTCGTCCGTGATGTCGATGCCCTGGAGCAGCGGGAACGCGCAGTCGTCCAGCTCCATGGCGGTGCCCTCGGCGGCCTTGAGCGCCGGGGTGATCTCCAGGAGGCGCAGCTTGACCGGCACGTCCGCGCCGAGCAGCTGGCCGGAGGCGATGCGGAAGAGCAGGGCGTAACCGATCTGGCCGGCCGCGCCGGTGACGGTGACGTTCACGGGAGTGCGGGTCATGGCGTTCTCCGTATGACAGCTGGCGGTGGGGCTTCGCTGCCCCGTGCGGATGATCGATCTCTTGGCGTCAAGAGAGATCCAGCGGTCAGGCTATCGCGCATCCGGCATGCGAGACGTCCGGGGCCCTGTGGCCCAGCCCACAAGCCGGGTGCCCGGTCGGCAGAAGGCGGCCGCCCGTCCGGGAGAGGAGGGACGAGGACGGCCGCCGGGGGGGGTACCGGATTGCCGGACTCCCATGGGGGTACGGTTCGCGTTCCCGGGATCCGCCGGGCCATGCGTCCGCCTCACGAATTCCACCCGGAACGGTGACCACCGGCGGCGTCCGCCGTTCGACCGCTCACCGCTCACCGCTCACCGCTCACCGCTCTACGAGCGTGCGGTGCCGTCCACGTCGTCCGGGCCGTCTACTTCGTGCAGCCGGTACGCCCGGAGGCGAGGGTCGCGCATGCCTTGGCCTCGGCCGCGTCCTTCACGGCGACCATGGGGGTGTAGGCGATGGTGTCGCCGACCTCGGTGATGTCACCGCTCTGCCGGGTCTTGCCCACGGAGACCTGGACCCGGTCCCCCTTGCTGCCGCCGGTGATCCGCCCCCAGGCCGTGCCGCAGGTCCTGCTGTAGCGGACCTCCAGGGTGACGGTGCCGAGGGCGGCCGTCTTCGCGGTGGTCACCAGGTCGCCGCTGCACCCCATGGACTCGGCGTCCTTGCCGGTGCAGGAGGAGCCGCCGCACTTGACTCCGGGGGGCGGGGTGGGGTCGCCGCTGGCGCCCGGGGAGGGCGACTTGGTGGCGTTCGCCTCCTTGCGGCCCACGTCCGGCCGGGTGAGGAAGAAGACCGCGGCGACGACGACGAGGACGCCGACGACCCCCGCGAGGAACATCGTCAGCCGCCGCTTGCCGCCCGTGCCGGTGGCGCCCGCGGCGGGCCGCGGTGCCTGTGGCGCCTGTGACGCGGCCGGCGCCTGTGACGCCGGCGGCTGACCGCGGTACGGATTCGGGTTGCCCGGCGGACGGCCCGGGCCGTCCGGCGCGGGCTGGGGCCGCGCCCCTGCGGCGCCGCCGGGGCGGCCGCTCGCCGGGGAGGGTCCCTGATAGCCCGCGATCCGCCAGGAGTTGACCTCGGCGCCCGAGCCGCCGGCACCGTCCTGGTGCCCGTCCGTGGCCGGCCGCCCGTCGGCGTGCCGGCGTGCGTCGGCGTCGGACGGCGTCGGCTGCGGCGGGATCGACGGAACGGCGTCCGCCGGGCCCGCGGACCCGGGGGCCGCGGTGGTGCCGGTGCCCCCGCGGGCCGTCGTGGCGCCGCCGCCCGCCTCGGCCGCCCCGAACTCACCGAGGGCGGCGCGTGCCTGGCTGATACGTCTCTGCTCCATGGTGGGGTCGTGCCGCATCTCCGCCCGGCTCCAGGCACGTTCGGCCAGCTCCCACAGGGTGGTGAGATGGACGGGGCTGGCGCCGGTGACCTCGGCGAGCGCGATGACCGCGCCCTTGGGCGCGAGCAGCCGCCCGCCCAGGTAGCGCTCCCAGGAGGTCTTGCTGTAGCCGGTCCGGTCGGCCAGCACCGCGATGCTCAGACCACTGCGGTCCACGAGCCGCCGCAACTGGCCGGTGAACTCCTTGATCTGCGGATCCAGCTCGTCCGGCAAGGTCTTCCATCGAGGCATCGGTTCCCCCCTCTGTCCCCCGGCCGGTGCGGCCGGTTCCGCGCGCCGCCCCCCGCGCCGTCCCCGCGGGCACCCGCCGGGCCGGGTCCGCTCCGGTCCTGCCCCTGGTGCGGCGCCCGTTCTGGCTACCCATGGGGATGCGCCGACCACCACACGGTCTTCGTAACGTATCCCCGATTCGCCGGGGTTCCGCCACGGCCGGGGCACATGTGGCAGTGCGCGGACACCGTAGCGGAACCGTCACTTCCGTGCCACAGCGGACGGACAGCCGTTGAACAGGGCGTTCACGGCAGGGAAGGCTGTGTCCCGGCGGCGGTCCGTCTTGCTCGGGGGAGGGGACGGGCCGCCGCTGCCGGGCACCTCGGCGCCGCGCGGGCGGCGCTACTTGGTGAGCGTGAAGTGCAAGGTGTCCTTCAGGAACGGGATCTCCAGCCACGGCTTGGGCTGGGCGGTCATCGCCAGCAGGGCGATGGCGAGGCCCAGCACCCCGTAGGTGGCGATGTCCGTGAAGCGGGAGCGGACGGCGAGCATGCCGACGCCCGGGAGTGTCCACCGCAGGACCGCGCCCGCCAGCAGGGCCCCGCCGATCAGCAGGGTGCCCAGCCGGAACAGGTCGAGCGCGGTCAGCAGCAGGCCGAGGGCGACCGTCGACAGCACGAGCAGCATCGGCCACTGCCGGGCGGGCGCCGGGGCGTCGCCCGCCGCGGCCCGGCCACCGCCCTCGGGCCGGGCGGTGTCCCTGGTGAACAGCGGGAAGCGGCGCGTGACACGCCGCGGACGCCCCTCGGCGTCGGGAGCGCTGATCGCGTCGCGCACGGTCGGCTCCGTGCCGTGGGTGTCCTCAGCCGGCACTGCGCTCCGCCGCCTCGACCACGTTGACCAGCAGCTGCGCCCGGGTCATCGGGCCCACACCGCCGGGGTTGGGGGAGATCCAGCCGGCCACCTCGGTCACGCCCGGGTGGACGTCACCGACGATCTTACCCTCGGAGTTGCGGGACACACCGACGTCCAGCACGGCCGCGCCGGGCTTGACGTCCTCGGGACGGATCAGGTGCGGGACGCCGGCCGCCGCGATGATGATGTCGGCCCGCTTGAGGTGGGCGGACAGGTCACGGGTGCCGGTGTGGCACTGGGTCACGGTGGCGTTCTCGCTGCGCCGGGTGAGCAACAGCGGCATCGGGCGGCCGATGGTCACGCCACGGCCGACGACCACGACCTCGGCGCCCTTGATCTCCACGCCGTGGCGGCGCAGCAGGGTGAGGATGCCGTTCGGGGTGCAGGGCAGCGGGGCCGGCTCGTTCAGGACCAGCCGCCCGAGGTTCATCGGGTGCAGGCCGTCGGCGTCCTTGGCCGGGTCCATCAGTTCCAGGATGCGGTTCTCGTCGATGCCCTTGGGCAGCGGGAGTTGGACGATGTAGCCGGTGCAGGCGGGGTCCTCGTTCAGCTCGCGGACGACCGCCTCGATCTCCTCCTGGGTGGCCGTCGCCGGCAGCTCACGCTGGATGGAGGCGAGGCCGACCTGCGCGCAGTCGCGGTGCTTGCCTGCGACGTACTTCTGGCTGCCGGGGTCCTCCCCGACCAGGATCGTGCCGAGGCCGGGCGTGACGCCCTTCTCCTTCAGCGCCGCCACGCGGGCGGTCAGATCGGACTTGATCGCGGCTGCGGTGGCCTTGCCATCGAGAATCTGGGCGGTCATGCCCCCATCCTCGCGGATGACCGGCCCCTGGTTCCAATCCGGGTGCCCTCCGGCCGGGTCCCACCCGCCGCCGGGTCGGCCGTCCTTGATCGACGATGTTGCACTTGCACAACACCTCGCGAATCCGGCTGGACAAGAATCGGCCTCTCCCCCGACGATGAACGGCGCAGTACCGCGGTCCGGTTGGGGGGCAAACCGCTCAGATCTTGACGATCCTCCGTTCCTTCCGCGTCGTCCCCGCAGTGTCAACGGAGGAAACCCGCCATGAGTTTCGGCTCGCCCAACAACCCCTACGGCCAGCCGCAGGACCCGCAGCAGCCCTACGGGTACCCGCAGCAGCAGCCCGGCTACCCGCAGGCACCGCAGGGCGTCCCGCCGCAGCAGGGTTACGGCTACCCGCAGCAGCCGGGTTACCCGGGCTACCCGCAGCAGGGCGGTTACGGCTACGGCGTCCAGCCGCCGTACGCGAACTGGGGACAGCGCTTTCTGGGCACCCTCGTCGACGGCCTGGTCTTCCTGGTGCCGTACATCCTCGTGATCGTGGGACGCAACAACGCCGCGCTGTCGGCGATCGGCGGGCTCGCCATCATCGCGGTCGCGATCTGGCAGCTGATCCAGGAGGGCCGCACCGGCCAGACGATCGGCAAGAAGGCGCTGGGCATCCGCCTGGTGAAGGAGGAGACCGGCCAGCCGCTCGGCGTCGGCATGGCCTTCGTCCGCCGTCTCGCCCACTTCCTGGACAGCCTCGCCTGCTACCTGGGCTGGCTGTGGCCGGCGTGGGACTCCAAGCGCCAGACGTTCGCCGACAAGGTCTGCGGCTCGATCGTCATCAAGACCCAGTGAGCTGAGCGCCTCCGGCGCCTTCAGCGCCCTGAGCGCCTGAACACGGAAGCGGCCTCCGGCCCCCGCCTTCACAGGGGGCCGGAGGCCGCTTCCGTGCGAACCCGGGGGCCGGTGGGCCCGGCGGGCTCAGTGGAAGAAGTGGCGCGTGCCGGTGAAGTACATGGTCACGCCGGCCTTCTTGGCGGCCTCCACGACCAGCTCGTCGCGGATCGAGCCGCCCGGCTGGACGATCGCCCGCACGCCCGCGCCGATGAGGATCTCGGGACCGTCCGGGAAGGGGAAGAAGGCGTCCGAGGCCGCGTAGGCGCCGCGGGCCCGCTCCTCGCCCGCCCGCTCGACGGCCAGCTTGCAGGAGTCGACGCGGTTGACCTGGCCCATGCCGACGCCGACCGAGGCGCCGTCCTTGGCGAGCAGGATCGCGTTGGACTTCACCGCACGGCACGCCTTCCAGGCGAAGGCCAGCTCCTTCAGCTCCTCGGCGGAGAGCGCCTCGCCGGTCGCCAGCGTCCAGTTGGCCGGGTCGTCGCCGTCGGCCTGGAGCCGGTCGGTCTCCTGCAGCAGCACACCGCCGTCGACGGGCTTGACCTCGACGGGGTTGGCCGGGCCGTTCGGGGCCCGCAGAACCCGGATGTTCTTCTTCTTGGTCAGGGCCTCCAGGGCCCCGTCCTCGTAGCCGGGCGCGACGATGACCTCGGTGAAGATCTCCGCGACCTGTTCGGCCATCTCCTTGCTGACCGGCCGGTTCACGGCGATGACCCCGCCGAACGCGGACAGCGGGTCGCAGGCGTGCGCCTTGCGGTGCGCCTCGGCCACGTCGGCGCCGACCGCGATGCCGCAGGGGTTGGCGTGCTTGATGATCGCGACGCACGGCTCGTCGTGGTCGTACGCGGCACGGCGGGCGGCGTCCGTGTCCGTGTAGTTGTTGTACGACATCTCCTTGCCGTGCAGCTGCTCGGCCTGGGCCAGGCCGGCGCCGCCGGCGTCGACGTACAGCGCCGCCGGCTGGTGCGGGTTCTCGCCGTAGCGCAGGGTGTGCGCCCGCTCCCAGGTGGCACCGAGGAAGTCGGGGAACGGCGACTCGTCCACGGGCGCGTAGGAGGAGGCGAACCAGGAGGCGACGGCCACGTCGTAGGCGGCCGTGTGCTGGAAGGCCTCGGCGGCGAGCCGCTTGCGGGTGACGAGGTCGAAGCCGCCGGACTGCGCGGCGGCCAGCACGTCGGCGTACCGCTCGGGGCTGGTGACCACGGCGACCGAGGGGTGGTTCTTGGCGGCGGCGCGGACCATCGAGGGGCCGCCGATGTCGATCTGCTCCACGCACTCGTCGGGCGAGGCGCCGGAGGCGACGGTCTCCCGGAACGGGTAGAGGTTGACGACGACCAGGTCGAACGGCTCGACGCCCAGCTCGGCGAGCTGCTCGCGGTGGCTGTCCAGACGCAGGTCGGCGAGGATGCCCGCGTGCACCCGCGGGTGCAGGGTCTTGACCCGGCCGTCCAGGCACTCGGGGAAGCCGGTGAGCTCCTCGACCTTGGTGACGGGGACACCGGCGGCGGCGATCCGGCCGGCCGTGGACCCGGTCGAGACCAGCTCGACCCCGGCCTCGTGCAGCCCGCGCGC
This sequence comes from Streptomyces collinus Tu 365, assembly GCF_000444875.1. Lineage (NCBI taxonomy): Bacteria > Bacillati > Actinomycetota > Actinomycetes > Kitasatosporales > Streptomycetaceae > Streptomyces > Streptomyces collinus. Next base: position 5,195,705 of record NC_021985.1, on the reverse strand, counting down.
GAGGTCTTCGAGGCCGGTCTTGTCGTAGACGCTGACGAGCGCCCGGCGGATGGGCCGCTTGGTGCTCTCGGCGGTGGCGGTCACTGGATAACTACCTTTCGTCCCTCAATGCGATAGCCGTTGCGGGCGAGCCGCCCCACGACCTCGACGAGCAGCCTTCGCTCGACTTCCTTGATGCGCTCGTGCAGCGCGCTCTCGTCGTCCTCGTCCCGGACCTCGACCACGCCCTGGGCGATGATCGGGCCGGTGTCGACGCCGTCGTCGACGAAGTGGACGGTGCAGCCGGTGACCCGGGCGCCGTACGCGAGCGCGTCGCGCACGCCGTGGGCCCCGGGAAAACTGGGCAGCAGGGCGGGGTGCGTGTTGACGAACCGGCCGCCGAACCGCGCGAGGAATTCCTTGCCCACGATCTTCATGAACCCGGCGGAGACCACGAGGTCGGGCTCGTGGTCGGCCACGGCACGGGCGAGGGCCGCGTCCCACTCCTCCCGGCCGGCGAAGTCCTTCACCCGGCACACGAAGGTGGGCAGCCCGGCCCGCTCGGCGCGGGCGAGGCCCTCGATGCCGTCGCGGTCGGCCCCGACGGCGACGATCCGCGCGCCGTACGACTCGGCTCCGGTGCGCTCGATCTCGTCCAGGAGCGCCTGCAGGTTGGTGCCGGATCCGGAGACCAGCACGACGAGGCGCTTGACCGCTTGGCCAGCGGTGGTGGCGGCCACGGTGGGGCCCTTTCTCGGGGGAGCGATGTGTCCGGCCGGCGGTTTGTACAGTCGTACGAATGCTTCGCGCCCCGGGATACGGGGAAGTCTACGAAGCGGCCGACCGTCAGCAACGATACCGGCACCGTCGAAGGCCCCCGGGGGACGGGTGTGTGGCCGGAAGGTAGCGTTCGGGGGGATCAACCAGGAGCTGCCCCGGGAACGCGGTCGTCGTGCGGTGCGTTGACGGGGTGGAAGCTCATGTCGCACAGCCGTACTCATCTAGGGGAAGACGCTCTTTTGATGCCCGACCGCAGCCTGCGACTCCTCACGTTCCCGCCGCACCCGGCCCAGGAGGGCGAGCGGGGCGCCGTGCTGCTGCGGGAGAGGCCGGCCTCGCCGCCCGAGGCGCCCCAGAACGGCGGGGACGGCGACGGACGCGGCGGCGAGCAGCAGGACGACAACCCGTTCGCGCCGCCGCCCGAGGGCAGCCCGGACCGGCCCTGGCAGCCCCGTCACCCCGAGGGGTCCAAGGGCTCAGGGCACGGCCCCGGCTGGGGCGGCCAGTGGAGCGACCACCAGCCCGGCCGCTCCCCCGGCGGCTTCGGCCAGCGGCCCGGCGGCGGCCCCGAGGGCCCCGGCGGCCCGGGCGGGCCCAACCTGCGCTGGGACCCGACGGACCCGGCCCAGCGCCGCGCGCGCTACGCGCTGCTGTGCGGCATGTGGTCCGTCTTCTTCGCCCTGTTCAGCTGGCCCTACGTGTCGCTGCTGCTGGGCGCGCTGGCCCTGTACTGGGGCATCAGCGCCCTGCGCGCCAAGCCCCGCACCCCGGACCGGAACCCGGACACCCCTGCTCCGGCCGCTCCCCCGGCCCCGGCCCCGGGCGGCCGCCCGCACACCACGGCGGCGATCGGCGGCGTGGTCACCGCGTGCCTGGCACTGGCACTGGTGGGCACGACGTTCACCGTGCAGCTGGTCTACCGCGACTACTACACCTGCGTCACCGACGCCCTCACCCACGAGGCCAAGCAGTCCTGCGACCAGCTCCTGCCCAAGGAGCTGCGCGGGGTGCTCGGGGTCGACAACAGCTGACGCCCTAGGGGGCACCGCCCTCGCGGCCCTCGGGGCCGGACTCGTCGGGTGCGGCGGCCGAGTCGGCGGCCGGGCCGGTCGAGCCGGCCGCATGGTCCGCCTCTCCGGCCGGGCCGGCCGGGCCTGCCGGGCCTGCCGGGCCTGCCGGGCCTGCCGGGCCTGCCGGGCCTGCCGGGCCTGCCGGGCCTGCCGGGCCTGCCGGGCCTGCCGGGAGATTCTGGTGTGCCGCGCCCGCCGGATCCGCCGTGCCGCCCTTCCCCACCGTGCCGGTCGCCTCGTCCGTGCCGGGCACTCCGTCCGTGCCGGGCACTCCGTGCGTGCCGGTCCCGTCCGCCGGGCCCCCGGTGGGGGCGGACCCCTTCTCCGCGGGCCGGCCGGCGGCCTCCGGCGGCGCCGAGGCCTCGCGGAGGGCCGCCCAGCGCGAGGTACGCGCGAGGTCGTCGTGCTGCCAGGCCGGGGGGAACGGGTCCTGCGCGGGCACGAAGTCGTACAGCTCGTCCTCGCCCGGCCCGGTGGACGGCGCCGCGGCACGGCCCGCGCCCTTCGCCGCCTTCCCCGCCGTGCCCATGGGCGACTCCTGGGCCGCGGTCCTCGCGGCCCCCTTCGCGTTCCCGCCGGCCACCCCGGCCACCGACCGCGCCGCCGTCCTCCCCGCGCCGGTTCCCCGGCCCGTGCCTGCCCCCTGCCCCGACCCCGGTACGGCCCTGGCGTGCACCCCGCGGCGCCACAGCCGCCACCCTCGTACCGTCAGCACCACCGGCAGTCCGGTCACCGTGATCCAGCCGGCGGTCGCTCCGCCGCTCTGCCACCAGACCGGCCCGAACCGGGACAGTGCCGCCGTACCCAGGGGGCCGCCGGACAGCGCGGCGAGGAGGGCGAGGAAGCCGGCGCAGACCAGCGCGGACAGCACGAGGACCCCGGCCGTGCGCGCCGCCGGCCAGGGCGCCGGTGACACGGGGGCGGGCGCCCGCCTGCCCTGCTCGTCCCGCTCCCCGAGCCGCACGGCGGCCCGCGCCACGAACCAGGCGACCGTCACCCCGGCCACCACCGGCACCACTCCCACCGCCCAGGTGAGCCGCGTGCCGGGGCCAGCGTCCGGTACCGCCGCGAGCAGCGGGAAGGGGGGCAGCAGGGGCGCCGGGTCGGAGGCGAGCGGGTGCACCAGGTGCCCGGCGCCGAGGGCGAAGCCGGGGCCGAGGGAGTAGGACGCCGACCACACCGCCGCGTTGGGGATCAGCGCGACGCCGAGCAGCAGGACGGCGAAGCGCCCGGTCCAGCCCTCCGTGAGCTGGAGGAAGGACGCCCGTGCCGCCGGTCCGTGCAGCACCAGGGACCCGGCGAGCAGCAGCGCCCCGCCCCCGGACAGGACGGCGGTACCGGCTCCCGCCGCCCGTACGGCGGCGCCGAGGCGTGGTCCGGCGTCGGACCCGAACAGCAGCAGCCGCAGCCGGTCGGGCAGCACCAGCAGCAGGCGGAGCACCGGTTCGCGCGGGCAGCCGTGGGCCGCCCAGACCCCGCTCGCCGCCGCCCCCGCCGCGACCACCGGCAGACACACCGTCACCCACACCCAGGAGGGGCGGAGTTCGCTGCCGGAGCAGTACAGCGCGGCCGCCCCGCCGACGGCGAGGTAGCCGAGGACCACCCCGGTCCACGCGGTGCGCGCCGGGACGGGCGGGGGGCCGTCGGGTTCGGCGGGCACCTCCGTCGCGTCCCGTGCGGCCCGGTGCAGCAGCCACACGGGCAGCGCGAGCAGCAGCAACGGGGTGACGCCCACGGGCAGGGGAGCGCCGGAGAGCGTGTCGGTGCGGACCAGTTCGACCCCGTGCGCGAGCAGCCAGAGGGCGGCGGCGACGTGCAGCGCGCCGCCCGGCCCGCTGTCGGGGTACGGCGAGCTGATCCACAGGGCGAGCACGAGGACGGCGAGCGAGCCGAGGCCGAGCCCGGCGGCGACCGCGCCGCCCAGCAGGCCGGCGCCCAGGCCGGGCGATCGGTCCCGCAGCCGCTGGAGCAGGGGCGACAACGACGGTCGGCGAGCGGTCATCAAGGTCACCCCGCCATGCTCCCAACGACACGCGCTTTCCCGTCGTAACAGGAGAACCTCCGATGTGTCGCCCAATATATGTTTATGTACTTTTTCGTACGAAGGGGTGGTGTCCAGTGACGGAAAGCCCTACGGTCCCGGGTGAGCGACCGCCCGAAAACGCCGGTGTGCCCGCGGCCCTGACGCCCGATCAGGCGTTCGACGCGCTGTACGCGTTCTGCGCTCCCGCCCTCGTACGGCAGACCTACCTGCTCTGCGGGCGCCGCGAGCTGGCCAGGGAGTCCGTGGAGCGGGCCTTCCAGTTCGCCTGGCAGCGCTGGCCCGAGGTGGCCCGCGACCGGGACCCGGCGGGCTGGGTGCGCGCGATCGCCTACGAGTGCGCCCTCTCCCCCTGGCACCGCTTCCGCCCCCGCTACCGCTCCCCCGAGCCCCCGCCCGCCGACCCGGCCGACCGCGCCCTGCTCACCGCCCTGCTGCGGCTCCCGCCCTCCTACCGGCGCACGCTCGTCCTGTACGACGGCGTCGGCCTCGACCTGCCGGAGACGGCGGCGGAGACGGAGGCGAGCACCCCGGCCGCCGCCGGCCGGCTGACCCGGGCCCGTGAGGTCGTCGCCGAGCAGATCCCGGCGCTGGCCGACCCCGGGGTGCTGCACCGGCGCCTGGCCGAACTGGCCTCCTCGGAGCGGCTGCTCGCGACCGGTCCCACCACGGTGCGCACCTGCGGCGAGCGCCGCAACGTGTTCTGGACCCGGGCGGCGATCGCCTTCACGGTCACGATCATCGGGGCGACGGCACTGACCCTGCGCTCCGCGCCCACCCACTACGAACCGCCCATCGCCCCGGCCCAGGCCGTCCAGGGCGTGCCGCCTCCCCCGGCCCTGGGCCCGCTCTCCCCGGAGCAGCAGGCGCTGCGCGCGAAGCTCCGGCGCGCGGAGGACAACGGCCCGGACCGCATCGCCCCGGCGGCCCGCTGACCGTGCCCGCGGGCGGCCGGACCCGCCCGCGGGCACCAGAACGCCCGCAGGCCCGCCCCGGTGACGGGACGGGCCTGCGGGCGTGCGGCGAACTCAGGCGCTCAGGATCTCCCGGGCCAGCTTCGCGGTCTCGGTCGGGGTCTTGCCGACCTTGACGCCGGCGGCCTCGAGGGCCTCCTTCTTCGCCTGGGCGGTGCCGGACGAACCGGAGACGATGGCACCGGCGTGGCCCATCGTCTTGCCCTCGGGTGCGGTGAAGCCCGCGACGTAGCCGACGACCGGCTTGGTCACGTTCTCCTTGATGAACGCGGCCGCGCGCTCCTCGGCGTCGCCACCGATCTCACCGATCATCACGATGAGCTCGGTCTCGGGGTCGTCCTGGAACGCGGCCAGGGCGTCGATGTGCGTGGTGCCGATGATCGGGTCGCCACCGATGCCGACGGCGGTCGAGAAGCCGATGTCACGCAGCTCGTACATCATCTGGTACGTCAGCGTGCCGGACTTCGAGACCAGGCCGATGCGGCCCGGCTTCGTGATGTCGCCCGGGATGATGCCGACGTTCGACTGGCCCGGGGTGATGATGCCGGGGCAGTTCGGGCCGATGATGCGGGTCTTGTTGCCCTTCTTGCCGGCGTACGCCCAGAAGGCGGCCGTGTCGTGCACGGCGATGCCCTCGGTGATCACGACGGCCAGCGGGATCTCGGCGTCGATGGCCTCGACGACCGCGTCCTTGGTGAACTTCTCCGGCACGAAGATGACGGAGACGTTGGCGCCGGTCTTGTCGATGGCCTCCTTGACGGTCCCGAAGACGGGTACCTCGGTGCCGTCGAAGTCCACGGTCTGACCCGCCTTGCGCGGGTTCACGCCGCCCACGACCTGGGTGCCGTCACCGAGCATGAGCTTGGTGTGCTTCATGCCGGTGGCGCCGGTCATGCCCTGGACGATGACCTTGCTGTCCTTGTTGAGCCAGATAGCCATGGTGTGTTGTGTCCTCGTCCTGAGTGCTTACTTGGCGGCGTGGGCCAGCTCGGCGGCCTTGTCGGCCGCGCCGTCCATGGTGTCGACGCGCTGCACCAGCGGGTGGTTGGCGTCCGTGAGGATCTGCCGGCCCAGCTCGGCGTTGTTGCCGTCGAGGCGGACGACGAGCGGCTTGGAGACGTTCTCGCCGCGGTCCTCCAGGAGCTTCAGCGCCTGGACGATGCCGTTGGCGACCTCGTCACAGGCGGTGATGCCACCGAAGACGTTCACGAAGACGGACTTGACGTCCGGGTCGCCCAGGATGATCTCCAGGCCGTTCGCCATGACCTGGGCGGAGGCGCCACCGCCGATGTCCAGGAAGTTGGCGGGCTTGACGCCGCCGTGGTTCTCACCGGCGTAGGCGACGACGTCCAGGGTGCTCATGACGAGACCCGCGCCGTTGCCGATGATGCCGACCTCACCGTCGAGCTTGACGTAGTTGAGGTTCTTCTCCTTGGCGGCCGCCTCGAGCGGGTTGGCGGCGTCCTTGTCGTGGAGCTCCGCGTACTCGGGGTGGCGGAACTCGGCGTTCTCGTCGAGCGACACCTTGCCGTCGAGGGCGATGACCTCACCGGAGGCGACCTTCGCGAGCGGGTTGACCTCGACGAGGAGGGCGTCCGACTTGATGAAGGTGTCCCACAGCTTGACGAGGACGTTCACGACCTTGTCCGCGACCTCGGCCGGGAACTTGGCGGCCTCGACGATCTCGCGGGCCTTGGCCTCGTCCACACCGTCGATCGGGTCGATCGGCGTCTTGGCGACGGCCTCCGGACGGGTGGCCGCCACCTCCTCGATCTCCATGCCGCCCTCGACGGAGGCGATGGAGAGGAAGGTGCGGTTCGCACGGTCGAGGAGGTAGGAGACGTAGTACTCCTCGACGATCTCCGGGGCGGTCTCGGCAATCATGACCTTGTGGACCGTGTGGCCCTTGATGTCCATGCCGAGGATGTCCGTCGCACGGGCGACGGCCTCGTCCGCGGAGGCGGCCAGCTTGACGCCACCGGCCTTGCCGCGGCCACCGACCTTCACCTGCGCCTTGACGACGGACTTGCCGCCGAGCCGCTCGGTGATCGCGCGCGCCGCCTCAGGCGTGTCGATGACTTCACCGGCCAGCACCGGTACATCGTGCTTGGCGAAGAGGTCCCTCGCCTGGTACTCGAACAGGTCCACGCGCTTCCGTCCCTATCAGTGATCTCGCGGTTCGTTGGATGCGTGGGCGTGCCGCGAAGGGCAACGTGACGTCCGCTTGTCACTAGGGGAGCGCACACGGTGTCCGAGCGCGCGGCATGTCCGTCTCGCAGGTTATCGCCGCTACCCGGAGCGCCCTAAATCGAGGGTCACACCTGAGCGGTGATACCTGTCACATGATGCCGGGTTTCCTGACACGCGGTGCCGACCTCGCGGGGAAGTGCGAGGCCTCACCGGGCTGGGGTTGACCCGGTGAGGCCCCTGGCCGGGCCCGGAGGGGCCCTGAGCGGGTGATCCCCACCCCAATGGGGACCACCCGCTCCTTCTCGCGGGGGGCCGGCCGGACGGTCCGACGGCGTTCGGCCGTCCGGGTGCCGACGGCCCCGCGGAGTTCATGGGGGCGTCAGCCCAGGTAGCTGATGCCCTGCCGCACGCGCTGCACGCCGTGTGGGCGAGCCGTGTCGTGAACACGGCCAGAAGGGACGGCACCGGCGCTCCGCCCGGCCCCGTCGACGAGACGCCCGCCCGCGCCCACCGTCCGCGCGAGGGTCGCGGGGAGAGAGCCGGGAGGGAGAGCCGGGAGGGAGGGCCGCGAGGCGCGGTCCGGCCCGGAGACCTAGCCGGGGGTGACCAGCACGTCGCGGTGCCGTTCCCGGGTCCGTGGCGCGTCGGCACGGGCGACCGTGCCGGCCGGCGCGAGCCGCGGCGGCGCCCCGGCGTCGGGCGCGACGGCGCGGCCGTCACCGTGGCGGGGCGCGGGGGCGTCGGCCACCTGCTTGGCCAGCACGCCGTCCGGGTCCCCGGGGGGACGCGACGGCGCCGGTGCGCCGGCGGGCAGCGCGACGGGAGCCGCGCCGGGACGGGCGGAGGCCCGCGCGGGCGCCGCGGAAACGTGGGCGGCGGCGCTGGTCGCGTGCGGCCCGTAGGCGGTGGCCGACGGGCGCGCGCCCGAGGCGGCGGTACGGGCCTCGCCGCGCACCCGGTGCGCCGGGCCGGCCGCCGCTGCCGTGCCGCCGTTCCGGACGGGCCGGGACGCGGAAGCCGTCGGAGCTTCCGGCGCCGGTCGCGCCGGTCGTGCCGGTCGCGCCGGAGGCTCGGAACCCCCGCGGTCCTGCGGCAGGGGCGGGGACGGCGGACCGGAAGCCGGCTCAGGCGTGCCCGGCAGCTCCGGCAACTGCGGGCCCGGCAGGGCCGGGAGATGCGGCAGCGCCGGCAGCTGCGTGCCCGGCAGATGCGGCACGGTCGGCGGATGCACGGTCGGCGCGGGCGGGAGAGTCGGCAGGTGCACCGGGGGAACGGCGGGCAGGGCCGACACCTCGGCCTGCGCCCCCTCCAGGGCCCCGGAGGCCGTGCGCGCCACGTCCCGCACCGGGATGGTGACTTGACCGGTGACCGCCGTCGGCGCTCCCTCGGCCGCGTGGGCCTGCTCCCCGCAGAGGAAGCCGAGCACGAACAACCCGCCCACGACGAGCACCAGTTGCAGCGCGCGGCGGCCGGCCGCCGTACGCAGCACGCGCACGGCGGTACCGAACGGAGCGGCTGGCAGGGTCAAGAGGCGGACGCTTCCTCGGATCGGCACGGCAAAGCGGCGTCGATCCTCGCACGTTCCGCCCGAGGTAGCGCAAGCCCTGTGTTACCGATGGGTAGTCATGTCCCTTTTACGGCCGGGCGTCACGCGGTGTCCGGTATCGGCAGGGGCCGCTTCTCGATCGCCGCCGCCATCACCTCCGGGAACAGATCGGGGGTGCAGGCGAACGCCGGTGCGCCGAGCGCAGCAAGCGCCGCCGCGTGGTCGCGGTCGTAGGCGGGCGCGCCCTCGTCCGACAGCGCGAGCAGGGCGACGAACTGCACTCCGGACGCCTTCATCGCCGCGACCCGCTTCAGCATCTCGTCGCGGATGCCCCCCTCGTACAGGTCGCTGATCAGCACGACCACCGTCTCGGCGGGCCGGGTGATCTGCGACTGGCAGTAGGCGAGGGCGCGGTTGATGTCCGTACCGCCGCCGAGCTGGGTGCCGAAGAGGACGTCGACCGGGTCGTCGAGCTGGTCGGTGAGGTCCACCACCGCCGTGTCGAAGACGACCAGCCGGGTGCTGATCGACCGCATGGAGGCGAGCACCGCCCCGAACACCGACGCGTGGACCACGGACGCCGCCATCGACCCGGACTGGTCGATGCAGAGGACGACCTCCTTCTTCACCGACCGGGCGGCCCGCCCGTACCCGATGAGCCGTTCCGGCACGACCGTGCGGTACTCGGGCAGATAGTGCTTGAGGTTGGCCGCGACGGTGCGGTTCCAGTCGATGTCGTGGTGGCGGGGCCTGCTGACGCGCGCGCTGCGGTCCAGGGCGCCGTCGAGGGTGGCGCGGGTGCGGCCGGCCAGCCGCTTCTCCAGGTCCTCGACCACCTTGCGCACCACCGCCCGCGCCGTCTCCTTCGTCGTCTCCGGCATCGCCTTGTTCAGCGAGAGCAGCGTGCCCACCAGGTGCACGTCGGCCTCGACCGCCTCCAGCATCTCCGGCTCCAGCAGCAGCGAGGCGAGGCCGAGCCGGTCGATGGCGTCGCGCTGCATGACCTGGACGACGGAGGAGGGGAAGTAGGTGCGGATGTCCCCGAGCCAGCGCGCCACGGACGGCGCCGAGGCGCCCAGGCCCGCCGCGCGTTCCCGGCCCGGCTGCGGCTTGTCGCCCTTGCCGTAGAGCGCGGCGAGGGTGCCGTCCATCGCCGCGTCGCGGCCCGACAGCGCGCATCCGGTGCCGTCGGCCTGGTCGCCGCCGAGCACCAGCCGCCAACGGCGCAGCCGCTCACCCGCCGGGTCGCCGTCGGGCGCCCCGGCCGCCACCCCCGCCGCCGCGTCCGGCGTCGTCGCTCCGGTCGTCATCCGCCCACCCCCACAAGACCTACGGCTTCGGCCGTCCGCTGCGTCCGCCCGTGTTCCGCCGCCTCCTCCGGGTCCGGGCCGAGGAGCAGCCGCAGGACCGGCAGGACGGCGTCGGCCCGCTCGGCGTCAGGTTCGGCGGCGAAGCCCGGTGTGCCGACCGCACGGGAGGCCGGGACGGCGGGCCCGCCCGGGCCGCGCCGCACGAGTTCGCCGAGGGTTCTGCGCACGGCGGGCTCGTAAGCGGAGAACGTGCGCCGCAGCAGGGGGAGCACGTCCGTGAACGCCTCGGCGGACACCCCCGTCAGCCAGCTGTCGACCAGCGTGAGCAGCCGGTCGTCGTGGACCAGCAGCATGCCGCCCCCGCCCCCGACGAAGCCCTCGATCCACGCGGCCGCGTCGGCCGGCGGGGTCCCGGGCGACAGCACCAGTCCCATCAGCCGGGCCGCCTCCCCCGGCCCCAGCTCGCCGTCGTCGAGCAGCAGGCGTACGGCCCGTCCCCTGACCACACCTGGCACCGTGTCCCGCAGGGCCAGCGTCCGCAGCACCGAGCGCCAGCGGGCGCGCAGGTCCGCGTGTCCGGTGCCCGGCGTACCGGTCGGCGTCTCGGCCAGGAGGCCCACGGCGCCGTGCACGGCGTCGACATGGCTGCGCATCTCCTCCGCCGCGTCCGTGTCCAGGGCGGCGCAGGCGGGCGGGAGGCCGACGAAGATCCGCTCGGCCAGGCCCGCCGCGACGCCCGCCAGGGCTCCGGTGTCGGTGCCGCGCACGTCGCCGTAGCGCAGGGAGCGGACCAGGGCGGGCAGCGCCTGGGCCAGGTGACCGACGTCCGTGTCCAGGGCGGCGCGGTCGGCGAGTACCCGCATCACCACGGGCAGCGCGTCCGGCAGCCCGGCGAGCAGGCAGTGCTCGGCGAGCGTGGTGACGTCGGCGAGGGCCCGGGCCGCCGTCGCCTCCGCCTCGGCCCGGGCCGTGGCCGCCGCGAGCACGGTCGTCCCCCACACGCCGGCCTCGGCGACCCGCACCGAGAGCTCCGGCTCCCAGCGCAGCCGCCAGGTCTCCCGGAAGGTGCCGGTGCTCCCCCGCGACCGGGCCGGCTCGCCCCAGTCGACGCCGAGCAGCCGCAGCCGGTGCAGCAGTCTGCTGCGGCCGGCGTCGGTCCCGCCCCGCAGGTCGAGTTCCAGCTCGCGCTCCAGGGCCTCCGGCCGCAGCCGCAGCCGGCGCTGCTCGCGGGCCAGGTCGCGCTGCAACGGCACCGCGGGCGCCGCCTGTGGCACCTCCCCCAGCACGTCACCGACGACCAGCCGGTCGTGCACCAGCGCCAGCGGGACGTCCGAGCCGTCGCACATCACCGCCCGCACCGCTTCGGTGGTCTCGCTCAGACCGGGCAGCGGCCGGCCGCGCATGGCGGCCAGCGTCTCCGCGAGCCGCACCGCCTCGATGACGTGCGCGGAGGAGACGACGCGGTCCTCCTCGCGCAGCAGCCCCGCCACCTTCGTCAGCCATCTCTCGACCGGCCTGTCCCTGGCCCGGAACAGGTGCCCGTACCAGCCCGGCGAGTCGATCCCCGCGCCGTACCCGCTCGCCCGGGCGAGCCTGCGGTGGGTCCACGGCACCCAGGTCAGGTCGGTCCTGACCTTGGGCAGGCCCTTCAGCAGCGCCCGGTCCGCGGTGACGGTGGTCCTCTCGCGCAGCGCGGGTACGTGCCACGCCCCGCACACCACGGCCACCGCGTCCCCGAACTCCTTGCGCGCGGCCCGCACCTTGAGCCGCATGTGGGCCTCGCGCACCAGGTCGCGGGGCCGGCCTGCGGCGCCGTACCGCTCCCGCAGCGCCGTCATGGCCTCCTCCAGCGCGGTGAACGGCGCGAACGGGTCCCCCAGGCCCGAGCCGCGGTGCTCGACGACGTCCTCCCACCAGCGCTCGGGGTCGTCGTGCCCCGCGGTCTCGGCGAGCACGGCGAGCGGGTCGACGCGCAGGTCCCGCCCGGGGCCGGCCTCCTCCCCGGGACCGGACCCCTCCTCGGCGCCAGGCTCGTCCTGGTCCCCGGTTCCGGCGGGCGTGTCGCCGCCGGCGTCGGTGCCCTGCGGTGCGTCGGACTCGGTGTCCCACGCCAGGGTGTGGGTGGCGGGCAGGTCGACGAAGCGGGCCGGGACGCCCTGTTCGAGGGCCCAGCGGATCGCCACCCACTCGGGGCTGAACTCGGCCAGCGGCCAGAAGGCGGAGCGGCCGGGCTCGTCCACGGCATGGGCGAGCAGCGCCACCGGAGGCCGCATCTCCGGGTCGGCGGCCAGCGGGATCAGCGGGTCTGCCTCCGGAGGCCCCTCGATCAGCACCACCTCGGGCCGGGCGGCTTCCAGGGCGGCCCGTACGGCGCGCGCGGAGCCCGGCCCGTGGTGCCGTACCCCGAGCAGCAGCGGCCCGCGGGCGTACACCTTGCCCCAGGTGGAGTCGTCGTCGCTCGCCGGCTCGGCCGGCCCTGGTGCGTGCGCCTTCCCCCAGGTGGAGTCGTCGCTCGCCGGCTCGGCCGGCCCGTGGGCGTACGCCCTTCCCCAGGTGGAGTCGTCGCTCATCGGCTCACCTCGCGGCAGGCCCGGTAGAAGTCCTTCCAGCCGTCGCGCTCGCGCACGACGGTCTCCAGGTACTCCTGCCAGATCACGCGGTCGGCCGCCGGGTCCCGGACCACCGCGCCGAGGATGCCGGCGGCCACGTCCGCCGGGCGCAGGACGCCGTCGCCGAAGTGGGCGGCCAGGGCGAGGCCGTTGGTGACGACGGAGATCGCCTCGGCGGTGGACAGCGTGCCGCTCGGTGACTTCACCTTCGTCCGGCCGTCGGCGGTGGTGCCGTCGCGCAGCTCCCGGAAGACGGTCACCACCCGGCGGATCTCGTCGATGCCCTCCGGCACGGCCGGCAGGTCCAGGGACCGGCCGAGCTGCTCGACGCGCCGGGTGACGATGTCCACCTCGGCGTCGGGGCTCTCCGGCAGCGGCAGCACCACGGTGTTGAAGCGGCGGCGCAGCGCGCTGGAGAGGTCGTTGACCCCGCGGTCGCGGTCGTTGGCGGTGGCGATGAGGTTGAACCCGCGGACCGCCTGCACCTCCTGGCCCAGTTCCGGGATGGGCAGGGTCTTCTCGGACAGGATGGTGATCAGCGTGTCCTGCACGTCGGCCGGGATGCGGGTCAGCTCCTCCACCCGGGCCGTCATGCCCTCGGACATGGCCCGCATGACGGGGCTGGGCACCAGGGCGTCGCGGCTGGGTCCGTGCGCGAGCAGCTGCGCGTAGTTCCAGCCGTACCGGATCGCCTCCTCCGGGGTGCCCGCGGTGCCCTGGACCAGCAGGGTCGAGTCGCCGCTGACCGCGGCCGCCAGGTGCTCGGACACCCAGGTCTTGGCCGTGCCGGGCACACCGAGCAGGAGCAGGGCGCGGTCGGTGGCGAGGGTGGTGACGGCGACCTCCACGATGCGGCGCGGGCCCACGTACTTCGGGGTGATCACGGTGCCGTCCGGCAGGGTGCCGCCGAGCAGGTACGTCGCCACCGCCCACGGCGACAGTCTCCAGCGGGCCGGGCGCGGGCGGTCGTCCTGGGCGGCCAGCGCGGCGAGTTCGGCCGCGAAGGCGTGCTCGGCGTGCGGGCGCAGCGCCTGAGCGGCCGTGCTCCCGCTGTTTTCGACGGAGTCCGGTTCCACGGATTCCATGGACACAGTCATGGCTGAGGCCCCCTCCAGCTCGGCCGGTGGTCATCTGGCATCCACCGTGCACCACGCCACTGACAATCGCCCTGACCTGTGCAAACGCCCTGTCAGGGCCGATTGTCAGTGGCGGGACCTACCGTCGGTGGCATGACTGAGCAGGGGGTGCGCTGGACCGCTGAGCAGGTGCTGGCACTGGCGCCTGACGCCGCGTCACGCAAAGCGGGGAGCAAGCTGGGCACGGCCGGGCCGTGGTCCGGGGCCGGCAGCGGAGAGGGGACGGTGTGGGGGCTGTGCAAGGGCAGTGGCAGCAAGCCGTACCAGACGGTGGTGGACCTCGCGGGCACCGCGGGGCCCGCCTACAAGTGCAGTTGCCCGAGCCGGAAGTTCCCGTGCAAGCACGCGCTGGGACTGCTGCTGCTGTGGGCGGAACCGGGGGGCGAGGTCGCCCCGGTGGCCGAGCCGCCGGAGTGGGCCGAGCAGTGGCTGTCGGGCAGACGCGGGCGCGCGGAGGGCGAACGGGCTGAGAGCGGCGGGAGTTCCGCCACCGGGTCCGCCGACCCGGAGGCGGCGCGGCGGCGGGCGGAGCGCCGGGCCGAGCGGGTGACGGCGGGCGCGACCGAGCTGGAGCAGCGCCTGTCCGACCTGTTGCGCGCCGGTCTGGCCTCGGCCGAGCAGGCGGGGTACGGCCTGTGGGACGAGACGGCGGCCCGCATGGTCGACGCGCAGGCGCCCGGACTGGCCGCCAGAGTGAGGGAGTTGGGGGCGATACCCGGTTCCGGACCCGGCTGGCCGGCCCGGCTGCTGGAGGAGTGCGCCCTGCTGCACCTGCTGGACCGGGGCTGGCTGCGGCGCGACCGGCTGCCGGACGAGCTCGCGGCCACCGTCCGCTCCCGGCTCGGTCTGCCCGCGCCGGCGGACGGCCCGCCGGTGCGCGACCGCTGGCTGGTCCTCGCGCAGTACGACACGGTGGACCCGAAACTGACGACACGCCGGATCTGGCTGCACGGCGCCGAGTCGGGCCACACCCGGCTGCTCCTGTCCTACGGCGCGGCGGGCCGGGCCCCCGAGCTGTCGCTGCCGGTCGGTCTGGCGGTGGAGGCCGACCTGACCGGGTTCCCTGGCGCCGGACAGGCCCGGGCGGCGCTGGGCGAGCGGTACGCCCCGCCCGCACCCACCGGCCTGCGCCCGCCCGGTGTGACCACGGCCGAGGCCGCGGCCCGCTACGGCGAGGCGCTGTGCGCGGACCCCTGGCTGGACTCGGTCCCGGTCACCCTGGACCGCGTCGTCCCGGCACCGGGCCCCGAACCGGGTTCCTGGCAACTGGCCGACGCGGAGGAGGACTCGGCGCTCCCGGTCGTCGCCGCCGCACCGTCCCGAGCGGGTCTGTGGCGGCTGGTCGCCCTTTCGGGCGGCGCCCCCGTCAAGGTCTTCGGCGAGTGCGGCCACCGCGGCTTCACCCCGCTGACGGCCTGGCCGCAGGGGCCGGGCGAGCCGGTGACGCTGTGCTGACGGCAACGGGACGGCCGCAGCCCGAGAGGGCGGCGGACGGGCGCGCCGCGCGGAGGGACGCGACGGGAGCGGCACGAGGAGAGCGACGGCATGACGCAAACGGCGTGAGGGAGGAGAGGGCGTGGCGGAAGAAGACGGCATGAACGGCAGCCCGGCCGCCGGGGGCGCCCCGGCAGCCGCGAGCCCCTGGGAGGATCTCGTCACCACGGCCCTCCTCGGCACCGACCGACGGCCCCCGGCGGTGGCGCCCGGCGGGCAGGCCCCGGCGGCGCTGCTGGACGCCGCCGCCGTGGCCACCGTGCGGCGGCGGGCGGGACTGCGGCCCGGGCGGGCCGCGCCCCGCCCGGAGCCCGCTCCGCGCGACCCCCGGCCCGCGCTGCCCGCGGCCGCGTCGCGCAGGCTCGCGATCCTGCTGGCCGACCGCCCCGGAGGCGGGGGCGGCGGCCGGCGCGGCAGCTCCCCGGACCTCATCGAGCTGCTCCCGCAGTGGCTCGCCGCGGCCGGCGCCCACGGGTACGCGGCACCCCCGCAGGCGCTGCCCGCGCTGCTGGACGCAGCCCGCGGCCGGACGGACCTGCGGCCGGCGGCGCTGGCGTTCGCCGGGCCCCGGGCGCTGTGGCTGGCCCGGCTGAACCCGGACTGGCGCTTCGCGCTGCGCTCGGCGCCGGGCGGCGGTGCGACCCTGCCCGACCCGGCGGACGGGGAAGCGGTGCGGCGGCTGTGGGAGGAGGGCCTGTTCGCCGAGCGGGTGGCGCTGCTGGCCGCGCTGCGCGCCCGTACGCCCGCGCCCGCCCGGGAGCTGCTGGCGTCGACCTGGCCGACGGAGCGGGCCGAGGACCGGCTGATGTTCCTCGACTCGCTGCGCACGGGCCTGTCCCTGGAGGACGAGCCGTTCCTCGAACAGGCGCTCGGTGACCGCAGCCGCAACGTCAGGTCGACGGCGGCGGAGCTGCTGTCCACGCTGCCGGGGTCGGCGCTCGCCGCGCGGATGGCGGTCCGGGCGGCGGCATGTGTGGCCCTGGACCGGACGGGGAACTCGCCGACGGTCGTCGTGGAGGCGCCACCCGAGTGCGATCCGGGCATGGAGCGTGACGGTGTGGCGGCGAAGCCTCCCACGGGCAGAGGAGAACGGTCGTGGTGGCTGGGTCAGCTGGTGGAGGCGGCACCGCTCGGCATCTGGGCGGGCCGGCTCGGCGGACGTACTCCGGAGCAGATCGTGGGGCTGCCGGTGGCGGACGACTGGCAGGCGGAGCTGCACGCGGCCTGGTGCCGGGCGGCGGTGCGCCAGGGCGACGCCGTGTGGTCGAGGGCACTGCTCGGCACGCCGTCGGCCCCGGAGGCCGGCGGGCCGGGAGCGGTGTCGCTGGCGGAGCGGGCGAAGCTGCTGGGCGCGCTGGAGCCGGAGGAGCGGGCCGTGTGGGTGGCCGGGTTCATCGCGACGCACGGCCTGTCGGAGGCGTTCCAGCTGCTCGGGGTGTGCGCGGTCCCATGGGCCGCCCCGCTCGGCCGGTCCGTGGTGGACGCCCTGGACATCGCACGGGACGCGGGCAGTTACCCCTGGAGTTTCAGCGGGGTGATGGGACTGGCCGAGCGCTGCCTGGACCCGGCGGAGGCCACCCGCCTGGAGGGCCTGCTCACGCTGCCCGACGAGCGGGAGGACGCGTCGCCGGGCGCCGGGGGCTACTGGGCCGAGGCGTTCCAGCGGCTCACCGCCACGCTGCGGCTGCGGGCGGCGATGGCCGCGGAACTGCGGCCGGAGACGCCGAGCCGCCCCGGGTCACCGCTGCCGTCCGGGCCGCTTCAGGGGTACGGCGGCTAGGCGGGCTGCCGGACGTTGCCGCGCACCCAGTCCACGATCTCGGTGGTGGTCGCACCGGGAGTGAAGATCGCCGCGACACCCTTCTCCTTCAGCGGCGGGATGTCCTCCTCCGGGATGATGCCGCCGCCGAAGACGAGGATGTCCGCGGCGTCGCGCTCCTTGAGGAGGTCGATGACGGCGGCGAAGAGGGTGTTGTGGGCACCGGAGAGGATGGACAGGCCGATCGCGTCGGCGTCCTCCTGGATGGCGGTGTCGACGATCTGCTCCGGCGTCTGGTGCAGGCCGGTGTAGATGACCTCCATACCTCCGTCGCGCAGCGCCCGCGCGATGACCTTGGCCCCGCGATCGTGGCCGTCGAGCCCCGGCTTCGCCACCACCACGCGGATCGGACCGGCTGCCACACCCATCACTGCCTCCATCAAGCGACCACGGAAGCGACCGCTTCCGCTCGTACCGACAAGTACCGCATATCTGGCACGTTCCGCCACCCGTGGGCAAGTGAACGAACGTTATCTCCAGCATCGCGCAACCGGCGGTTTTACGGTGCGGACAGAGGGGGAAATCACACGGTGGGACATGAGGGCACACGGGGGACCGAGCCGTCCCCCGGGTGCCGACAGGAGGTCGGCCAATGAAGGTCACCGGGGTACTTCCGCTCTTCCTCCCGTTCTACCGGCGCCTGTGGCCCGGCAGACTGGTCGACCTCTCCATGACACTGTTCAAGGCGACCGCGCTGGAGGCCGCGATCCTGGCCGGCCACCTGCTGCTGTATCCGACCGGCCTGGTCCAGGAACGCCGCTGCGCCCCGCTGGCCGCCGGGGAGGGCACGACGCGACTGCCCGCCCGCCCGGGCCCGCCGGTGGTGCTGCTGCACGGGTTCATCGACAACCGCTCCGTCTTCGTCCTGCTGCGCCGCAGTCTGGTCCGCAACGGCGGGCAGCGCGTCGAGTCGCTGAACTACTCCCCGCTGACCTGCGACATCCGGACCGCCGCCGAACTGCTGGGCCGGCACATCGAGGAGATCTGCGCCCGCACGGGCAGTGACCGCGTGGACATCGTGGGCCACAGCCTCGGCGGTCTGATCGCGCGTTATTACGTGCAGTGTCTGGGCGGTGACCTGAGGGTGCGCACGTTGGTCACGCTGGGCACCCCGCACTCCGGCACCCGGGCCGTGCCGCTGGCCAGCGCGCATCCGATCGTGCGGCAGATGCGTCCGGGCTCCGAGGTGATCGAGGAGCTGGCCCGGCCCGCGCCCGGCTGCCGCACCCGCTTCGTCAGCTTCTGGAGCGACCTGGACTCCGTGATGGATCCGCTGGAGGCCGCCTGCGTCGACCATCCCGACCTGGACGCGCTGAACGTGCGCGTGACCGGGATCGGGCACCTGGCCCTGCCGGTGCACCCGGCCGTCGCGGCCGGGATACGCGAGGCCCTGGAGGCCGCGCGGGCCGAGGAGACGGTCGCGGGCGGCCTGACGGTGGCCTGACGGCACCCCGGGAGCGGCTCCGGCCGGGCGCCCGGACGGGCGAACGGGTGGTTCGCCGGACCTCACGGCAGGCGACACAGCCGTCCCACAGGTGACCCACCGTCACCCATCATCGAACGCATTTCGAACACAAAGCCAAACTCGCGTCCGCCGTCCCCCGAAACACGGGCGATTGCCCGTTTCCGGCCAACGCGAAACCAGCCGAAGATTGTCGCGCCCGCATACCGCCGGGTACAGTCGCCGCACTGCTCTGGCAGCCCCTGTTGTCGAGGCGAAAGAGAAGTTGGTGAACGACCGTCACCCGTCGGGGAGTACGACCACCCCGGCCCCGGCTTCCGACGCCTCCGCCACGCACTACGCGCCGTACGGGACCCAGGAAGCCCACTACGGCGACTTCACCACGTACGGCGGACACGACGCCACCGGTTTCACGGCCGGTTCCACCGGCACCGGAACCTTCGCGGGCGACCCGCTCTTCGGCAGCCTCCCGGACGGCGACCAGCACACCTACGCCGCCACCCAGTGGGGCACCGGCACCGGCCACACCCCGGGCTACGACTCGTACCCGGCCCAGCACCACACGGCCTACGACTCCGGCACCTACGACAGCACCGCCTGGACGGTTCCCGCACAGGCCACCGGGCACGACGTCAGCGGCCAGTGGGACGCCGGCGCCTGGGCGCAGGCCGGACAGCCGGGCCACGACGGCCGGTCCGCCGTCGCCGAGCCCACCCAGCAGTGGGACTGGAACGCCCAGGCGTTCGACACGGGTGCCTACGACGCCACGCAGTGGAACTCCGACGGCACGGCCGCGGCGCACGAGCAGCTTGCCGAACCGTTCGACCAGCAGGCCACGGCCACGTTCGAGCAGGTCGGCGAAGCGCAGGCGACCACCGCCTTCGAGCATGCGTCCTACGAGGACACCGCCTACGGCGAAGCCGGCCACCTCGGCACACCGGACGACACGGCCACCGAGGACGACGAGCCGGGCTCCACGGGCGAACTGCCCGCCGTGTCCGACCTGCTCGACGACCAGGAGGAGACGACTCCGGCCCCGGCGTCCCGCGCGGGCTCGCGCGGCGCCGCGCGCTCCCGGCGCCGTACGCCCCCCAAGCGCTCCGCGCTGCTGACCATCGCCGTGCCCTCGGCCTGTGTGATGGGGGTGGCCGGGATCGCGGCCGCCTCCGTCGGCGGTCTGACGGGCGACGGCGGCAGCAACACCACCACCACCGCCCTGGACGCGCACGCGGTGAAACCGTCCGTCGCCAACAGCAAGCTGGACGCCCAGCTCCGCACGCTCTCCGCCGGGGCCGACGACTTCGCCGACCGGGCCAGCCGTACGCAGGACCGCATCGACCTTAAGGCGCAGCAGGAACTCCAGCAGAAGAAGGCGGCCGCCCAGGCCGCGCTCAAGGAGCGGCTGCGCCCCAAGTTCGCGCTGCCGGTCGCGCAGCGCGGGCTCAGCGCCTACTTCGGCCAGGCCGGTGTGAACTGGATGTCCGTGCACACGGGCATCGACTTCCCGGTCTCGTACGGCACCACCGTCATGTCCGCCGTCGACGGCGTCGTCTCCACGAAGTGGAACAGCGCCTACGGCAACATGATGATCGTGACGGCGAAGGACGGCACGGAGACCTGGTACTGCCACCTCTCCAGCTACCGCGTCGCCTCCGGCACGAGCGTCAAGGCCGGCCAGCCGATCGCCTTCTCGGGCAACTCGGGCAACTCCACCGGCCCGCACCTGCACTTCGAGGTCCGGCCCGCGGGCGGGGCGGCCATAGACCCCCTGCCGTGGCTGCGCAGCCACGGTCTCGACCCGACCTGATCCGAACCTGATCCGGGCCGATCCGACGTGGTCCGGCCTGAATCGACCTGACCTTCGAGCCCCGCCGGTCCGGCGGGGCTCGAGGTGTCTACAGCTTCTCCACCGGCGCGTACCGCAGCAGCAGCCGCTTCGGCTTGCCGTCCCCGAAGTCGATCGTCGCCTGGGCCTTGTCCTCCACGCCCGAGACCGCGACGACTGTGCCGAGCCCGAACTGGTCGTGGGTGACCCGGTCGCCGACGGCGAGGGACACGGCCGGCTTCTCGGCGGCCCGCCGGGTGGCGAACCCGGACGCGCCGGCCGCCGAGGAGCGGGACCGGGACGAGGAGAGCGAGGCCGCGATCCCGGAGACCGGCGCGGCGGACCGCGGCGCCGGAGCGCCCGTCCGCTTCCACTCCAGGTGGGCGGTCGGGATCTCCTCGAGGAAGCGGGAGGGCGGGTTGTACGAGGGCTGCCCCCAGGCGCTGCGCATCGCCGAACGCGTGAGGTAGAGCCGCTCACGGGCGCGCGTGATGCCGACGTAGGCCAGGCGCCGCTCCTCCTCCAGCTCCTTGGTCTGGCCGAGGGCGCGCATGTGCGGGAAGACGCCGTCCTCCATGCCGGTCAGGAAGACGACCGGGAACTCCAGCCCCTTGGCGGTGTGGAGGGTCATCAGGGTGATGACGCCGGCGCCGTCCTCCTCGTCCGGGATCTGGTCGGAGTCGGCGACCAGCGCGACCTGCTCCAGGAAGTCGGCCAGCGTGCCGGTCTCGCCCTCGCCGCGCTCCTGCTCGAACTCCAGGGCCACGGCCGCGAGTTCCTGGAGGTTCTCGATGCGGGTCTCGTCCTGCGGGTCGGTGGACGCCTGCAACTCGGCCAGGTAGCCGGTGCGTTCCAGTATCGCCTCCAGGACCGTGGCCGGTCCGGCGCCGGACTCCACGATCGTGCGGAGGTCCTCCATCAGCACGTTGAACCGCCTGACGGCGTTCGTCGACCGCGCGGCCATGCCGTACGCCTCGTCCACCCGCTTCAGCGCCTGCGGGAAGCTGATCTTCTCGCGCTGGGCGAGGGCGTCGATCATCGCCTCCGCGCGGTCGCCGATGCCCCGCTTGGGGACGTTGAGGATGCGGCGCAGCGGCACCGAGTCCTCGGGGTTGGCGAGGACCCGCAGGTAGGCCAGGACGTCGCGGACCTCCTTGCGCTCGTAGAAGCGCACACCGCCGACGACCTTGTAGGGCAGGCCGACACGGATGAAGACCTCTTCGAAGACACGGGACTGGGCGTTGGTGCGGTAGAAGACGGCGACGTCCCCGGCCTTCGCCTCGCCCGCGTCGGTGAGGCGGTCTATCTCGTCGGCGACGAACTGGGCCTCGTCGTGCTCGGTGTCCGCCACGTAGCCGGTGATCCGCGCGCCCTGGCCGGCGTTGGTCCACAGGTTCTTCGGACGGCGGGACTCGTTGCGCTCGATGACCGCGTTGGCCGCCGAGAGGATCGTCTGGGTGGAGCGGTAGTTCTGCTCCAGCAGGATCGTCGTGGCGTCCGGGTAGTCCTCCTCGAACTGGAGGATGTTGCGGATGGTCGCGCCGCGGAAGGCGTAGATCGACTGGTCCGCGTCACCGACCACGCAGAGTTCGGCGGGCGGCAGGTCGGCCTCGCCCGGCGGCACGTCCACCGGGTGCTCGGCGGTGCCGACGAGTTCGCGCACCAGCGCGTACTGGGCGTGGTTGGTGTCCTGGTACTCGTCGACCAGGACGTGCCGGAAGCGGCGGCGGTAGTGCTCGGCGACGTCCGGGAAGGCGCGCAGCAGGTTGACCGTCGTCATGATCAGGTCGTCGAAGTCGAGCGCGTTGGCCTCGCGCAGCCGCGACTGGTAGAGCGCGTAGGCCTGCGCGAGGGTCTTCTCGAAGCCGTCGGTGGCCTGGGCGGCGAAGTCCTCCTCGTCGATCAGCTCGTTCTTGAGGTTGCTGATCTTGGCGCTGAAGGACTTGGGCGGGAACCGCTTGGGGTCGAGGTCGAGGTCCCGGCAGACCAGGGCCATCAGGCGCTTGCTGTCGGCGGCGTCGTAGATCGAGAAGGACGAGGTGAAGCCCAGCCTCTTCGACTCGCGCCGCAGGATCCGCACGCACGCGCTGTGGAAGGTCATGACCCACATCGCGTTCGCGCGCGGGCCGACGAGCTGCTCCACGCGCTCCTTCATCTCGCCCGCGGCCTTGTTCGTGAAGGTGATCGCGAGGATCTGGCCGGGGTGCACGTGCCGCTCGGCGAGCAGGTGGGCGATGCGGTGGGTGAGCACCCGGGTCTTGCCCGAGCCCGCGCCGGCGACGATGAGCAGCGGTGAGCCGGCGTGGACGACGGCCGCGCGCTGGTTCTCGTTCAGCCCGTCGAGGAGGGCGGCCGCGTCGAGCGCGGGGCGGGGGGCTCCGTCGCGGTAGTGGGCGTCACGGTCCGGCGGCACGTCGAACTTCCCGCCGAACAGATCGTCCGGAACGGGCTCCGGCGCGTGATCGTCCTCGGGCGGCGGCGGGTGCTCCTCCTCGTGCCCGCGAGGGGCCTGGAGGTCCGCCAGGAAGCTGTCGTCAAAGAGGCTGCTCATCGCTCTACGAGTTTAGGGCGCCGCACCGACAACCGGATCCCGCCCCGGAAACCCGGCCCGCGCGGGGGCCGCAACCGGACACGGCGCACCGCGCCCGGCCGTCGCGCCGAGGACGCCGACATGGCCCTCACGCTGCGAGAGCGCCCTGTCACACCGGTGTGAAACCGGCGCCAGGTCACGGAAATGTATCGGACATAAGGCACACCAACCTTCACAGGAGTCACACGAGTTGGCTAAGTTGCCGTCAGGCCGCACGCACCCCTTCCGGCGAACGTCGCCGGGCGTCGCGGCCTCCGCCGAGTCCGGTACGCCTTCGCGCGGCCGGAGCCGGGGACCCACCGATCCTGGGGTGAATCGGCCGACTCCCGACCGGGACGACACCGTAGGGCAACCCTTCCGAACCACCCGCCCGAACCCGACAGCTAACCCGGTAGGCGGCACGTTGGAAGGAGTCGCCACCCTTGGCGTCGCACCGCAAGCCGCGACCCGGCGGAAGTGGACCGGGTCTGCGCACCCCCGCTCTCGCCACCGCAGCGCTCACCTCCGTGGCCGTCCTGTCCCAGACGGCCGAGGCGGCCCCCGCCGACGACGGCGGGCCGAGCGTGGAGGAGATCGAGAAGAAGATCGACGAGTTCTACCGGCGGGCCGAGTCCCCGGCCGAACCGTCCGTGGACACCCCGGAACGGACCGCACGGCAGCGGGGCCGCCTCGACTCCCTGCGCGGGAAGGTGGCGTTCGGCGACGGTCCGCAGGAGCCGGAGCACGACCGGCGCCCGCCGGACTACTTCGACCAGACCCGGCTGATGGACCGGCTGGCGTCGACGGTGAAGAAGCGGCGGGAGACCGCGAGGAGCACCGACACGGGCGCCGAGGCCCCGGACGCCCCGGCGCACGCCCCCGAGCACGCCCGAGCCGGCGTCCAGCGGCATGAGGCCGCCACGGCCGCCGTGTCGGCGTACGACCCGAAGACCGCCAAGGCCGCCGTCCAGCGCAAGCTCGCCGCCTCCCGTGAGCTGATGTCCCGGCTGACCGCTCCGCAGGACCCGGCCCCGGCGGCTCCGGACGCGGTCCCGAGTCCGCCCGGCGTGCGGGCGACCCGGGCCGATCTGGCGATCACCTTCGCCCGCGGCCAGATCGGCAAGCCGTACGTGAACGGGGCCAGCGGGCCCGGCTCCTACGACTGCGCCGGTCTCACCCGGGCCGCCTGGAAGGCCGCCGGCGTCACCCTGCCGCGCACCGCCCGTGCCCAGGCCGCCGTGGGCACGACGGTCCCGCTCGCCGACGCGCGCCCCGGTGACCTGGTCTTCTTCCGCGACGACCTGAGCCATGTGGGTCTGTGCACGGGGGACGGGACGATGATCCACGCGCCGGGGCCCGGCGCGTACGTCCGCGAGGAGTCCGTCCGCCACGTCGGCGACTCGGTCGTCCACAGCGTGGTCCGCCCCGCCTGACGCGCCGCCGCGCGTCCGGACACCCCGGACGCGCGGACGCACGGACGTCCTCTTTTTTACCTGTGGAACGACGACTGGTGTGAGTGGCGGTGGCCGGGATCAGGGCCCGGCGCTGAGCGCCGCGCCCCCGGCTCGGCGGGGACGCCTCACGTCCACAGCACGGCGATGAAGATGTTCGCCGTGGTCAGCAGGCCGACCAGGCCGAAGACGCGCTTGTCCACCTTCTCCTCGTCGCGCTGCACGTAGACCAGACTGAGGATGACGATCAGCAGGGCCAGCTTCACGCCGATCTTGACGGTGTTGACGTGGTGGCCGTCGGCCTCGTTGAGCCCGACCAGGGCCACACCGGTGACCAGCATGGTGAAGGCGCCGTGCAGCATCCCGGGGACGAAGCGGGCCGTGCCGCGGCCCATCGCCTTCATCTGGGTGAGGAAACCGCCGAGCAGCGCGGCGATGCCGATGATGTGCAGGCCGACGAGGAGATGGATGAGTACGTCCATGAGCCCGGAGCCTAATGAGGGGCCCTGGACCCGCCGTCACCGGGCCCGTGCGTGCCCACGGACGGATCTTGCATATATGCGCCCCATAGCACCACAGCGCTCCCTGATGTCCCGCAATCCGCGCATCGATCACCACGCTGCGTGAAGGCGTCGACTCTGGCCCGGAATTGCGGTCACTTACGGTCACGTTTCGATCCACCGACGCCAGTTCCGCACTCCGCGTTACCAACCCGTCACAGGCGGGCCTAGCGTCCTCCCCCAGGTGACCGGCACCCCACCGCCGCCCGGGCCAGGGGCGGCCGCCGGTCACCGCGCCGAGAAAGGCCCGGCGGTGGCCCGCTCCCCCTGTGCGGACCATCGCCGGTCGCCTCGATCGCCCAGACGCAGCAGTCCCACGAAAGGTCGTGACGGTCCAGGTGGCAGCGCACCGCAAGCCCCGACAGCGCTCGCTCGGCGGCAGCACCGCCCGTACGGCCGTCACCCTCGCCCTCGCGGGCGCGGCCACCGCCACGGTCTTCGACGGCACCGGCAGCGCGGCCCCGGAGCCGACCGTGGCGCAGGTGAAGGCCAAGGTGGACAAGCTGTACCAGCAGGCGGGGACCGCCACCGAGACCTACGACGGGGCCAGGGAGAAGGCCGGGGCGGCCCAGCGGCGGCTGAACGCGCTGCGGGACGAGACCGCGCGCAAGCAGCAGAAGCTCAACTCCGCCCGCGACGCGCTGGGGACCTTCGCCGCCGCGCAGTACCGCGAGGGCGGCATCGACCCCTCCTGGCAGCTCGCCCTGTCCAGCGACCCCGACCGGTACCTGGACGGCGCCGCGTTCGCCGAGCGGGCCGGCGAGCGGCGGGCCGGTGCGGTGGCCCGGGTTCGCGAGCAGCTGCGGGAGATCGAGCAGTTGCACGGAGCCGCCCGCGCCGAGCTGACGGACCTACGGTCGCGGCAGGCGGAACTGCGGCGGCAGAAGCGGACCATCACGGGCAAGCTGGCGCAGGCGCGCCGGCTGCTGGCACGGCTCACTCCGCGGGAGCGGGCGCGGGTCACCGGGGACGACGGTGCGCCGGGGCACGCCACCCGGTCCGCCCCGGACACCCGGCCGCCGCTGGACGAACCGGGATCGGCCCCCTCCGCCCCGGACTCCCGCGCCGCGGCGGCCGTCGCCTACGCCTACCAGAAGCTCGGCAGCCCGTACGTGTGGGGCGCGACCGGCCCGGACGCCTTCGACTGCTCCGGTCTCGCCCTGGCCGCCTACCGCTCGGCCGGGGTCTCGCTCCCCCGCACCACCTACGCCCAGATCAACGCCGGCCGGCGCGTCTCCCGGTCCGAACTGCGGCCGGGCGACCTGGTGTTCTTCTACTCCGGCATCAGCCACGTCGGCATCTACGTCGGCAACGGGCAGATGATCCACGCCCCGAACCCCTCGGCGCCGGTCCGTCTGGCCCCCATCGACCAGATGCCGTTCGCCGGGGCGACCCGGGTGGCGTGAGGCCGGCCGGGCCGACCGGTCCGGGGGTTCAGACCAGGCGGCGGGCGGTGGCCCAGCGGGTCAGCTCGTGCCGGTTGGACAGCTGGAGCTTGCGCAGGACCGCGGAGACGTGGGACTCGACCGTCTTCACCGAGATGAACAGCTGCTTGGCGATCTCCTTGTACGCGTAGCCGCGGGCGATCAGGCGCAGCACCTCCCGTTCGCGCTGGGTGAGGCGGTCCAGGTCCTCGTCGACCGGCGGGGCGTCCGTGGAGGCGAAGGCGTCCAGGACGAACCCGGCCAGGCGCGGCGAGAAGACCGCGTCGCCCTCCTGCACCCGGAAGATGGAGTCGATCAGGTCGGTGCCCGTGATGGTCTTGGTGACATAGCCGCGGGCGCCGCCGCGGATCACCCCGATCACGTCCTCGGCGGCGTCCGACACGGACAGCGCGAGGAAGCGGACGGGCGCCTCGGCGGCCGACAGCAACGCCGCGCACCGGCGCAGCACTTCGACCCCGCCGCCGCCCGGCAGGTGGACGTCGAGGAGGACCACCTCGGGCCGGGTCGCCGTGATGACCGTGACCGCCTGGTCGACGTCCGCGGCCTCGCCGACGACCTCCACACCGGTCTGGGCGGTCTGCCCGATCTCGGCCTGGACGCCGGTGCGGAACATCCGGTGGTCGTCCACGAGCACCACGCGCACGTGCCGCTCCCCCGCGCCGGCCCCGGCCCGCTCCGCCGCCCCCGTCGTACCGTTCGCCTCGGTCGCGTCGCTCATGACGTCCTCTCCGCCCTCTCCATCTCCAGCTCGACCTCCGTGCCGCCGTCCGGCACCGCCCGCAGCCGGGCCGTGCCGCCGTTGCGTTCCATACGGCCGATGATCGATTCTCTGACGCCCATGCGGTCGGCGGGTATCGAGTCGAGATCGAAGCCCGGGCCGCGGTCGCGGACGGACACGAAGACCGTCTTCCCCTCGACCTCGGCGTAGACCTGCACGGCGCCGCCCTCGCCACCGTACTTGGCGGCGTTCACCATCGCCTCGCGCGCGGCCTGCATCTGTGCGGCGGTCCTCTCGTCGAGCGGGCAGTCGCCGACCACGACCACCTCGATGGGCACGCCGTGCTTGTCCTCGACCTCGGCCGCGTTGCGCCGCACCGCCTCGGCGACCGTGTCCGGCTCGTCGGCCTCGTCCTTGCCGGTGCCCTCCGGCTTGTACAGCCAGGTGCGCAGGTCCCGTTCCTGGGCACGGGCCAGGCGGCGCACCTCGCCCGCGTTGTCGGCGTTGCGCTGGATCAGGGTGAGGGTGTGCAGCACGGAGTCGTGGACGTGGGCGGCGACCTCGGCACGCTCCTGGGCGCGGATGCGCATGAGGCGTTCCTCGGACAGGTCCTGGGTCATGCGGACGAGGTAGGGACCGGCGAGCAGCGTGATGCCGACCAGGACGGCGAGCGCGGCCTGGAGGACCGCGCCGAGGTGGGCGGCCGAGCCCTGCATGACGAAGATGGCCGAGACACCGGCGGTGACCAGCAGGACGCCGACGCCCGCGCGTAGCAGGGTGAGGGTGCGCCGCCGGCTGCCCACCTCGACCCAGCGGGCCCGGCGGGCGTTGTCCGCCTGGCGCCAGACGAGGGCGACACCCGCCGCGACGAGGACGGCGGGCAGCAGGTACGCCTTGGCGCCGCCGGTCAGGTTGACGCTGCCCACGAACACCATGGACACGATGACCATGAGGAGCAGCGCGACGATCTGGCCCTTGTCGGGCTTGCGGGCGACCAGTCTGCGGCGGCCGTCCGGCGAGGTCTCGGTGCCGACCAGGGACTGCGGCCGCTGGTCGCCGACGCCGCCGACGCCGAGCGGCACGAAGAACCAGAACGCGGCGTACAGCAGCGCTCCGAGCCCGTCGGCCATGAACAGGCCGACGAAGGCGAGCCGGACCCAGACCACGGGCAGCCCGAGATGGCCCGCGAGTCCCCGCGCCACTCCGCCGAGCCAGCGGCCGTCGCTGCTGCGGTAGAGCTTGCGCGGGGGCCGCGGGTCGTCGAGGGGCAGGCTTGCGGCTTCCGGCATGCCAACGATGGTCACACGCGCAGGTGTACGGAGCATCAGGGTCGGCCCCCTAGAGGCCCCTGATCTTCGGGCGAGGCACCGGAATCGGCCCGCGACCGGCACCCGACGGCCCTGAGCCGCGCCCCGAACACCTCCCCGTGCCGTCTCGGGGCGGATCTCAGGGTTCGCCCAGGGTCATCCCGGCTCCCGCCGCGGCGGACGGCCCGTCACCATGGACGCATGACGGATCACGAGCACGCCGCGACGGGTCCGGGACCCGGCACCGGCCCGCGCCCGGCTCCGGGCACCGGGCCGACGGATGCCGAGCCCGCCGCGACGGGACGGGGACGACGGACGGAGGGGACCGGAGGCAGGGAAAGGACCGAGGGGGCGGAGGGGCCCGAGGGCACGGGGCCGGAGCAGGGCGCCGACGGACCGCCCCACCGCTTTCGGCGCGACCGCGGGCACAAGACGATCGCGGGCGTGTGCGCCGGACTCGGGCGCCAGACGGACATGGACCCGGTGATCTTCCGCATCACCCTGGCCGTGCTGGCCGCGACGGGCGGCATCGGCCTGATCTTCTACGGCTTCGCCTGGCTCCTCGTTCCGTTCGACGAGGAGGAGGAGAACGAGGTCCGCAAGCTGCTGACCGGTCGGGTGGACGGCCAGGCGCTGGCCGCCGTGCTGTTCGCCCTGGTCGGCTGCGGGATCTTCCTGACCATGCTGAAGAACGGCGGGGTGCTGACCTTCGCGGTGGTGCTCTCCCTGCTGCTGGCCGGCGCCGGGTACTGGTCGCGGCGGCGCGACGCGGCCGACCCCGACCCGCTCGCCGCCCAGGCCGCCGCCGACGCCCCGCCGGAGGCCCAGGCGCCGCCGGTCGCCACCGCCTACCCGTCCTGGTGGCGGGACCCGATCGTCAAGGACGGCACGCACGTCGGCGGCACCGGCTATCTGTGGGGCCCGCCGGAGGCCCGTGCCCACGACCCCGCCTCGGCGGTCGACGTCGGCGTCACCATGCCCTGGACCCACCACGGCTCCGTGCAGCCGACGCGCACCGCGCCGGTGGCACCGCGCGGACCGCGCTGGATCGGCGGCTGGGTCTTCCTGCTGGCCCTGCTCGCCGGGGGGCTCGGCACCGGCCTGACCTGGGACACGCACCCGCTGGGCACCAGTCTGCAGACCGGCCTGGCGTGTGCGCTCGCGGTCTTCGGCCTGGGCATCGCGCTCAGCGCCTTCCTCGGGCGGACGGGGGCGGGATCGGTGTTCCTGGCGCTCGTCACGGCGGCGCTGCTCGCGGGGGTGACGGCCCTGCCCGGGGACATCACGACCCACTGGCACCGGACGTCGTGGCGGCCGGCCACGGTCGCGGACGTGCGCCCCGCCTACGACCTCGGCACCGGCGAGGGCACCCTGGACCTCTCCGGCCTGAAGCTGGCGAAGCGACAGAGGGTCGGCACGGACGCCCACGTGGGCGCGGGCCGGCTGAAGGTGATCGTGCCTGCGGACACGGCCGTGCGGATGAGCATCGACGTGGGGGTGGGCGACATCCGCCTGCCCGGTGACGACAGGAAGGACGTGGACGTGCGGCCGGGCAGACACACCGAGACGACGCTGAGCCCGGTCAAGGGCGACGGCAAGGACGCGGGCACGCTGGACCTGGACCTCCAGGTCGCCGTCGGGAACGTGGTGGTGACCCGTGCTGCGTCATGAGTTCCGGCCCGGCAGGCTGGTCGTCGGTCTCTCCCTCACCGCCGCGGGCGCGGTCTTCGCCGGTGACGCGGCGGGGTGGTGGCGGACCCCGTGGTTCGTCATGATCCCGCTGGTCGCGGGCGGCCTGGTCCTGGGTGGTGTCACGTCGGCCGTGGCCCGGGGCATGCGCAGCCGGCGCGGGAGCGAGGGTCAGTAGCGCCGGCCGCGTTGTCGCCGCGCGCGCAGGAGCGCGTCCACCGAGAGGTAGGGCGCCCCGGCGAGGACGAGGGGCAGCCAGGCCATCAGGAAGGCGAGGTCGTTGCCGTAGTAGTAGGGCGTCGTGGCCCAGCTGACGGTGAGCCACAGGCTGAGGGAGATCAGCGCTCCGCCGAGGGCGGCCAGCCGGCCGAACAGCCCGAGCAGGGTGCCGAGGCCCACGGCCAGCTCGCCGAGGGCGATGGCGTAGCCGAAACCGACCGGGTTCTTCAGGGCCAGGTCGATCAGGGCGGGGACGGCCGAGGCGGCGCGGGCCGAACGCATGGTCTCGCCGATCGAGCCGGCGCCGCCGGCTTTCAGGAAGGCGCTGTCGGTGAGCTTGTTCAGGCCCGCATAGACGAAGGTGACCCCGAGGAAGACACGGAGTGGAAGGAGGGCGTATCGGGTGGCGGTGTCCCGCAGACCGCCGCCGCCGTTCAGACGTGCCGTCTCCGTGTCCGTCCGAATGCCGTGAGTCATCGCTGCAGCCGCCTCTCGCCCGCCGTGCGGAGCCCTTGTTCGACGATACGCACGCCGGGCGCGCCGGGTTCAATCCTCCCGCGGGTCCTTTTCCCGGTCTCGGGCCCAGGGCGAGACCGCCGTCGCGCCTCCCCCGCCGCCCCGCCGCCCGGCCCCCCGGCCGCCCGGCCGTCCCTCAGTCGGTCACCTCGACGACGCACCGGTTGGTCGCCACCCCGGCCGCGGTCACCACCTGCACCTCCACCGAACCGGGCTCGACCTCGACCGGTACCGGCACGGTCAGGACGGTGTCCGTGGGGTTGCGGAAGCCGCCGGCGACGGGGACCAGCGGGACGTGCACGTCGACCGCGCCGATGCGCACGACCATCCGGGAGAGCCGGTCGGCGCCGCGGGCGCCGGGCGGGACGAAGCCCGCGCCGCGGATCTCGATGTCGTCGCCGGTGCGGATCGGCCCGTCCAGGTCGCCGGGCTCACGGGCCCTGACCACGGAAAGGATCACGGGGCGGCCGCCCTCGGCGTACTTCCCGGCGAGGTAGGTCGCCGCCGAGATCAGCACGACGACCGCGAGCCCCCAGGGCAGGTCGGGCAGCCGGTCGGGGCGGCGGGCCAGCCGTACGGCGGCGAACAGCACGGCGACGGCGCTGATGACGACGTACTGGAGGTCGGCGAAGGCGCCCCGGCCGGAGTCGTCGGTCAGCAGGTCGGCGGCGCGCGGCCGGTGGGCAGGCACCTTCTGCAGCCGCAGCCCGAGGACGCGCAGGCCCACCACCCTGCGGACCAGCACGGCGATGCCGCACACCACGGCGAGGACGGTCACCACGCCCGCCCCGCGCGAAAGGTCGAGCCCGGCGAGCAGCGCGTCGCGCTCGGCGGGGTCGGAGGCGACGGCCAGCCGGCCGGCCAGCAGCAGGACCGCGTAGGCGACGAGCAGGACCCAGGCCGCCGCCACCGCGCGCGAGGTGGACATCCGGTTGTCCTCACCGATCACCGGGGCCAGTGCCCCGCCGCGCGCCCGGTGGAACCAGGAGGCGGCGGTCAGTGCTCCCGCGACGACGAGCGCGGCGAGCAGGGCGGCGGTGCGGGCGCCGGTCCAGCCGGCGCCGACCGCGGTGAGCGACTCGGCGAGCAGCAGGGCGAGGACCGCGCCCCAGACCGTGCAGGCCGTGCGCACCCACAGCCGGGACAGCCACGCCTCGCCCTCGGCCCGGCCCCGTTCCGCGACGGCCTCCGCCCGCTGGGTCAGTTCCTCGGAGACCCACTGGCGGGAGGCGGACGCCGAGTGCGCCACGGCCGTCGGCAGGCCCTGCCCGGCCGCGAACTCGTCCCGTGCGCGCAGGAACGCGGCGACGGCCCGCCGATGCCCCTCCCGGGCCCCGTGCGGGCAGTCGCCGCAGGTGCAGCCGCCCCCGTGGGCTCCGTCTGCGGCCGTCGCCGCGCCCTGTCTCGCCTCCTGCACCGCCACGTCCGACGCCTGCCTTCCCCAATGCCCGAGACACGGCCGGCGGCCCGTACGCGGGCCGCTCCGCCGCCGTGCAACTCCCCTGTGCCGACAGCGAATTGTGCCCTACGCAAGGCTGCCGGGGGCCGCCGGGCGGGGTCACGGCGGGTGAAGTCGGGGCCCGCGTGTTGACCCGGCTGCGAGAATCGGCGTATGGCCGAGATCATCCAGCGGGACGGCACCTGGGCGTTCGACGGCAGCACGATCCGGATCACCCCCGTCTCCACCGTTGCGTGCCGCTGTTCCGGCAGACGTACGGGGAGATCGCCGTACCGCTGGCGGCGGTGTCCGGTGTCGCCTTCGAACCCGAGCGCAGACGGGGCCGGCTGCGGATGCGGCTGCGCGAGGGCGCCGACCCGCTGCTCCAGGCCACGGGCGGCCGGCTGCCGGAGAACGCCGATCCGTACCGGCTGGCGGTGGACGCGGACCGCGGCGGGGTGGCCGAGTTCGTCGCCGAGGAGATCCGGCACGCGCTGCTGCTCGACCAGCTGCCCGGGGAGCCCGCCCCGGCCTATCTGCTGCCGGGGCCGCCGGTGCCGGTCTCGGTGCGCTCCTCGGACGGCACGGTCTCCTTCGACGGCACCGAGGTGCGCATCGACTGGGCCGACAGCTCCGACCGGGTCAAGCGCGCGACCGGTCCGCGGATCATCGGCCTGGGCGACCTGGTCCAGGTGGAGTGGCTGCCCAACCGCGGGTTCGAGGACGGCTTCCTGCGGTTCGTCACCCGGGAGACGGCGTTCTCCAAGCTGCCGCCGGAGCGGGACCCCTACACGCTCGACCTGTGGGGCAGCCCGCGCCGCGACCTGCTGACCGCGCTGGTCGCGGCGGCCGTCACCGCCCGGCTGCCGCACCCCTCCGCCCGTGTCGGCGGAGGGTACCCGGGCCGGGAGGGGCCGTCCCCGGTGCCGTGGCGGGCGGCGGACCACCACGACGTCCTGCTGCGCCGGCTGCGGGAGCTGGGCGAGCTGCACCGCGCCGGGGTGCTCACGGACGAGGAGTTCGCGGTGACCAAGGCGGCGGTGCTCCGGGGGTTCAGCTGAGCAGGTCCGGTTCGCGGCGGCTGATGTCCCGCCACAGCGGCTGGTAGTTGATCCAGGCCACCAGGTCGCCGCCGAGCTGTTCACGGGTGGCGACGGCCAGTCGGTGGTCGATGAGCACCGGCCGGCCGGCCGCCTTCGCCATCAGCTGCACCTGGCAGGACCGCTCCATCGACAGGAACCACCAGGCCGCCGCGTCCACCGAGTCCCCGACGGTCAGCAGTCCGTGGTTGCGCAGCACGAGGGCCTTGCGGGAGCCGAGCGCGGAGGCGATGCGGCGGCCCTCCTCGGCGTCGACGGCGACGCCGGTGTAGGCGTCGTAGAGCGCCACGTCCTCGTAGAAGGCGCAGCTCTCCTGGGTGATGGGGTCGATGAGGTCGCCGAGCGCGGCGACGGCGCGGCCGTGCACGGAGTGGCAGTGCGCGACGGCGACGACGTCCGGGCGGGCGGCGTGGACCTGGGCGTGCACGGTGAACGCGGCCTGGTTGACGTGGTAGCGGCCCTCGACCACCTGCCCGTCCCGGTTGGCGAGGACGAGGTCGCCGACGGTGACGTGCCGGAAGGGCATCCCGAACGGGTTGACCCAGAAGCAGTCGGTGAACTCGGGGTCGCGTGCCGTGATGTGCCCGGACACTCCGTCCTCGAAGCCGGCGCGGCCGAAGATCCGCAGGGCTCCCGCCAGCCGCTCCTTGCGGTGCCGGCGTTCGTCCTCGACCGATTCGTGCATCGGCGGCATGGCGAACTGGAGCTGGTCGGTGGGCAGCGGCAGGGGCGGCGTCGGCCCGTGCATAGGTCCTCCAGCGTGGGGGTTTGCGGTACGGGCCGGAAGTTACCGCCGGTCGGCGTAAAAGGGCAGTGCTGGGGGGTAACGATGACATCCGCGACGGATACCCGACAGAAGGTGTCGGGATTGGCCGCCAGGCTGACAGGTATGAACTGGGCAGACCTCACCACCGCCGCACCCGATCTGGCGGCACTCGCCGAGGAGCGCTTCGGCGCGTACCGGCACCACGTCCTCGCCACCCTGCGCAGGGACGGTTCGCCGCGCACCAGCGGCCTGGAGGTCCGCTTCCTGCGCGGCGACCTGTGGCTCGGCATGATGCCGGGCTCCCGCAAGGCGCTCGACCTGCTCCGCGACCCTCGCTTCGCGCTCCAGGCCAACCCGGGCGCCGACGTGGACGGCGGCGACGTCCGGATCGGCGGCCGGGCGTTCGAGGTCGTCGACCCGGCGCTGAAGGGGGCGTACGTCGAAGAGGTGGAACCGCCGCAGCCGTTCCACCTCTTCCGCACCGAGTTGACGGAGGTCGTACGGACCTACGTCGAGGACGAGACGTACCTGGTCACCCAGGTGTGGAGGCCCGGAGAGCCGGTGCGTGCCCTCAGGCGGACCTGACCTTCACCCGCGGGAGGACTACTCCCACTCGATGGTGCCCGGCGGCTTCGAGGTCACGTCGAGGACGACCCGGTTGACGTCCCGGACCTCGTTGGTGATCCGGGTCGAGATGCGGGCGAGGACGTCGTACGGCAGGCGGGACCAGTCGGCCGTCATGGCGTCCTCGGAGGAGACCGGGCGCAGCACGATCGGGTGGCCGTAGGTGCGGCCGTCGCCCTGGACGCCGACGGAGCGGACGTCCGCGAGCAGCACCACCGGGCACTGCCAGATGTCCCGGTCGAGGCCGGCCGCGGTCAGCTCCTCGCGGGCGATGGCGTCCGCGTCGCGCAGCAGGTCCAGGCGCTCCTTGGTGACCTCGCCGACGATGCGGATGCCGAGGCCGGGGCCCGGGAAGGGCTGGCGCTGGACGATCTCCTCCGGCAGGCCGAGCTCCTGGCCGACCATGCGGACCTCGTCCTTGAACAGCTTGCGCAGCGGCTCGATGAGCTGGAACTCCAGGTCCTCGGGCAGGCCGCCGACGTTGTGGTGCGACTTGATGTTGGCGGTGCCGGTGCCGCCGCCGGACTCGACCACGTCCGGGTACAGGGTGCCCTGGACCAGGAACTCGACGGCCGGGCCCTGGTCGGCGATGATCTCGGCCTGCGCCTGCTCGAAGACGCGGATGAACTCACGGCCGATGATCTTGCGCTTCTCCTCGGGGTCGCTGACGCCCTTGAGCGCGGCGAGGAACCGCTCCTCGGCGTCCACGACGACCAGCTTGACGCCGGTCGCGGCCACGAAGTCCTTCTCGACCTGCTCGGTCTCGCCCTTGCGCATCAGGCCGTGGTCGACGTACACGCAGGTGAGCTGGTCACCGATGGCGCGCGCCACGAGGGCGGCGGCGACCGCGGAGTCCACGCCGCCGGACAGACCGCAGATCGCCCGCTTGTCGCCGACCTGCTCGCGGATGGCGGCCACCTGCTCGTCGATGACGTTGCCGGTGGTCCAGTCGGGCTTCAGGCCCGCGCCGCGGTACAGGAAGTGCTCCAGCACCTGCTGGCCGTGCGTGGAGTGCATGACCTCGGGGTGGTACTGGACGCCGTAGAGCCGCTTCTCGTCGTTCTCGAAGGCGGCGACCGGGACGACGTCCGTGGACGCGGTGACCGAGAAGCCCTCGGGGGCGGCGGAGCAGGCGTCGCCGTGCGACATCCACACGTGCTGCTCGTCGGGGGTGCCCTCGAAGAGGGTGGAACCGGACCGGGAGACGTGCAGGTCGGTGCGGCCGTACTCGCGGGCGCCGGTGTTGTCGACGGTGCCGCCGAGCACCTGTGCCATCAGCTGGAAGCCGTAGCACATGCCGAAGACGGGGACACCCGCCTCGAACAGCGCGCCGTCGAGGCGGGGGGCACCCTCCTCGTACACGGACGAGGGGCCGCCGGAGAGGATGATCGCCGCGGGGTTCCTGGCGAGCATCTCCTGGACCGGCATGGTGCTCGGCACGATCTCGCTGTAGACCCGCGCCTCGCGGACACGACGGGCGATGAGCTGGGCGTACTGCGCACCGAAGTCCACGACCAGGACGGTGTCGGGACTGGCGGCAGTGGAAGTCGCTGATGACACGGGGTGCCTTCTGGTGGTCGGGCGGGGGTCTGTGCTACCGAGTCTAACGGGGGTGGGTGGCCACGCTTCCCCTGCGCCGGAGCGTGGCATACTGACCTCATGCTCGCGCAGACGACCTTCCTGTTTACCTATGGCACCCGGCCCGCCGGCTGCCATGGTCGTCCTGCTTGAGCGAATCGAGCGACTTACCAGGTGCCCCGGGCCGACAAGGCCCGGGGCACCTGTCGTTTCCGGGTCCTGCCGTTCCGGCGCCCTCACCGCCACCGAGGAGCCCCGACATGACGACCGTCACCCCCGAGCAGACCCCGGAACAGACCATCGCCGACGCGCGTGCGCGCATCGACGCCCTCGACGACCGGATCATCGGCCTCATCCAGGAGCGGATGGCCGTGTCCACCGTCGTGCAGCGGACCCGGATCGCCTCCGGCGGCCGGCGCGTGCACCTCTCCCGCGAGATGGAGATCCTGGGCCGTTACAGCGAGGCTCTGGGCAAGCCCGGCACCTCCCTCGCGATGACCCTGCTGGAGCTGTGCCGGGGTCGCATCTGAGTTCGGTCGCGGACTCACCCGTACGGCGCGTGACCGGCCCGCGCACCGCTTCGTTGATCCCGGTGTCCGTGCCAGCCAGGGGCGGGCCCGAGAGAACCACGCGTGGC
This sequence comes from Streptomyces collinus Tu 365, assembly GCF_000444875.1. NCBI lineage: Bacteria > Bacillati > Actinomycetota > Actinomycetes > Kitasatosporales > Streptomycetaceae > Streptomyces > Streptomyces collinus. The sequence continues at coordinate 5,158,853 of NC_021985.1, read as the reverse complement.
TCGCTGGGGCGATGAGGCGTACGGGTCGTGCCGTGCGCCGTGGGACCTCGCCCCAGGGAAGTGGCCGGACGGCAGGGGACAGCAGCCCGGTCACCCAAGAGAACGGTCGGCTCCGGGGACGCCCGGGGCCGACCGGCGGAAAACTGCAAATATGCACCAGTGCCGGGCCAAACGGTTGCGGATGCCTCGCTCATCCAGCACGATGCGTACAAGCCCCAAGTCCCCGCGCGGGCCATGGCACTTGGCCGATCAGACCCGTCCGCCGGGGTCGAGACCACACCCCAGGCGGCGCAACCCCCCGGCGCCGCCAGGCACCGGCGCTGCCCTGACGTCGGTGCTGACGAGGAAGGGCCCCGCGGCTCAAGTCCCGCGGGGCCCTTCGCCATGCCCCCCGACGACACTGTGACGCACGCCACTCGGAAAGCCGGCGCGGCGGCGCAACCGTTCGGGGTCCCCGCTGATCAAACCTGCTGCCGGATCAAGAAGACGGCAAGAGCGAGGGACCTGCGTTCGGAGGGGGACGCAGGTCCCTGCCTCGGGCGGCCTGCGCCGGCCTCCGGCTACCGCGCGGGCCGCTCCCTCGGCGGCACCGCGGGCATACCCAGGAACGGCAGCTTCAGCGCGCCGAACGCGTCCGCGGGCACCGCCGCGTGCCGCGGCTCCACCGGCTTCAGCCGCTCGTACACCGCGCCCTGGGCGGGGCGCGGGTCCTCCTCGCCCTTGTTCGGCCAGTACGACATGGCCCGCTCGGCCTGCGCGGTGATCGTCAGCGACGGGTTGACGCCGAGGTTCGCCGAGACGGCGGCCCCGTCCACCACGGAGATGCCGGGGTGACCGTAGAGCCGGTGGTACGGGTCGATCACCCCGGTCTTCGGGGAGTCGCCGACGGGGCAGCCGCCGAGGAAGTGCGCGGTCAGCGGGGTGCCCATCAGCTCGCCGACGTTGCTGCCGGGGAAGCCGTTGATCTCGGCCGCGAGCGCGGTCGCGGCCTCCGAGGCGGCTCTGATCTGCTTGGGGTTGGGGGCGCCGTGCCCCTGCCGGGCGGTCAGCAGGCCCTTCCCGACGCCGCCGGGCTTCAGGTAGGTCGTCAGCGAGTTGTCCAGGGACTGCATCACCAGGCCGATGATCGTCCGCTCCGACCAGCGCCGGTTGGACAGCGAGCGGGCGACCAGCACCGGGTGGCGGGCCGCGTTAGCCAGCCAGGCCAGGACCCGCGAGGAGCCCTCGGCGTAGGGCACCTGGAGGATCGACAGGCCGCCCATCGAGTTGGACCCCTTGCCGTAGCGCACCGGCTCGATGTGGGTGTTGTCGTCCGGGTGGACCGAGGACGTGATGGCGACACCGCGCGTGAAGTCGGCCCGCGCCTCACCGGTGGCCTTGCGGTAGCGCCGGTCATCGGTCTGCGCGCCCACCAGAGCCTCGGAGTTGGTGCGGGTCAGGTCGCCGAGCCGGGCGGACAGGTACGGCAGCTGACCGCCGGCCCGCATGCGGTGCAGCAGGGTCTGGGTGCCGTAGGTGCCGGCCGCGACGACGACCTTCCGCGCGGTGAAGACCCGGCCCCTGCCCTTCTTCTTCCGGTCCGTCGGCAGCGTCGTCACCGCGTACCCGCCCCGTGAGTCGTCCGTGACGGACACGACCGTCGTCATGGGATGGACCACCGCGCCCGCCTTCTCGGCGAGGTACAGGTAGTTCTCGTTCAGGGTGTTCTTCGCGCCGTGCCGGCAGCCCGTCATGCACTCGCCGCACTCGGTGCAGGCCCTGCGGGACGGGCCGGCGCCGCCGAAGTACGGGTCCGCGACCTCCCCGCCCGGCTTCGCCTTCGCCGTGCCGTCGGCGTCCTCGCCGTCGCCGAAGAAGACGCCGACCGGCGCGAGGTGGAAGGTGTCACCGACGCCCATCCGCTGCGCCGCCGCCTTCAGGTGCACGTCGGAGGGGGTCATGGTGGGGTTGAGCCGCACCCCGAGCATGCGCCGCGCCTGGTCGTAGTACGGCCGCAGCTCCTCCTGCCAGTCGGTGATGTCCCGCCACTGGGGGTCGTCGAAGAACGCCTTCGGCGGCACGTACAGGGTGTTGGCGTAGTTCAGCGAGCCGCCGCCGACTCCGGCGCCCGCCAGCACCATGACGTTGCCCAGCAGGTGGATGCGCTGGAGGCCGTACATGCCGAGCCTGGGGGCCCAGAGGTAGTTCTTCAGGTCCCAGGAGTTCTTGGGGAGGCTGTCGCGGGTGAAGCGCCGGCCCGCCTCCAGCACGCCGACCGAGTAGCCCTTCTCCGTCAGGCGCAGGGCGGACACCGATCCGCCGAAGCCGGAGCCGATGACTAGGACGTCGTAGTCGTAAGCGTCCTGGGGCACGGGGTTCTCCTCGTCGGGTTCGCGTGCGGGTGCTCTGTGGCCGGTCGCGCTCGCGCGGGGGCCGCACACACCGGTGCGGCCCCGCGCCCGCGGGCGGGTTACCGGAACCGGAACGCCTTCATGAGCCGCAGGCTGCGGCTCATGAACTGGGCGTACCTCTCGTCGTCCATGCCCAGCGACGGCGCCATCGGCAGCAGCCGCTGCCGGGCCACCGTCTGGGCCTCGGTGTATTTGAGGATGCCCTCGGAGCCGTGGCGGCGGCCGAGGCCGGAGTCCTTCATGCCGCCCATCGGGGACTGCACGCTGCCGTAGGCCGGCGCGTAGCCCTCGTTGACGTTGACCGTGCCGGTGCGCAGCCGGGAGGCGACGTCCAGACCGCGGCGGGCACTCGTCGTCCACACCGAGGCGTTCAGGCCGTACGGCGTGGCGTTGGCGCGCTCGACCGCCTCGTCGTCGGTGCCGAACCGGTAGACGGAGACGACCGGTCCGAAGGTCTCCTCGTCGCAGACGGCCATGGAGTCCTCGACGCCGTCGAGGATGGTCGGCTCGAAGAAGTACGGGCCGATGTCCGGGCGGGCCACGCCGCCGGCGACCACCTTCGCCCCCTTGGCGACGGCGTCCTCCACGTGCCGCTCGACCGCCTTGAGCTGCCGCTCCCCGGCCAGCGAGCCCATCTCGGCACCGTAGGCGAGGGAGTTGCCGAGCCGCATCGCCCGGGTACGCGCCGCGAAGCGCTCCAGGAAGGTGTCGGCGATGGACTCGTGGACGTACAACCGCTCGATGGAGATGCACAGTTGACCGGCCGAGGAGAAGCAGGCGCGCACGGCGCCCGCGGCCGCCTTCTCGATGTCGGCGTCGTCCAGCACCAGCATGGCGTTCTTGCCGCCGAGTTCGAGGGAGACGCCGACCAGACGGGCCGCGGCGCCCTGGGCGACCTCGCGGCCGGTGCGGGTGGAGCCGGTGAAGGAGACGTAGTCGGCGTGCCGCACCAGCTCGGGGCCGACGACCGGGCCCTCGCCGAGCACGACCTGGAACACGTCGGCGGGCAGCCCGGCCTCGATGAGCAGGTCCCGCGCCCACAGAGCGGTGAGGCAGGTCTCGGTGTCCGGCTTCATCACGACCGCGTTGCCGGCGACGAAGGCGGGCAGCGCGTCGCCGACCGACAGCTCCAGGGGGTAGTTCCAGGGGGCGATCTGGCCGACGACACCGCGCGGGTGGCGCAGCTCGGAGACCTTCGTGAGGGTGGGGACGGCGCCGGTGTGGCGCTTGGGGCGCAGGTAGCCGGGGGCCTTGCGGCCGTAGTGGCGGGCCGCCACGGCGACGGCCTGCACCTCCTCGTGGGCGTGCAGCCGGGCCTTGCCGGTCTCCAGCTGCACCAGGTCCAGGACCTCGCCCTGCCGTTCCAGCAGCAGGTCGTGGAAGCGGAGCAGCACGGCGGCGCGCTGCCTGACCGGGGTCCGCTCCCAGACGGCCTGCGCGGCCCGCGCGGCCTCGAAGGCCCTGCGCACGTCCTCGGGGCCGGACTCGGGCAGGTCCGCCAGCTTGTCGCCGGTGAACGGGGTGTGGTTGGCGGTACGGCCGGAGCCGACGACGCCCTTGGTCAGCTGGGCCACCAGCTCGGGCGTGACCACGTCGGCGGCGGTGCGGACGCCCTCGGGGGCGGGCGCGAGCGGGTTGGTACCGGTGAGGTCCGGGGCCTGCGAGTCCGTCATGAGCCGCAGGGTATGCCGCGGCGGGGGCTTTGGGTACCCGTCGGTAACGGGGATTCACCGAGTGCTCACACGACGCCAGCGATCACTGGCAGCGAATGCGCTGATCAGGGCGTTGTCGGGTGACGATCACTCGGCACCGGGTTTTCTCGCCAGCAGCAGACCGAGGGCGGCGAAGGGCGTGCGGCGGGGCGGGTCGGCGGGAGGGTCGGCGCGCGGGCCGGGACGGGGGTCGGTGCCGGGGGCGGTGCCGGGCACGGTCGCGGGGGCCTGGGAGTTCGCAACCGGTTCGGGGTCGTGGGCGGCGGCCGGTTCGTGCACGGCAGCCGGTTCGGGTTCGTGCGCCGGGGCCGGTTCGGGGTCGTGCGCCGGGGCCGGCCCGGTCGGGGCCGCTGCGGGCGTCGTCCCCGCGCACGCCTCCAGGGCCGCCGCGACCTCCGCCGCGTCCGGCCGCTCCGCCGGGTCCGGTGCGTGCAGCCGGGTCAGCAGCGGCTCCAGCGCTCCCGCGTCCCCGCCCTCGACGGCGGCGGCCAGCAGCGCGCCGAGGGACCACAGGTCGGAGGCGGGCCCGGCGCCGGGGCCGGACGCGCGCTCGGGGGCGACGAACCCGGCGGGCGCCTCCTGGGCGTGGCGGTCCCCTATGCCGAAGTCGGTGACGACGACCCGCCCGGTGCCCGCCTCGATCAGGACGTTGGCGGGCTTGATGTCCCGGTGCACGATCCCGACGGCGTGCGCGGCCCTGAGCGCGCCGAGGACCGCGAGCCCGATCCGCGCGGCCTCGGCGGGGCGCAGCGGCCCGCGCCGGACGGCCTCCCGCAGCGACTCGCCCTCGACCAGCTCCATGACGATCCACGGGAGCCCGTCCTCGGTGACGACGTCGTGCAGGGTGACGGCCGAGGGATGCCGCACCCGGGCGGCGGTCCTGGCCTCGCGGTAGAGCCGGTGCGCCGCGCGCCGGCTCTCCTCGTCGTCCACCGGATCGCCGGGCAGCACGGGCTCCTTGACGGCGACGTCCCGCGACGCCGACTCGTCGCGCGCCCGCCAGACCGTGCCGGACGGCCCGGCGCCGAGGGGTGCGAGGAGCCGATAGCGCCCGCCGATCACACGTACGCCGGGCGGGAGTTCGCCGTCTCCAGTCATGTCACATGAGTACCGTGCGCACCACGCCGTTGTCGAAGCCGCGGGCTCGTGCGGCCCCGCGGCGCGGGGTGAACCCGCCACCCGGCCTCACGGCCCGTCAGGGCGTGCCGATCTTCAGGTTCGCGATGGCCGTCCTCGCCACCTCGCGGCCGCGGGCGGTGAAGTCGCCCCTGCCCGGGTAGCCGACGAAGAGCCGGTACAGGTCGCCGGACCCGGTGCGGTAGTAGAAGATCTCGATCTCGCGCGGACGCGGGTCCTGGCTGTCGTCCGTGGTGAAGGCGACGGTGTTGGCGGCGGCCGGCCGGCCGTCGACGACCGCGACGTCGTGCACGCCGACCACCGAGGGATGGTCGAGCCGGGCCGCCGCGCGTGCCTCCCGGCGCATCCGCTCGTAGGCGTTGGCGCGTTCCCGCTCGGGAAGCGAGTCCGGCACCCGGGGCTCCTTGACGGCGACCTCGCGGTCGACCATCTCGTCCTTGGCCCGCCACACGGTGCCCATCCCGCCGTGCCCCAGCCTGGCGAGCAGCCGGTACCGCCCGGCGACCAGCCGCCCGGCCCCCTGCTCCGGTGCCGGTCGTGACGCCGGGGCCGGTGCCGGTGCCGGATGTGACGCCGGGCCCGGGGCAGGATGCGACGCCGGTACCGGTACCGGTGCCGGGGCCGGGGCCGGATGTGACGCCGGTGCCGGGGCCGGTCGTGGGTCCGGCTGCGGGTGCGGCCGCGCCCCGGGGAGCGGGGTCGGCGGTTGCAGAACAAAACTCGTCGTGTCGTCGGCGGTGCGGCCGACTCCCCCGTCACTGCTCATGTGTCATCCATATCGCGCCACGCGCGCCCGGAGCCACAGAGCGGCCGAACCGGTCACCGAGCCGTGACGGAGAAGGTGTCCACGGCCACGTCGAAGTACTCCCGGGCCTCGCGGACCTTGCCGACCGGCGCCGACACCCACACGTCGTACATCCGGCCGTCCTGTTCCCAGCACAGGTCGTAGGTGTGGCGCGAGCCCTCGGCGGCGCTGAAGCCGTCCCAGGTGAACTCCCAGAGGGCGGCGGGCCCTCCGGCGTGCGAGGTCCCGGTGACCCGGCCGTCGTGGTAGCCGGGGTTGGTGCTCGGCCCGTCGGCAGCGGCGCGGTTCATCACCGCGGCGGGTCCGCCCGCCTCGGGCGCGGCGACCCTGATGCCGAGGCGGAACGTCTGCCCGGACGACAGGTAGAAGATCCGCTCGCCCTGCCGGTCGCGGGTGAAGTCCTGGGGTACGGCGAGGGAGAAGCCGGCCGGGTCCCGGGCCGTGCGGTAGCCGGAGGGGGCGGTGTGGCCGCGGGAGGCCGCGGGCGCGCTGCTCGAGGTCGGCGTCGAGGACGGCGAGGCGCCGGTGGTGGTCCCGGGCGGGGAGTCGCTCGCGGTGGTACGGGACGGGTGGCCGCTCGTCGGTGCCGGTCCGGTGGTGGGGCCGGTGGCGGTGGTGCCCGGAGTGCCGCCGGGTCCGTCGCCGCCCTGGTTGAACAGCAGCGCCACCGCGGACACACCGGCCCCGGCGACCGCGGCGACGAGCAGCGCGGCGACCAGCACCCCGCGCGGCGACTGCCGTACGGGCGGCGGCCGTTCGGCGGTGGACGCCGCGGCGGACACCGGCCGGTGCGGCACGTCGTGCTGGGTCGGCGTGTAGGGCGCCCCGGTGGTACGGCCGCCGTGGTCGACCGTCCCGGGCGTGCCGCCGGTGGCGGCGGCGCCCGGCGCCGCCGGGGTGCGGCCCGTCTCCAGGAACGTCCGCAGCATGCGCTCCGCGTCCGCCGCGTCCAGCCGCCGGTCCGGATCGCGCTCCAGCAGGCCCCGTACGACCGGCAGCAACGGCTCGGCCTGCGCGGGCGGGTGGATGTCGGCGGAGACGACGGCGTGCAGGATGCCGCCGAGGGAGTCGCGGCGGAACGGCGACTCGCCGCTGAGCACGGTGCACAGCAGCGCGCCCAGGGACCACAGGTCGGACTCGGACCCGGTGCGCGCCCCGGACATCCGCTCGGGCGCGGTGTACTCGGGCGAGCCCACGAAGGAGCCGGTCTCGGTGAGCGTCGTCGCGCCCGCGATCCGCGCGATCCCGAAGTCGGTGAGGACGACACGCTCGGTGCCGGACTCGACGAGCACGTTCGCGGGCTTGATGTCGCGGTGCAGGATGCCGGCCTCGTGGGCGGTGCGCAGTGCGCTCAGCAGGTCGATGCCGATCCGGGCGGCCTCGGCGGCGTCGACCGGGCCGCGCGCCGCGATCCGGTCGGCGAGCGAACCCCCGTCGATCAGCTCCATGACGATGTAGGGCCGTTCGCCGTCCTCGACGACGTCGTGCACGACGATGATGTGCGGATGGCGCAACTGGGCGACCGCGCGGGCCTCGCGCAGCGTGCGGTCACGCCGGCGCAGGGCGTCCGCGGCGGAAGGCGTCTCCTCCAGCGGCAGTTCCTTCACCGCGACCCGCCGGCCGAGCAACTGGTCGGTCGCCCGCCACACGACGCCCATGCCCCCGCGGCCGATCAACGCCTCCAGGCGGTAACGGCCCGCGATCACACGGAAGACGTCCCCCTCGGTCCCCATGCGCCCCATCATGCCGCATCGGACGGGCGCCTTCCGGGACGGCGATCGGCCAAGTGTGCCGTCCGCCGGGGTCAGCCCTCCTGGAAGCTGCGCAGGATCCAGTCGAACTGCTTCCTGGTGGTGGCCCAGTCGTCGGCCGGAGAGGCCGAGTAGAGGGCGTACTCGGTGCCGGCTTCGGTCATGTACCCCACGTCGATCGCGTGGTAGGGCCCGGGGAAGTAGTGCGGCGGGTCCTTGGCCAGCGCGTCCCACGTGTACTCCCAGCGGCTGCCCGGCTGGTCGCGGAAGAGCTCCTGCTTGAAGACGAGCTGCTTGTAGGCCACCAGCCGCCCTGAGACCTTCTGGTTCAGTTTGGTCATGTGCTCGTACGAGGAGGCGAAGTCCGGCGCGGTGTCGACGGCGACCCGCACCAGGTGCTTGCCCTTGTCGGGCGAGTAGTCGACCTGCCGCAGGCCGTCCTGGTCGATGGAGACGGTCCGCCTCCACCCCTTGGGCAGGGAGATGCTGAAGCCCACCGGGTCCTTGATCCGCTCCCAGCCGGCCGGGACCGTCCCCTCGCCGCCACCGCCGCTCGGACTGGCGCTGCCACTGCCGCTGGGACCGGGGCTCGACGTCCGGGGGGCGGAGCCGCCGTGGTGGCTCGTGCCGAACTGCTGCAGTGCGACCGCGACTCCCCCGCCGACGATCGCGGCGAGGGCCACCACCAGGGCGAGCGTGCGCAGTCTGCGACGCCTGGGCTGCCGTGCCGGCTGTGGCTGCTGTACCGGCTGCCCCTGCGGGACCGGCGTGTGCTGCCCGGACGCCGTGCCGTACGGGCCTGCGACCCGCGTCGGCCCGGTCGCCGGCGGGTACGGCGTCCCCGTGGCCCGCTCCGCGCCGGCGTGCGTCGGGCCCGTCGGCGGCTCCGGCCGGAGGCCGGACCGTGTGGGCACGTACACCTGCGCCGCGCTCGGCCGCCGGCCCTCCGCCGCCTCGGCGAGCAGCTGCTCCGTCTCGTCCGTGCCGGGCCGCCGCGCCGGGTCCTTCTGCAGCAGGGCGGTGATGACGGGGCCGAGCGGACCGGCGTACCGCAGCTCGGACGCCTCCTCCTCGACGACCGCCTGCATGGTGGTCAGCGGCGAGGTACGGCGGAACGGCGAGCGGCCCTCCACCGCCGTGTACAGCGTGGCGCCCAGCGCCCACAGGTCGGAGGACGGGCCGGGGTCGTGGCCGCGCACCCGCTCGGGGGCGAGGTAGTCGACCGAACCGACGACCTCTCCGGTACGGGTGATGGTGGTGTCGCCCTCGATCTGCGCGATGCCGAAGTCGGTGAGCAGGACCCGGCCGTCCCGGCCGAGCAGCACGTTGCCGGGCTTGACGTCCCGGTGCAGCACACCGGCGGTGTGCGCGGCGCGCAGCGCCCGCAGCACCCACAGGCCGATCCGCGCGGTCTCCCGCGGGTCGATGCGCCCGCGCTCCTTGACCGCGTCGGCCAGCGAGTGGCCCTCGACCAGTTCCATCACGATCCACGGGCGGCCGTCGTGTTCGAGCACGTCATGAACGGTGACGACGGCGGAGTGGTTGATGCGCGCCGCGGCACGGGCCTCGGCCCGGGTGCGGGCGAGCAGCACGGCCTGCTCGCTCTCGGAGACGTAGAGCGCGGCGGTCAGCTCCTTGACGGCGACCTTCCGGTGCAGCACCTCGTCGTGGGCGCGCCACACCCGGCCCATGCCGCCGCTGCCGATGGAATCGGCGAGCCGGTAGCGGCCCGCTATGAGCAGGCCCTGCATCTGATTCACGTTGCCCCGCAATGCTCTTGACAGGGTCAGACTAAGGACCGGCCTGTCCTCAGGGAACAAGCGGGGTACCAAGGTGACAGTCCTGTGACGGTTGTCGCCACGCCCCGCCACCGGGAGCCGAAGTCCCCTTCTCCCAGGCGGTATACGGGGCGCTCATCCCGTGTAGCGGTACGTCGCGACCGCCTGGTCGTACAGCCGTGTCACCTCGTCCCGCTCCGCCTCCGGGCCGCGGACCTGGACGATGTGGTAGCGGCCGTTCAGCAGGATCGCCATGTTGCGCACGTACAGGTCGCGCCCCTGCCCGTCGGTCCAGGTGAACTGGCCCTCGGCCATGGTGCGGCCGCCCACCTCGATGGTCCGCAGCCCGGTGGCGGTGGCCCAGCTCGAGGAGCGGTACGGCTGGAGTTCGCGCTCCTTGTCCCGCTGGTAGACCATCGGGTCGCTGCCGTTGGACGAGCTGCCGTCCCGGCCCGGTACGACGAGCAGTTCGAAGTTCCCGTGCGAGTAGACCACCTGACCGGCGCCGTTCCTGGGCGTGCGGTCCCAGCCCTTGGCGACGGCGACCTGGAAGCCGTCCTGGTCCTTGCGCAGGGTGAAGCCGTCGGCGACCGAGGGATCCCCGCCGGTCTGGGTCTCGGTGGCGGGCGCGGACGCGGACGCGTCGGGGGTGTTGCCCGACGGCTGGCCGCCGGACGGCTGCCGGACGTGGGAGGGCGCGGAACTCGGCTGCCCGGCACTGCCGGTGTGCTCGCCGCTCGCCGCCCCGCTGTCCCCCTGCTTCGGCATGAACAGCATCGCGTACGCCACCGCGCCGGCCAGCAGGAGCAGGATCAGCAGGAGCAGCGTCCGGCCGAGGCTGCGTGGCGAACCCGCCTCCTCCCGGGCCCGCTTGTGCCGTCCGTGCGGATGGGTGGCCGGCACCCCGGCACGCCGGCGCCGCACCAGCTCGCCGCGGCGCCGGACGATGGGCAGGCGGCTCGGGTCGGGGGGCGGGACGGGGACCACGTGGACCCCGGCGTCCGGCTCGGGCGCGGACCGCACCAGCGAGCGCAGCCAGCCGCCGAGCTCCTCGAAGTCCAGCCGGTCGGTGGGGTCCTGACGCAGCAGCGACTCCACGACCGGGCGCAGCGGCCCGCACTCCTCGGCGAAGGCGGGCGGTTCCGCGCACACCATCTGGACCAGCTCGGCCGTGGACTCCTCGGGGTAGGGCGCGTGTCCCTGGACGGCCCGGAAGAGCAGCGCGCCGAGGGCCCACAGGTCGGTCGCGGGCCCGATCGGCGCCGCGAGCTGCCAGTTCTCGTGCACGGGGCCGGCCTGCTCCGGCGCCCAGCGCTCGGTCACCGGTCCCACCACGGTCATCCGCACCTGGCGGGCCCGTTCGGCGGCGAGCGCGGTGCCGGGACCGCGGCGGGCCGCGGTCCCCGGTTCGTCCCAGCGGGAACCGGCGGGACCCGCGTCCGCGGCGGGGCCGGGTGCCTGACCGGGGACGGTCACGCCATGCCCTGAGCCGCCGTGGCCGGGGCCGCCCTGCCCGAGGCCGCCCTGCCCTGAGCCGCCGTGGCCGGGGCTGCCGTGGCCGGTTCCGTCGTGGCCGGTTCCGTCGTGGCCGGGGCCGTCGGGATGGCCGGCGGACGTCCGGCCGGGCAGCGGCAGCCGGGCGGGAGCGGCGGCGGGCAGTCCGAGGGGCCGGCGGTCGGTGTCCGGCGCCGCCGCGGGGTCACCGGCCCCGGGGCGCGGTGTGGCGCCGTGCCAGGGGGCGCCACGCACCCCGTAGGGGTCGGCGATGCGGCCGGGCGGTGGGCCGCCTCCGGTTCCGTCCCCGCCGGCCTCGACCTCGGCGGGCGGCCGGGCTCCCGGCAGCGCGGGGCGGCCGCCCTGCTGGGCCTCCTGGACCCGGGCGGCGGCCCGGGCTCCCGCACGGTAGGCGGCGATGGCACCGGCCCGCGCGGCGCGGATGTCGTCACCGCTCTCCAGGGCCCGCCGTCCGGCCGGTCCGGGGACCGTGGGACCGCCGGAGACGCCGTTCGCGCCCGGCACCGGCAGCCCGCCGGCCGCCCGCGCCTGGATCGCCGCCCGCCGAGCGGCCTCGGGATCCGTGCCGGAGGCGCCGGTGCCCGCGGGCGGGACCGGTACGCCCCCGCCCGTCGGCCCCCGCCCGCCGGGCCCCCCGAGGTCGGGGCCGCCGAAGTCCTGTCCTGCGCCGAAGTCCGGTCCGCCGGGGGCGCCACCGGGCGCAGGCCCTGGCCCCAGGGCCCCGGCCGGGTCGTCCTGTCCCGGCCCCCCGCCCTGGCCCTCCCGGCCTTCCAGCGCTGCTCCGTCGTCGCCGTCCTGCCCCGGCACCGGGTCGTACCCGCACAGCGCCTCCTCCGCCGCGCCGACCGCGAGGCCGGTGAGCATGACCCGGCCGTCGTCGCAGACGAGGACCGTGCGGGCGGTGATGTTGCGGTGCACCCAGCCGTGGGCGTGCAGCACCCGCAGAGCCATCAGGACGTCGGAGGCGACCTCGGCCGCCCGGTACGGCGTCAGCGGCTCCTCGGCCAGCAGCGCGGACAGCGGGCGCGCCGCCACCCACTCGCTGACGATCCACAGCGAGCCGCCCTCGGCGAACACGTCGAAGACCTGGTCGAGACGCGGATGGTCGGGCACCCGGGCCGCCGCCTGCGCGGCCTCCACGGCGCGCCGCACGGCCGGGTCCGAGGGGCGGCGGGTGGCGGTCCGGGCCGCGGGGGCGCGGCGGGCGCCGCGCTCACGGGCGGTGAACCCCTCGGGCAGCCCTTCGGCGTCGAGCACCTCGGCCTCGACGACCTCCGGCAGCGGCACCTGACGGACCAGCACCTCCTGACCGCTGTAGGTGTCGAAGGCCCGGGTCTCGGTCAGCTCGTACTCGTCGGAGGGCGGCAGCGGCAGGCGGTAACGGTCGGCGAGCACCCGGCCCGCATAGTCGTCCACGTTGCCTCCCCCGGCCGCCTGGTCGTTCACATCCGTTCCCTGACGGACCGTTCCGCATCCACATTCGGCTGCGTACCGTCCGCAACCATTCACGATACGTGCCAGAGGCAACCCGCATTGAGGGGTTGACGGATTCTCACGGCCCCGAACCGGGCTCGGTCACATCACGACTTGGGCTCGAAGGACCCCGCCAGCGTCTTCCAGGTGGCCTTGCGCAGCCCGCTGTCCCACTTCGCGGCCTTCGCGGTGTACATCAGCGCATACCCCTGATGGCTGTTGACCACGAACCCCCGGTCGATCGTGCGGTACCGGGTGCCGCCGTCGACGTAGGTGAACTCCCAGTCCGCGGTGTTCCAGCCGCGGTAGTCCACCTTCTCTATACGGATCTTGTGGTACTGGGAACGCACCATGTACCGCGACTGGCTCTGCCAGTCCGCCACCGGGTCGCCCTTGGGCGTGCTGGTCCAGGCGACGAGCAGCTTCTGCCCGTCGGGACCGGTGTAGCGGTCGCCGGCCGCGCTGGTGGCCTGGAAGTTCCAGCCCTTCGGCAGACCGATCGAGTAGCCCTGGCCGCCCTTGTGGGTCGACTCCACGGGCGCCCCGCCGCCCTTCGAGCCGTCCGACCCGTGGTCGTCCGCGCCGCCGGACGGGTCGGGGCTCGCCGCGTCGTCGCTGGTGGAGGCGGTGGATCCGCTGGAGGCCGACGCCGAGGTGTCGCCGTCCGTCCGGGTGCCGCTTCCGGTGGTCTTCCCGCCGCTCCTGCCCTTGTCCTCCTTGGTGGAGGCGGTCGCGCTCGCCGAGGTCCGGGCACCGCTGCCGTTCGTGTCGCCGCCCTTGTCGCCGCCGTTGAAGACGACGGCCAGGATGGTGCCGACCACGGCGAGGGCGACCACCACGGCGATGATCACCAGCGTGCGCCTGGGCACCACGTCGGTGAGCGGCGCCCTCGGCACCGGCCGCGGCGGCAGGTCCAGGTCCGGCGGCGGCATCACGGGCCACCCGGAACTCGGCTTGGTGGACGACGAGTTGGCCGTGGACGAGGAGCTCTGGGCCGGACCGGCCGGCTGGCCCGGTGTCTGCGCGCCGGCACCGGTCGCGCCGGGGGCACCGGACACTCCCGAGGCGCCGGAACCGCTCTCCACCGCCGCACCGCCGGCAGCGGCACCGGTCGCCGCCTTGCCGGCACCGTTCTTCGTCGTCCGCGCGGTCGCCGCCGCACCGGCCGCGCCGGCCGCCTTGCGGACCGAGCGCAGCGCCCCGCGCAGCTTCTCCCCGGCCTCTTCGCCGCGCTTGCCGTCGGGACCGTCGGGCTGTGCCGGCAGCGGCACCACCCGCGTGGCGTCCATGGCCTCGGGCTCGGGCGCGTGGATCACCTGGTTGAGCATGACCCGGGCACGGGCGTCGTCGAGCCGCTGCGCCGGGTCCTTGTTGAGCAGGCCGTAGATGACGTCCCGGAGCGGACCGGCGTTCTTGGGCTCCTCCAGGGGCTCGGTCATCACCGCGGTCAGCGTGGCGATCGCCGACCCCTTGTCGTACGGCGGCAGTCCCTCGACCGACGCGTACAGCAGGCCGCCCAGCGACCACAGGTCGGCGGCGGGGCCCGGCTTGTGCCCCCGGGCGCGCTCCGGGGAGATGTAGGAGGGGGCGCCGACGAGCATGCCGGTGGAGGTGATGGACGGGTCACCCTCCACCTGCGCGATGCCGAAGTCGGTGAGCACGACCCGGCCGTCCTCGGCGATCAGCACGTTGGACGGCTTCACGTCACGGTGCAGGATGCCCTCGCGGTGCGCGGAGCGCAGCACGTCGAGGACGGCGAGGCCGACCTCGGCCGCGCGCCTGGGCTTCAACAGGCCGTCCTCGCGGATGACCTCGGCGAGGGACTTGCCCTCCACCAACTCCATGACGATCCAGGGCCGGTCGTCCTCGTCGACCACGTCGAAGACCGTCACCGCGCTGTTGTTGCGGATCCGGGCGATCGCCTTGGCCTCACGCAGGGTGCGCGTGATCAGACGCCGCTTCTCCTCGTCGTCGATGTTCGACGGGAACCGCAGTTCCTTGACGGCGACCGTCCGGCCCAGGGTCTCGTCCTCGGCGCGCCACACCGTGCCCATGCCGCCGCGGCCCAGTACGTCTCCCAGCCGGTACCGCCCGGCGAGGAGACGACGCTCGCTCTTGTCCTGACGAGTCTCCTGACGAGATGTCCCCGCCCGCTCCGCCTCCGACATGCGTCCCCTCATGCAACCCGCCCTGACAGAGCCTCCATTGTCTCTCACCCGACAAGTGGCCGACGCCCAGGGTGCCCCTGAGGCCGCCCCGCCCACCGCGCGCCCGGGTACCCGCTGAAGTGGGCCTCCACCCCACCGGGATGATGGGTCCGAGCATTCCGGCGCAGAACCGCGCAGAACCGCGCAGACACGCGGAGATCGGGTGAGATCCGGTGAGAGCCGGAGAAGCCGGAGAGGAAAAGAGCCCGGATGCCGACGCTTCGGGCACTCCTGTCCCTCTCGCTGCTCCTGGCCCTGCTGCTCACGCCCGCCACCGCCACGGGCCACGCGAGCGGCGTGACGGATCCGGTTCTCCCGCTGCTGGTCGAGGGCGGGGCACCCGCCGCGGCCCTGCTGGCCCGGGACAGTGACCGCACGCGCTACGCGCCCGCCGGCCGGGGCATCGCACGGGCCGACCACTTCCGCGCCGGCAGCGTCACCAAGTCCTGCGTCGCCACCGTCGTGCTGCAACTGGCCGACGAACACCGGCTGTCCCTGTCCGACACCGTCGAGCGGTACCTGCCGGGGCTGCTCCGCGGACCCGGCACCGACGGGCGGCGCATCACCCTGAGCGCCCTGCTCACGCACACCAGCGGCCTCGCCGACTTCACCCGGGCCACCTGCGGCGCCGTGCCGCTGACCCCGTTTCAGGCCGTACGCATCGCCCTCACCCTCCCTCCGGCCCGACCGGGCCACTACTCCTGCTCCAACACCGGCTACGTCCTGCTCGGCATCGTCGTCGTCCTGCCCTCATCTTCCGCGTCGACACGACGGAGATCTCCGACCCCGGCCTCGAACCGCGCCTGCTCGCTGCCGGGTTCTGTCCCCGCACCCGGTGGAACGGACGGCACCCGACCGGAGATCCCGGCCGCCGCCACCCGTTCGAGTGATATCCGCCGTGGCCGGCCGGTGTCGACGAAGCCGGGGGTGCCGGCGGTGCCGGCGGGAACGTCACCGCAGCCGTCACCGCAGCGGCGCCACAGCCGTCGCCGAAGCCCTCACCGCGGCGCTACCCCAGCCCTCACTGAAGCGGCACGATGTCCGGCGCGCCCAGCCGGGCCGCGTCGGCCGTCAGGTCGTCCGGCTGGCGCTGGGACTCACGCTCCGCCTCGACCCGCTTCTCGTAGTGCTCCACCTCGCGCTCGATCTGGTCCTTGTCCCAGCCGAGGACGGGCGCCATCAGCTCGGCGGCCTCGCGGGCACTGCGGGTGCCCCGGTCGAAGGTCTCGATGGAGATGCGGGTGCGGCGGGTGAGGACGTCGTCCAGGTGCCGCGCGCCCTCGTGCGAGGCCGCGTACACGACCTCGGCGCGCAGGTAGTCGTCGGCGGCGTGCAGCGGTTCGCCGAGGGCCGGGTCGGCGGTGATGAGGTCCAGGACCTCCTCGGCCATGGAGCCGTATCGGTTCAGCAGATGTTCCACGCGCACCACGTGCAGTCCGGTGCGGGCGGCCGTCCGCGCCCGCGCGTTCCACATCGCCTGGTACCCCTCCGCGCCGAGCAGCGGGATGTCCTCGGTGACGCAGTCGGCGACGCGCATGTCGAGCCCGTGCACCGCCTCGTCCACGGCGTCCTTCGCCATCACCCGGTACGTCGTGTACTTGCCGCCCGCCACCACCACGAGGCCCGGCACCGGATGCGCCACGGTGTGCTCGCGGGACAGTTTGCTGGTGGCGTCGGACTCGCCGGCCAGCAGCGGGCGCAGGCCCGCGTAAACGCCCTGTACGTCGTCTCGGCTGAGCGGGACGGCGAGCACCGAGTTCACGTGCTCCAGCAGGTAGTCGATGTCGGCGCTGGAGGCGGCCGGATGGGCCTTGTCGAGGTCCCATTCGGTGTCGGTGGTGCCGACGATCCAGTGCCGTCCCCAGGGGATGACGAAGAGGACCGACTTCTCGGTGCGCAGGATCAGGCCGGTGGTGGAGTGGATGCGGTCCTTGGGCACGACCAGGTGGATGCCCTTGGAGGCGCGGACGTGGAACTGGCCGCGCTCCCCCACCATGGCCTGCGTGTCGTCGGTCCACACGCCGGTGGCGTTGACTATCTGCTTGGCCCGGATCTCGTACTCCCCGCCGCCCTCGACGTCCTGCACCCGGGCGCCGACGACGCGCTCGCCCTCGCGCAGGAACCCGGTCACCCGGGCGCGGTTGGCCGCGTGGGCGCCGTACGACACCGCGGTGCGCACCAGGGTCGCCACGTACCGGGCGTCGTCCATCTGCGCGTCGTAGTACTGCAGGGCGCCGACCAGGGCGTCCTTCTTCAGGCACGGTGCCACGCTGAGGGCGTGACGCCGGGTCAGGTGCCGGTGCACGGGCAGGCCACGGCCGTGCCCGCGGGCCATGGACATGGCGTCGTACAGGGCCACGCCCGAACCCGCGTACCACCGCTCCCAGCCCTTGTGCTGGAGCGGGTAGAGGAACGGCACGGGTTTCACCAGGTGCGGGGCGAGCCGCTCCAGGAGCAGGCCGCGCTCCTTCAACGCCTCGCGGACCAGCGCGAAGTCGAGCATCTCCAGATAGCGCAGACCACCGTGGATGAGCTTGCTGGACCTGCTGGAGGTGCCGGAGGCCCAGTCGCGCGCCTCGACGATCCCGGTGGACAGGCCACGGGTGACGGCGTCCAGCGCGGTACCGGCGCCGACCACTCCGCCGCCGACCACCAGCACGTCCAGTTCGCGCTCCGCCATGGCCGCCAGTGCCTCGGCGCGCTGTGCCGGGCCCAGAGTCGCTGTCCTCACCGCTGCCTCCCGCTGTCGAAGAACTCGCTCGCGTCGGCCGCACCCGGAGGGCGAAGCCCGGTTCACCCCCTCCTCATGCCCAAATTCTGACGGGGATGCCCGGCTTCGGCCACCACGCGCTTCCCCCCTGTGGACAACGCGCGCACAACCCCCGGAAGACACACGAACACAATCCCACATAACGGTCATATTTACTCCTAGTGTGACAGTGCTCCCGCGCATCCTGTCCACAGCGGTTGCGCATCTGTCCCGCTTCGGTTATTGGGAAGGACGGCTCCCGCCATGCCCGCAGACCTCGCCGTGATCGGACTCGGTTCCCACGGCCTGCCGCTCGCCCAGGCCGCCGTCTCCGCCGGCATCCCGACCATCGGGTACGCCACCGGGCCCGAGGCGGGCTCACTCAGCGCCGCCGAGCTGCGCCGGATGCGCGCGGCGGGCTTCCGGCCGGTCACCGACCCGGCCCAGCTCGGGCGGGTGCGCACCGCGGTGATCTGCGCGCCCACCCCGCGCGGCGCCGACGGCGGAATCGACCTCGGCCAGGTGGAGTCGGCCGCCCGCACCCTCGCCGAACGGCTGCGGCCGCACACCACGGTCATCCTGGAGTCGCCCGTGCTGCCCGGGACGACGGGCGACTTCCTGCGGTCGCTGCTGGAGCGGGGCTCGGGCCTGCGCGCGGGCCGCGACTTCCACCTGGCCTACTCGCCCAGCCGGGTCGACCCCGGCAACCGCGACCGCATCCCGGCCGGCACGCCCAGGGTCATCGGCGGCCTCACGCCCGCCTGCACGGAGTCGGCCGCCGCGTTCTACGGCCGGCTCACCGACAAGGTCGTCCGCGCGCGCGGGCTGCGCGAGGCGGAGGCCGTGCAACTGCTGGAGACCAACTACCGGCACGTCAACATCGCGCTCGTCAACGAGATGGCCGTGCTCTGCCACGAACTGGGCGTCGACCTGTGGGACGTCATCCGCTGCGCGGAGACGAAGCCCTTCGGCTTCCAGGCGTTCCGACCGGGTCCGGGCGTCGGCGGCCACGCCGTCCCGCACGACCTGACCGGGCACGCGACCCGCACCCTGCGCATGGTGGAGCTGGCGCAGCAGGTCAACCACCGCATGCCCCGGTACGTCGTCCAGCGCGCCGCGGCCCTCCTCAACGAGCACGGCAAGTCCGCGCGCGGGGCGCGGGTGCTGCTGCTCGGCGTCACCTACAAGCCCGACCTCGCCGACCTGCAGGGCACGCCCGCCCGGGAGATCGCCGTCCGGCTGATGGAGTTCGGCGCCTCGGTGAGCTACCACGACCCCTACGTGCCCGCGTGGAACGTCCTGGACCGCCCGGTCCCGCGCGCCGACTCCCTGTACGAGGCGGCCGCCGACGCCGACCTGACGATCCTGCTCCAGCAGCACCGCACGTACGACCTCCAGGGCCTGTCGGTGAAGGCCCAGCTCCTGCTGGACACCCGGGGGGCCACACCCACGGGGGCGGCGCACCGGTTGTGAGCGGGGGGCGCGTAGGTGGGGCGCGCCCCACGTCCTGTGGCACACGGGGATCGGCGCGGATACCTTACGGAAACAGGTGGAGCCCACCGCGCTCAACGGCCCGAGTTCACCCGAAGGCAACCGCGCGCCCCCACCCCGCCCCACACTCCCCCCAGGCCCGCCCGGGCATGCGGAAGGGGCCGGTCATCCCGTAGGTGACCGGCCCCGTCGGGGTCGTGCGGGTCAGCGGCGGTGCTGGGAGTCCGCCACCGTGACCTCGACGCGCTGGAACTCCTTCAGCTCGCTGTAGCCGGTGGTGGCCATGGCGCGGCGCAGGGCGCCGAAGAAGTTCATCGAGCCGTCCGGGGTGTGGGACGGGCCGGTGAGGATCTCCTCGATGGTGCCGACCGTGCCGAGGTCGACCTTCTTGCCGCGGGGCAGCTCCTCGTTGACCGCCTCCATGCCCCAGTGGTGGCCCTTGCCGGGCGCGTCCGTGCCCCGGGCCAGCGGGGAGCCCATCATCACGGAGTCGGCGCCGCAGGCGATCGCCTTCGGGAGGTCGCCGGACCAGCCGACGCCGCCGTCGGCGATCACGTGCACGTACCGGCCGCCGGACTCGTCCATGTAGTCGCGGCGGGCCGCGGCCACGTCGGCGACGGCGGTGGCCATCGGGACCTGGATGCCCAGCACGTTGCGCGTGGTGTGCGCGGCGCCGCCGCCGAAGCCGACCAGGACGCCGGCCGCGCCGGTGCGCATCAGGTGCAGGGCGGCGGTGTAGGTGGCGCAGCCGCCGACGATCACCGGGACGTCCAGCTCGTAGATGAACTGCTTCAGGTTCAGCGGCTCGTGCGAGGACGACACGTGCTCCGCCGAGACCGTCGTACCGCGGATGACGAAGATGTCCACGCCCGCGTCCACGACCGCCTTGGAGAACTGGGCGGTGCGCTGCGGGGAGAGCGCGGCGGCGGTGACCACGCCGGAGTCGCGCACCTCCTTGATGCGCGCCCCGATCAGCTCCTCCTTGATCGGCGCCGCGTAGATCTCCTGGAGCCGGCGGGTGGCCGTCTCGGCGTCCAGCCCGGCGATCTCGTCGAGCAGCGGCTGGGGGTCCTCGTGCCGCGTCCACAGGCCCTCGAGGTTGAGCACGCCGAGGCCGCCCAGCTCGCCGATGCGGATCGCGGTGGCCGGGGAGACGACCGAGTCCATGGGGGCGGCCAGGAAGGGCAGCTCGAAGCGGTAGGCGTCGATCTGCCAGGCGATCGAGACCTCCTTCGGGTCCCGCGTACGGCGGCTGGGGACGACGGCGATGTCGTCGAAGGCGTACGCCCGGCGGCCGCGCTTGCCGCGCCCGATCTCGATCTCAGTCACGTTGGTGGCCTTTCCCTATGCGTTGCAGCGCCTTCCAGTATCGCCGACAGGGACGGCGAGGGCGGCCCCGGATGCCCCGGGACCGCCCTCGCGCCGTCGTCATGCCGCCGTCACGCGTGCGCGTGCGTCGCCGCGCGTGTCACTTCCGGCTGTAGTTCGGCGCCTCGACCGTCATCTGGATGTCGTGCGGGTGGCTCTCCTTCAGGCCCGCCGAGGTGATCCGCACGAAGCGGCCCTTGGACTCCATCTCCTCGATGGTGGCGGCGCCCACGTAGCCCATGGTCTGGCGCAGACCGCCGACGAGCTGGTGCAGCACGTTGGAGAGCGGGCCGCGGTAGGGCACCTGGCCCTCGACGCCCTCGGGCACGAGCTTGTCGTCGGAGGCGACCTCGGCCTGGAAGTAGCGGTCCTTCGAGTACGACCGGCCCTGGCCGCGGGACTGCATGGCGCCCAGCGAGCCCATGCCGCGGTACGACTTGAACTGCTTGCCGTTGATGAACAGCAGCTCGCCCGGCGACTCCTCGCAGCCGGCGAGGAGGCTGCCCAGCATGACGGTGTCGGCGCCGGCGGCGAGCGCCTTGCCGATGTCGCCGGAGTACTGCAGGCCGCCGTCGCCGATCAGCGGGATGCCCGCGGCGCGCGCCGCGAGCGATGCCTCGTAGATGGCGGTGACCTGCGGGACACCGATGCCGGCGACCACGCGGGTGGTGCAGATCGAGCCGGGGCCGACGCCGACCTTGATGCCGTCGACACCGGCGTCGATGAGCGCCTGGGCGCCGTCGCGGGTGGCGACGTTGCCGCCGATCACGTCGACGTCCACGGCCGACTTGATCTTCGCCATCCAGCTGAGCGCGTTGCTGTTGTGGCCGTGCGAGGTGTCGACGACCAGGAAGTCCACACCGGCCGCTGCCAGCGCCTGGGCACGCTCCAGCGCCTCGGGGCTGGCGCCGACGGCGGCACCGACGAGCAGCCGGCCCTCGGCGTCCTTGGCGGCGTTCGGGTACTTCTCCGCCTTGACGAAGTCCTTGACCGTGATCAGGCCCTTGAGGACACCCGCGTCGTCGACCAGCGGAAGCTTCTCGATCTTGTGCTTGCGCAGCAGCTCCATGGCCTCGGGCCCGGAGATGCCGACCTTGCCGGTGACCAGCGGCATGGGGGTCATGACCTCGCGCACCTGGCGCGTGCGGTCGCTCTCGAAGGCCATGTCGCGGTTGGTCACGATGCCCAGCAGCTTGCCGGCCGGGTCGGTGACCGGGACGCCGCTGATGCGGAACTTGGCGCAGAGCGCGTCCGCCTCGGCGAGCGTGGCCTCCGGGTGCACCGTGATCGGGTCGGTGACCATGCCGGACTCGGACCGCTTCACCAGGTCGACCTGGTTGACCTGGTCCTCGACGGACAGGTTGCGGTGCAGTACGCCGACGCCACCGAGCCGGGCCATGGCGATGGCCATGCGGGACTCGGTCACCTTGTCCATCGCCGCGGACAGCAGCGGGATGTTGACCCGGACATTGCGGGAGATGCGGGACGAGGTGTCGACCGCGTTGGGGAGCACCTCGGATGCGCCCGGCAGCAGCAGCACGTCGTCGTAGGTCAGCCCGAGTGTCGCGAATTTTCCGGGCACTCCGTCGACGTTTGCAGTCATGACACCTTCCCCAAATGGCCTTGATCGGTGCGGATGTCCATGCTAACGGGAAGCGTCGTCAGCAAATTCCACGGTACGGGGTCGCTTCAGGCTTCGTATGTTCGTACGGAAGCAGGAGCGCGCCCGTTCAGGAGAGGGGCCGGGGGGCTCGTCCCCGGGGTGTCACTGCTCGGCGAGCGCGCGCAGGCGGCTCAGCGCGCGGTGCTGGGCCACCCGTACGGCGCCGGGTGACATTCCCAACATCTGCCCCGTCTCCTCCGCGGTCAAGCCCACGGCGATGCGCAGCAGGAGCAGTTCGCGCTGGTTCTCCGGGAGGTTGGCCAGCAGTTTCTTGGCCCACTCGGCGTCGCTGCTGAGCAGGGCGCGCTCCTCGGGGCCGAGGGAGTCGTCGGGGCGCTCCGGCATCTCGTCCGAGGGGACGACCGTGGAGCCGGGGTGGCGCATCGCGGCGCGTTGCAGGTCGGCGACCTTGTGCGAGGCGATGGCGAAGACGAAGGCCTCGAAGGGGCGGCCGGTGTCGCGGTAGCGCGGCAGGGCGAGCAGGACCGCGACGCAGACCTCCTGGGCGAGGTCCTCGACGAAGTGGCGCGCGTCGCCCGGGAGCCGGGACAGCCGGGTGCGGCAGTAGCGCAGCGCGAGCGGGTGGACGTGCGCGAGCAGGTCGTGCGTGGCCTGCGCGTCCCCGTCGACGGCTCGGTGCACGAGCGCACCGATCGCCCCCTGGGCCGTGCCCGCCTCGTCGTCGCGCATCGGTCCATGGTGCCCTGCGGCCGTGCGGCCCGTCGCATCGTGCTCGTGGTTGTGCACCGAAGCGTTATGAGCAGGTGCGCCGGCACTCATTCCCTGCGCCCTCCCCTTCCGCTCGACCGACTCGTCCCCGAGAGACTCCACATCTCAAGGATGCGGCATCCGCGGCGAAACGAGCACGGGGTGTCCGGCGGACAGTCGTGCGCGGGCCGCGCCACCGGGTCCGGCGTCGCCGTGCGTCCGGCCCGCGCGCACCCCGTCGCCGCGCCGTCCCACGACCCCGGACAGCGCTGTTCCGGCCGGTCACCGCGCACCGGCGCGGGCACCGCGGGGAGCGGCCGTCGGGCCCGTCCGCGCGCCGTCGCGTGCCCGGGCACCCGGCCCGTGCGGGTCGCCGGGTGACGCATCCCATGAAGCCGCGGCCGGCTCGTCGCACAGGTCGTCACGCGGGTCGCCGTGCGACGCCTCGCGTCGGCGACTCCGCACCGCCTCGGGCGCGTGCGTGCGCCCGGAAGTTGTCCGGACTTCGCCGGGGGACGGGTCGGGCCCGCCCCGGAAGCGGGTCGTGGCACCGGCACGGGGCACCCTCCGTTCCCGCCCGGGCCGGAAGGCCGGCGAGCGGCGCGTCTCAGGCATCCGCGGAGTGGCCGGGGCCGGTCCGCGAAAGCGCCTCACATCCACGTGCGCGGACGACCGGGACGGCTCCCGGAGGTCCGCGCTGCACACACGTCGCCGCACGGCGGTACGCGGGGTGACCGGGAGGGACGCCCCGGGACGAGTGGTCCACTCGGCCCCGCGGGCCCGTCCGTCCCTGTGGCGTCGCGCGGTGTCCGGCCCGGCGGCCGGACCCGGACGCCCCGGCCGAGGCATGCCGCGCCTCGGGTGGGGCCTGCCGCGCGCGTGCCCCGTGAGCGCCCTGGACGCCGGGTGACCGCCCCGCTCCGGCGGGAGGAGGCGGACCGGCTTCCGGCTCCCGGCCGTGCGGCCGGTGCCGGATCGCCCCGCCTGCCCGGCGGGACGCATCCTTCCTAGCGGACCAGGCCCCAGCGGAAGCCGAGGGCCACCGCGTGCGCCCGGTCCGAGGCGCCGAGCTTCTTGAACAGGCGGCGCGCGTGCGTCTTGACGGTGTCCTCGGAGAGGAACAGCTCGCGGCCGATCTCGGCGTTGGAGCGGCCGTGGCTCATGCCCTCGAGCACCTGGATCTCACGCGCGGTGAGCGTGGGCGCCGCGCCCATCTCGGCCGAGCGGAGACGGCGCGGGGCCAGCCGCCAGGTCGGGTCGGCCAGGGCCTGGGTCACGGTGGCCCGCAGCTCCGCGCGCGAGGCGTCCTTGTGCAGGTAGCCCCGGGCGCCGGCGGCGACCGCGAGGGCCACGCCGTCCAGGTCCTCGGCCACCGTGAGCATGATGATGCGCGCGCCGGGGTCGGCGGACAGCAGCCGGCGCACGGTCTCGACGCCGCCCAGGCCGGGCATGCGTACATCCATCAGAATGAGGTCGGAGCGGTCGGCGCCCCAGCGGCGGAGGACTTCCTCGCCGTTGGCCGCCGTCGTCACACGCTCGACGCCGGGCACGGTCGCCACCGCGCGGCGGAGCGCCTCTCGGGCAAGCGGGGAGTCGTCGCAGACGAGGACGGATGTCATGACCGCCCTCCGCAGCTGATGCGCGTCACCTTGAGCCTCCAGGCTGGTACGGAATCGTCACCTGTGCGGTCGAACGTCTCGGACGCCTGCCCGAGCACTTGTGTTTTCAACCGCCTCCGCACTCTCAACGACGGTCACTCGAAAGAGTTACGGGGCCACCTGCCGTCTTCGGCACTCTACGTGAGGGAGCCGACACGGTGGAGACATGGCCGTCCGACCCTCAACTTTTCATCACAACCCGTGCCCCATTTAGCCGTTTTTGGTCCCGTTTCTCGGTGTCTGGAGCTAGATTCGCAATGAGTCATATTTTCATCTCCTTAGACCGGAGATGTACGGTCGTTGGCACCGTATCCGCCCAGAACGGCTACAAGGGGTCACGTAATGGCAGATTTCTCCCGCCTTCCCGGACCGAACGCGGACCTGTGGGACTGGCAGCTGCTGGCTGCCTGCCGCGGCGTGGACAGCTCGCTCTTCTTTCACCCTGAGGGCGAGCGCGGGGCGGCTCGGAGCGCTCGCGAGAACTCGGCCAAGGAGGTCTGCATGAGGTGCCCGGTCCGCGCGGAGTGCGCGGCACATGCCCTGGCGGTGCGCGAGCCGTACGGGGTCTGGGGCGGCCTGACCGAGGACGAGCGTGAGGAGTTGATGGGGCGGGCGCGCAACCGTCTGGTGGCGGCTTCTTCCACCGGCGGGGGCACCGCCTCGCATCACTGAAGGAAACGTTTCTGCACCCACGGCCCGCCGGGTGCTGCTTCCCTACCGCCATTGGGCACGCCACGCGCGTGCCCAAGACCCTGCCCGCGGCCCCGCCCCCGGGGCGCGCTTCAGGCGGCGCGACCCGCCGCCCGGGCCAGCTGTTCCAGCGTCGCCGCCACGGCCGGTACCTGTGCCAGGTCGGGCAGGGTGAGGGCGACGATCTGACGGCGCACGACCGGCTCCAGCGCCACCGTGCGCACTCCCCTCGGCCGCACCGAGTCCACCGCGAGCTGCGGCAGGACGGCCACCCCGAGACCGGCGCCGACCAGGCCGACGACGGCCGGGTAGTCGTCCGTGGCGAAGTCGATGCGGGGCGTGAAGCCGGCGCCCTCGCACACCTCCACGAGCTGGCCGCGGCAGCGCGGGCAGCCCGCGATCCACGGCTCCCGGGCCAGCTCGCCGATGGCGACGGACTCCGCGCGCGCGAGCCGGTGCCGCTCCGGCACGAGGGCCACGAGACGGTCCACCAGCAGGGGCCGTACGACGAGGTCGTCCCAGTCCTCGGCCACCGCGGCGCCCTCGTAGCGGAAGGCGAGGGCCAGGTCGCAGTCGCCCTCGCGCAGCAGCGCGACGGACTTGGGGGGTTCGGCCTCCTCCAGGGAGACCCGGGTGCCGGGGTGGGCCGCGCGCAGGGCGGCCAGGGCGGTGGGGACCAGGGTGGAGCTGCCGCTCGGGAAGGAGACCAGACGGACCCGGCCGGCCCGCAGACCGGCGATGGCGGCGACCTCCTCCTCGGCGGCGGTGAGCCCGGCGAGGATTCCGGAGGCGTGTCTGACCAGGGCCTCGCCGGCCTGGGTGAGGCGCATCTCGCGGCCGCTGCGCACCAGCAGCGGCGTCCCCACGGAGGTCTCCAGGGCCTTCATCTGCTGGCTGACGGCCGGCTGGGTGCAGCCCAGTTCCCGTCCAGCGGCGGAGAAGGAGCCGGTGGCGGCGACGGCGCGCAGGACGCGGAGATGACGGGCCTCGATCACCCGTCAAGCATAAGCCCGGCTTGGGTCCGGCAGCCAATATTGCGTCGACGCTTTGGGGCACGGTCCCGTACCGTTCGGGCATGAAGCTTCTCTCGCTCAACGTCGGCCGCCCGCGGCCGGTGCCGTACACGGACCAGCCCGAGGGCGTGACGGGCATCGACAAGCAGCCGGTCGACCGGCCGGTGCGGGTGGCGGCGCCCGGCCCCAAGGGCGCGGGCGCGAGCGGGGTCGCCGGGGACGCGGTGTGCGACACACGTCATCACGGCGGCGACGACCAGGCCGTCTACGCCTACGCGCGCGAGGACCTCGACGCGTGGGAGCGCGAACTGGGCCGGCCGCTGCCCAGCGGCTGCTTCGGCGAGAACCTCACGACCGAGGGCCTGGACGTCTCCGGGGCGCTGATCGGCGAGCGCTGGAGGATCGGTTCCGGGCTGGTTCTCGAGGTCACCTCGGGGCGGATCCCGTGCCGTACGTTCCAGGGCCATCTGGGCGAGCGGGGCTGGGTGAAGAGGTTCACCCGGAAGGGCGTGACCGGTGCCTACCTGCGGGTGATCGAACCGGGTGAGATACGGGCGGGCGATCCGATCGAGATCGTGCACCGGCCGGACCACGCGGTGACGGCGGCGCTGCAGTTCCGCGCGGTCACCACCGAGCGGGACCTGCTGCCGGGGCTGCTCGTGGCGGGCGACGCCCTGCACACCGAGACGCTGGCCGCGGCCCGCAAGTACATGGCCGCCCAGGCCCGCTGAGAAGCCGTCACGACGCAGCGGACGCTGTCGGTCCGGGTCACTACCCTTGGGCCATGACAACGGCTCTGATTACGGGATCGACCGCGGGAATCGGTGCCGCGTTCGCGCGGCGGCTGGCGGCTGACGGGCATGACCTCGTCCTGGTCGCCCGGGACACCACACGGCTGCGCGAGCAGGCGACCGAGCTGCACGACCGGCACGGCGTCGAGGTGGAGGTGCTGACCGCCGACCTCGCCGAGGACAAGGGCATCGAGACGGTGGCCGACCGGCTCGGGGACCGCAGGAAGCCGGTCGACCTGCTGATCAACAACGCCGGCTTCGGCAACAAGGGCCGCTACCTGGACGTCTCCATGACCGACGAGCTGCGGATGCTCAAGGTGCACTGCGAGGCGGTGCTGCGGCTGACGTCGGCGGCGTCCGCGGCGATGCGCGAGCGCGGGCGCGGCGGGGTGGTGAACGTCGCCTCGGTGGCGGCCTTCGTGCCGCGGGGCACCTACGGCGCGTCGAAGGCGTGGGTCGTGCAGTTCACCCAGGGCGCGGCCAAGGACCTGGCCGGTTCGGGCGTGCGCCTGATGGCGCTGTGCCCGGGCTTCGTGCGCACCGAGTTCCACCAGCGGGCCGGGATGGGCACGGACAACATCCCGGGCTGGATGTGGCTGGACGCGGACAAGCTGGTCGCGGCGGCGCTCGCGGACCTCGCGCGCGGGAAGTCGCTGTCCATCCCGGACCCGCGCTACAAGGCGCTGATGGGTCTGGTGAAGGTCACCCCGCGCGCGCTCATGGGCGGCATCAGCTCGCGGACGGGGCGCAAGTACGGGCCCCAGTAGGACGGGTGGTGCCGCCGCTCCGGTGGGAAGATGGTCGCGTCGGTACCGGACCAGGGGGGCCGGAGGCGGTGGGACATGACCTTCGTACAGCTCATCGAGTGCAGGACGAGCCGGCTGGACGAGATGAACCGGCTCCTGGACGACTGGGTCACGCAGAGCAAGGGACGGCGTACGGCGACGCACGCGGTCGTCGGCAAGGACCGCTCGGACGCGTCGCACATCGTCGAGGTGGTGGAGTTCCCGTCGTACGAGGAGGCGATGCGGAACTCGAACCTGCCGGAGACCGGCAAGATCTTCCAGGACATGGTCGCGCTGTGCGACGAGACGCCGACGTTCACCGACCTGGACGTCGTCAGGGACGAGCAGCTGGGCCTCGATGCCGTACGGCGGCTCTTCGCGGCCCTGGAGAGTGAGGGCGAACTGCCGCCGCTCAACGATCTGCTGGACGAGGACATCCACAGCCACGACCCGGTGAACCCGCAGGACACCATCGGACTGGACGGCGTACGCGCGGAGTACCGGATGTGGCGCGCCGCCTTCGACTTCGCCTTCGTCGTCGACGACGTGCTGGCCCAGGGTGACCAGGCCTGCGCCCGCTGGACCTGGCACGCGACCCACAAGGGCGACTTCCTGGGCATCCCGGCGACCGGCCGCCAGGTCACCATGACCGGCATGACCCTCTTCCGCTTCGGTCCCCACGGCAAGATCACCGAAATCTGGTGGCAGGACGACCATCTGGGGCTGATGCAGCAACTGGGTGCACTGGACGCGCTGGAGCGGTAGGGCGGGACCCGACGGCCGGTGCCCGGCACCCCCGTGGGGGTGCCGGGCACCGGCTGGTCGGCTGAGGTCAGCGCGAGACTAGTGGGAGTGGCCGTGGCCGTGGCCGTGGCCCGCCTCGGCCGGCTCCTCTTCCTTCTTCTCGACGACCAGGGTCTCGGTCGTCAGGAGGAGGGAGGCGATGGAGGCGGCGTTCTCCAGGGCGGAGCGGGTGACCTTGACCGGGTCGATGACGCCGGCCTTGACCAGGTCGCCGTACTCGCCGGTGGCGGCGTTGTAGCCGTTGCCCTTGTCGAGCTCGGCCACCTTGGAGACGATCACGTAGCCCTCGAGGCCGGCGTTCTCGGCGATCCAGCGCAGCGGCTCGACGGCGGCGCGGCGGACGACCGCGACACCCGTGGCCTCGTCGCCGGTCTTGTCGAGGTTGCCGTCGAGCACCTTGACGGCGTGGACCAGCGCGGAGCCACCACCGGAGACGATGCCCTCCTCGACCGCGGCGCGGGTCGCGGAGATGGCGTCCTCCAGACGGTGCTTCTTCTCCTTCAGCTCCACCTCGGTGGCGGCGCCGACCTTGATCACGCACACGCCGCCGGCCAGCTTCGCGAGGCGCTCCTGGAGCTTCTCGCGGTCCCAGTCGGAGTCGGTGTTCTCGATCTCGGCCTTGATCTGGTTGACGCGGCCCGCGACGTCGGCGGAGTCGCCGCCGCCGTCGACGATCGTGGTGTCGTCCTTGGTGACGGTCACGCGGCGGGCGGAGCCCAGCACGTCGAGACCGACCTGGTCGAGCTTGAGGCCGACCTCCTCGGAGATGACGGTGCCGCCGGTGAGGGTGGCGATGTCCTGCAGCATGGCCTTGCGGCGGTCACCGAAGCCCGGGGCCTTCACCGCGACGGCGTTGAAGGTGCCACGGATCTTGTTGACGACCAGGGTCGACAGGGCCTCGCCCTCGACGTCCTCGGCGATGATCAGCAGCGGCTTGGAGGCGCCGGCCTGGATGACCTTCTCCAGCAGCGGCAGCAGGTCCTGGATGGAGCTGACCTTGCCCTGGTTGATGAGGATGTAGGGGTCGTCGAGGACGGCCTCCATGCGCTCCTGGTCCGTGACGAAGTACGGCGACAGGTAGCCCTTGTCGAAGGCCATGCCCTCGGTGAAGTCCAGCTCCAGACCGAAGGTGTTGGACTCCTCGACGGTGATGACACCGTCCTTGCCGACCTTGTCCATCGCCTCGGCGATCAGCTCGCCGACCTGCTGGTCCTGGGCGGACAGCGCGGCCACGGCGGCGATGTCGGACTTCTCGTCGATCGGGCGGGCCGAGGCGAGCAGCTCGTCGGAGACGGCCTTGACCGCGGCGTCGATGCCCTTCTTGAGGGCGGCCGGGGAGGCGCCGGCGGCGACGTTCTTCAGGCCCTCGCGTACCAGCGCCTGGGCGAGCACCGTGGCGGTGGTGGTGCCGTCACCAGCGATGTCGTTGGTCTTGGTCGCCACCTCCTTCACCAGCTGCGCGCCGAGGTTCTCGTACGGGTCCTCGATCTCGACCTCGCGGGCGATCGTGACACCGTCGTTGGTGATGGTGGGGGCGCCGAACTTCTTGTCGATGACGACGTTGCGGCCCTTGGGGCCGATCGTCACCTTCACCGTGTCGGCCAGCTTGTTGACGCCGCGCTCAAGGGCGCGACGGGCGTCCTCGTCGAACTTCAGAATCTTCGCCATGACAGCGGAAGCCCTCTCGGAAATCTGTGGGTGTAAAGACGACTGCGCCCCGGGCGCCCGGCTTCGTTATCGGTCGCGGGGGCCAGGGGCGCAGGTCAAGAGCAAAAAGTGCTCGAGGTGACTACTTCTCGATGATCGCGAGGACGTCGCGAGCCGAGAGGACGAGGTACTCCTCGCCGTTGTACTTCACCTCGGTGCCGCCGTACTTGCTGTACAGCACGACGTCGCCGACCTTGACGTCGAGCGGCAGGCGCTCGCCGTTCTCGAAACGGCCCGGACCCACGGCGAGGACGGCGCCCTCCTGGGGCTTCTCCTTCGCGGTGTCCGGGATGACCAGGCCAGAGGCGGTGGTCTGCTCGGCGTCGAGCGGCTGGACCACGATGCGGTCCTCGAGCGGCTTGATGGCAACCTTGGAGCTGGTGGTCGTCACGATCCGACCTCCCCCTTCGGAGATCTCACGGGGTTAACTGTCTGAGGTGGCGACCAGGTGGATCCGTCGTCGCGGGTGCCGGACCTGCCCGTCGCGTATTTGGCACTCTCCAGGGGGGAGTGCCAGAGCCGAGACTATGACCGGGGTTAGCACTCGGTCAAGCGGAGTGCCAATTACGGCGGCGCGTCGTGGATCATCGGCCCCCGGCCGGCCCCGGAGCGCCGGGTGCTCCACGGCGATCGCCGGGTCTCCTACAGGTAGTCCTCGAGGCGTCCCACGGTCAGGCCCTGGGCCTGCGCCTCGCGCAGCAGCCGGCGCGTGCGCTCCTTGAGGTCGGGGCCCGTGGCCTCGTCGGGGCCGACGAGGACGATGTCGCCGGGGACCAGACGGTGGGCGCCCGCGGCGTAGGAGATGCCGTCGGAGGTCATCGCGGCGCGCCACAGCACGAGCGCGGAGACGCCGCAGTCGGCGGCGGCGCGCAGGGTCGTGGTGTCGTACGTGCCGTAGGGCGGGCGGAAGAGGCGGGGGCGCAGGCCGAAGCGGGACCTCAGCTTCTCCTGCTGGCCGCAGATCTCGGCGCGCTGTCCGGCGTACGGCAGCCCGGCCATCGCCGGGTGGTCCAGGGTGTGGTTCTCGATGCCGGCGCCCACCGCGCGCAGCCGGGCGAAGTGGCCGTAGCCCGGGCCCACGACGCTGTCGGTGAGGAAGAAGCTGACCGGCAGCCGCAGGTCGCGGACCATGTCGACGAAGCGCGGGTCCCGCTCGGCGCCGTCGTCGTAGGTGAGGAAGACGACCTTGTCGGAGGTGGGGACGCTCCGCACCACCCGGAGCGGCGAGGTGCCCGGGCGCTGGGCGGTGAGCGGCCGGGCCGGGTGGCTGGGCGGCGCGGCGAGCGGGGCGGCCAGGCCCCAGCGGCGGTAGACCTGGTCACCGGCGGGGCTCGACGCCCGTACCCCCTGGGCGGCGCGCTTGCCCAGGCGTTCGATGGGGTCGACGGACTGGGCGCAGCCGGCGAGCAGGAGGACCGCGGCGAGGACGGCACCCAGCACGGCCGCCGGACCGGCCGCCGACGCGCCGGTCCTGGACCGCCGGGCCCGCGCACCGGCACGTCCGAGAGCGCGCCGGGCCGGCGCACCACCACGCCCACCGCCGCGCTCAGCGCCGGACTCCCGCCCCGGCCCGGGGGCGGGCGCAGGCCCAGGGGCGGGCGCAGGCGCCGGCCCCGCCCCCGGCGTCCCGGTCCCCGTACGCCGGTGCCGCCGACCCCGCGGGGCCCGCGGGGTCGGTCCGTGACCCCCCGTCGGCCCCCCGCGCCTCACAGGTAGTCCTCCAGGCGTGCCACGGCGTACCCGTCGCGCGTGACCTTGTTGAGGAAGCGGCGCATGTCGTCGACCATCGTGCCGTTCCAGTCGTTGCGGCCGCGGAAGTGGGTGAGCACGATGTCGCCGGGGTGCAGGCTGCGGTCGTCGTCGCGGTACTCCCAGTGGTCGACGAAGACCTCCTCGTCCCAGATGGGCGCGTACCTGATCCCGCAGGACTTCGCGGCGCGCAGGGTGTCGCCGTTGTAGTCGCCGTACGGCGGCCGGAAGACCGTCGGCGCCTTGCCGAACTGCTTCTTCATGACGGCCTGCATGCCGCAGATCTCGTCCTTCTGCTCCTCGTAGGAGAGACCGGGCAGGTAGGGGTGGGTGAGGGTGTGGTTGTTGAGGGTGTGGCCCTCGGACTGCATCCTGCGGAAGTAGCCGTAGTCGTTCTTGACGAGGTAGTTGCTGAGGAAGGCCGAGTAGGGGACCTTCAGGTCGCTCATCATGCGCAGGAAGTCCGGGTCCTTGTTGTCACCGTCGTCGATGGTGAGGAACACGACCTTCTGCCGGGTCGGGACGGTGGTGAAGACCGGGGGGAGGTTCTCCTCGCGCTGGCCGTCCACCTCGAAGCCGTCGCGGGGGGTGATCCTCGGCTTGACGGCCGGCGGGGCCGGGGGTGTGAGCGGTACCTGGTCCAGGTCCCAGCGCCGGGTGGCGGCGACCAGGCGCTCGTGCTCGGCGGCGAGGCGCGCCCGGGGGTCCGTGGGGCGGTCGGGGCCGCCCCGGCCGGGTTGCCGGCCGGGGGCGCCCCCGGAGCCGGGGTCCGTGCCCGGGGCGGAGCAGCCGGAGACGACGGCGGCGCAGGCCAGGGCGGCCAGTCCGCTGCGGAGGGCGACTCGCTGGAGTCGTGCCCGAAATTTGTCATTTTGTACTACGACTCGCATGGTGCCGGATCCTCGCAGGCCCCGGCACCGAACCCGGGCCGACACCGCCGCCCGGAAGCGCACCGTCCACCGACTGGCCCACAATGACCCGGTGAACGACCTCGCCCTCCTCCTCACCCCCGAAGGCCGCGCCCTCCTCGACGAGGTGCGCGACACCGACCCCGCGCGGGAACTGGCCGTCGCCACCCGGCTGCGCCGCGAGCACCCGGCCGACCTGGTGTCGGCGGCGCTCGGACAGGCCCGGCTGCGGCAGCGGGCGGCCGCGAAGTTCGGGGCCGGGGACGCGGGGCGGATGTTCTTCACGCCGAACGGGGTCGAGCAGTCGACCCGGGCGAGCGTGGCGGCCTACCGGGCGGCCCGGATGAAGGACCTGGGCGTCACCTCGGTCGCCGACCTGTGCTGCGGGATCGGCGGCGACGCGATCGCGCTGGCCCGGGCCGGCATCCGGGTGCTGGCCGTGGACCGGGACCCGCTGACGGCGGCCGCGGCGCGGGCGAACGCGGAGGCGCTGGGGCTCGCGGAACTCATCGAGGTGCGCGAGGCGGACGTCACGGAGGTGAGCACCCAGGGGTACGACGCCGTGTTCGTGGACCCCGCGCGGCGCGGCGGCCGGGGCCGGATCTTCGACCCCGAGGCCTACTCACCGCCCCTGTCGTGGGCGGTTCAGACGGCGCTCGGCGCACCCCGGGCCGCGCTGAAGATCGCGCCCGGCATCCCGCACGAGGCGGTCCCGGCCGAGGCGGAGGCCGAGTGGATCTCGGACGGCGGGGACGTGAAGGAGGCCGTGCTGTGGTTCGGGACCGGCGCGCCGGGCACCGTGCGGGCCACGCTGCTGCCGGGCCCGCGCACCCTGCCGGGACGCGGCCTGCCCGACCCGGAGGTGCGGCCGGTGGGGCGGTACCTGTACGAGCCCGACGGCGCCGTCATCCGCGCCCACCTGGTCGCCGAGGTGGCCGAGGAGGTCGGCGGCGGCCTCCTCGACGCGACGATCGCGTACGTCACCGCCGACGCGCTGCGCCCGACGCCGTACGCCACCGCCTACGAGATCACGGACCGGCTCCCGTTCAACGTGAAGCGGCTCAAGGCCCTGCTGCGGGAGCGCGAGGTGGGCGTCCTGACCGTGAAGAAGCGGGGCTCGGCGGTCGAGCCGGAGGAACTGCGCAGGAAGGTCAAGCCCCAGGGCCCGCACTCCGCCACGGTCTTCCTCACCCGTGTCGCGGGCGCGCCCACCATGCTGCTCGGCCACCCGGCCCGCTGACCGACGCGCCCGCTCAGCCGTCCCCGGCGGCCCGGCCCAGCAGGAGCGCGCGTTCGCGTGCGTTGCGGGTCAGGGACGCCGCGCGGGCGAACTCCGCGCGGGCCTCCGCCGTGCGGCCCAGCCGACTCAGCAGGTCGCCGCGCACGCTGGGGAGCAGGTGGTAGTCGCGCAGGGCGGGTTCCGCCGCGAGCGCGTCCACCAGCCGCAGGCCCTCGGCGGGACCGTCGGCCATCGACACGGCGACGGCCCGGTTCAGCTCGACGACCGGGGACGGGGAGCGGGCCGCGAGCAGCCCGTACAGGGTGGCGATGGTCCGCCAGTCGGTCTCCTCGTAGGTGTACGCGTGCGCGTGGCAGGCGGCGATGGCGGCCTGGAGGCCGTAGGGGCCGGGAGCGCCGGTGCCGGTGGCGTCGGCGCGGGCGAGGGCCTGGACGCCGCGGGCGACGAGCATGCGGTTCCAGCGGCGCCGGTTCTGGTCCTTCAGCAGCACCGGTGCGCCGTCGGGGCCGGTGCGGGCCGCGGCGCGGGAGGCCTGGAACTCCAGCAGCGCGGTCAGCCCGTGCACCTCCGGCTCCTTGGGCATCAGCGCGGACAGCACCCGGGCCAGGCGCAGCGCGTCCTCGCACAGCCCGGGCCGCAGCAGGTCGTCGCCCTCGGTGGCCGCGTACCCCTCGTTGAAGATCAGGTAGATGACGTCGAGGACGGACCCGAGGCGGGCCTCGCGGTCGGGGCCGTAGGGGACCTCGAAGGCGACGTTCCTGGTCGCGAGGGTGCGCTTGGCGCGGACGACGCGCTGGGCGACCGTGGGCTCCGGTACGAGGAAGGCACGGGCGATCTCGGCCGTGGTGAGGCCGCCGAGCAGTCGCAGCGTGAGCGCGGTGCGGGCCTGCGGGGACAGCACCGGGTGGCAGGTGGTGAAGACGAGCCGCAGCAGGTCGTCGTCGATGTCCTCGGGGTCGGCGGGCTCCTCGAACGGGGCGGTGGTCTCCAGGTCCCGGCCGATCTCGGCGAGCTTGCGGGCGTACGTCTCGCGGCGCCGGACGAGGTCGACGGCGCGGTGCCGGGCGGTGGCCATGAGCCAGGCGCCGGGGTTGCCGGGCACGCCGTCCCGGGGCCACTGTTCCATCGCCGCGACGAGCGCGTCCTGCGCCAGTTCCTCGGCGATGCCGACGTCCCGCACGACGCGGGCGACGCCGGCGACGATCCGCGGGGACTCCAGACGGAAGACGGTCTCGATCGCGTGCGCCGCGGTGGGCTGTGGTTCCACAGCCCACCATGCAACACCCCCGGGCGGCCGTGCGCCAGGGAGACCTCAGCCCTCCGCGATCTCCCGGACCTCGCAGGTGACGGTCCAGAACTCCTCGTGGACCTGCAGGAACCGCTTGGTCCACTCCAGGGCCTCGGCCTTGTCCTTGCACTGCATGAGCGCGTAGCCGCCGACGACCTCCTTGGACTCGGTGAAGGGCCCGTCGGTGACCGAGATCCGGCCGCCCTCCCAGTGCACGCGGGTGCCCTGCGCCGTGGGGGTGAGGCCGGCGGTGTCGAGCATGACGCCGGCCTTGGTGATCTCCTCGATCAGCTCGCCCATCTTGCGCATCAGCTCCTCGCTGGGGCCCTCGGCGGGGGTGGAGTTCTCGTCGATGCGGACGAGGGACAGGTAGCGGGGCATGGTGGCTCCTCCGGTCGGGGCGGCGGGGTCCTGTCCCCGCCGCTCACCCATGCGTCGAACGGGAGACACCCGGATCGACACGTCCCCCGGGAAAATCCCGGAAGTTTTTTCCGGGGTCGCGCACACCGTTGTCCCGCGCGCCGCCGGCCGCCTACTTCGACCCGAAACCGTCGTACGGCTCGGCGCTGCCGGGAACCCCGCGGTGTTCTGGGTGAAGGCCTGGGCACCGGTGCCGGTCAGCCCGGAACTGCTGCCGCGCAGCACGTCGACGACGCCCTCGGACGTGTTCTCGCCCGGCGCGCCGACCGCCACGTCGGCGATGCCGTCACCGGTGACGTCACCGACGGCGACCGAGGCGCCGAACCTGTCGTCCTCCTCCGTCGCACCGGGGACACCGGGCGTGTCCTGCGTGTACGTCCGCCAGGTGTCCCTGCCACCCAGCCCGGAGGGCGAGCCGTACGCCACCGAGATCCGCTCGTCCTCCGAGGAGGCGGTGACCAGGTCGTCGTAGCCGTCGCCGTCGAGGTCGCCGATCGCGGCCGGGCCGTTGCCACCGGGGAAGTCGGTGACCCGGGTGAGCCCGGAGGGGCCGCTGACGTAGAGCTGGACGCAGTGGCTGCCGTCGCCGCAGTAGGAGGTCAGGGCCAGGTCGGTGCGGCCGTCGCCGTTGAGGTCGCCCTTGGACATCTGCAGGCCGAACTTCTGATTCTTGGCCGGGCTGCCGGGAATCCCGGCCGTGGCCCTGCTGATGATCGTGCGGTGGCGCGTGGGCAGCCCGTGCGGACCGCCGTACATGACGGCGACGTAGCCCGCCCCGGACTGCCGTGGCTCGAACACGGAACGAGACTCCGTGGCAGGGACTTTGGTTGTAGACGTCAGCGCAACGACGCCCACAACCGGCCGGCCGCCGGTTCCCTCGGCACCACCCGGTTGGGGTCGGAGGGTGCCGTCAGCCATGGCATCACCACCGTGCGCACCCGGTCGGCCGTCAAGCCCTTCAGGCTCCGCCCGAGGCCGGCCAGTTCGCCCAGGGAGTCCAGGCCGGTGTCCGTGGTGAGGCCGGCGGTGGCGGCGTCGGCGACCCTGTAGAGCCGGGCGGGATCGGTGAGCAGGCTGGTCCGCGCCATCTGCGCGAGCAGGGCTTTGACCAGTTTCTGCTGGAGTCCTATGCGGCCGAGGTCGCTGCCGTCGCCCAGGCTGTAGCGGGTGCGGGCGAGGGCGAGCGCGCGGGTGCCGTCCAGGTGGTGGGTGCCGGCCTCGAGGTGCAGCCGGCTCTTGTCGTCGTCGATGTCCTGGGCGGTGGTGACGTCGACCCCGCCGAGCGCGTCCACCAGCTTGGCGAAGCCCGAGAAGTCGACCTCCATGTAATGGTCCATGCGGACGCCGGTGACCGACTCGACGGTCTTCACCGCGCACACCGGGCCGCCCAGTTCGTAGGCGGTGTTGAACATGACCTGGTGGGCGATCGCGGTGGAGCCGCCGGAGGACAGCGGGCAGGAGGGGCGGGTGACCAGCGTGTCGCGCGGGATGCTGACGACCGTCGCCGAGGTCCGCCCGGCGTCGATGTGCACGACCATCGCCGTGTCGGAGCGGGCGCCGGTGCTGTCGCCCCCGCCGAGTTTCTTGTTGGCCTTGCCGCTGCGCGAGTCGGAGCCGAGAACCAGGATGTTCAGGGCCCCGGTGGGCAGCGGAGCGGCGGGGGCCGAGGCGCTCGCGGAGGGGGTGGCCACCGCCCTGGCCGGGCGGTCGCCGCCGAGCGCGCTGTCGATGTCGACGCCTGTGATGTTGTGGTCCAGGTGCCAGTACGCGTATCCGGCGGCGGCCGTGCCCAGCACCAGGGCGCCCGCCAGGACGAGACCGGCGGCCTTCAGCACGCGCGACCGCCGGCCCGTCCGTCTGCCCGCTTCGCCTCGCTCGTCTTTTCGCGTCACGGGCAGGAACGTAAGTCCGAATTATTAGCGGACTGTTAGCAAGGGCCGTCAAGGACGGTTTTCTCGTGAAATTCTCATCCCAGGGTCACCCTGGGCACCGGATTGCTCCCGCTCCACGAGGCGTTGCACCCGAACGTCACACAACCGCCCTCCGACACGGCCCCGTTGTACGAGGCGTTCGCGCGTGAGGAGAGCCGGCGAGGGATAAGCCTGTTCTCAGAGGTCGCACGGGGGGAATGCCGCCGCAAGTTTCGGTCTGACAACCGACTTGCTTCGGAGAGGGTGGGATCGGCCCCGGCACCCGTCAACCCGCGCACCCCACTCATCCGCCCCCCTACGCGACCGGAGGCACTCCCGTGCTGGAGCGCACCACCAGACTCGTCGCCAGTTCCACCCGGGTCGCCGCCCGCTCGCCCTCGGCGCGCCCGAGGTCGAGCACCAGCCGGGCGGCGGCCTCGGCCATCTCGGTCAGCGGCTGCCGCACGGTGGTCAGCGGCGGCCCCACCCAGCGGGCGATCGGCAGGTCGTCGAAGCCGACCACGCTCAGGTCCTCCGGGATGCGCAGCCCGAGCTCCCGCGCCGCCTCGTACAGCCCGAGCGCCTGGAGGTCGTTGCCCGCGAAGACGGCGGTGGGCCGGCCGGGGCCGCGCAGCAGGTCGAGGCCCAGGCGGTAGCCGGAGTCGTGGTGGAAGTCGCCGTTCCTGATCAGCGACGGGTCGACCGGGAGGCCCGCGGTCTCCAGGGCGGCCCGGTAGCCGTCCACCCGGGCGCGGCTGCACATCATCCGGGACGGCCCGCTGATGGCGCCGATCCGGGTGTGGCCGAGTTCCACCAGGTGGCGGGTGGCGGCGAGGCCGCCCTGCCAGTTGGTGGCGCCGATGGAGGGGACGTCCGGGCCGGGGTCGCCCGCCGGGTCCATCACCACGAACGGGATGGACCGGCTGGTCAGCAGCGCCCGCTGGGACTCGTCGAGCCCGGACAGCACCAGGACCACGCCGTGCGGGCGGCGGGCGGCGACCTGGTCGGCCCAGGTCCGCCCGGGGGTGAGCCGCCCGGCGGACTCCGACAGCACGACGCTGAGCCCGGTGTCCCGGGCCACGTTCTCCACGCCCCGGATGACCTCCATCGCCCAGGCGCTCTCCAGCTCGTGGAAGACCAGGTCGATCAGCGGCGAGCGGGTGGCCTCGGCACGCCGGCGCCGGTAGCCGTGGGCGCGCAGCAGTTCCTCGACGCGGCCGCGGGTCGCCGGGGCGACGTCGGCGCGGCCGTTGAGGACCTTCGAAACAGTCGGAGCGGAGACCCCGGCTTCCCTGGCGATCTCGGCGAGGGTCGCCGTCTGCGGTTCTGCGGGCTTCGAAGGCTTCATGGGCGCGATCGTATCCCTGCGGCCCCTCTTGACGGCGGTGCGCCTGCGCCATAGCTTTCCGGAACATTCGGAGTTATCAGCGAAACATTCGAACCCAGCAGGGCCGACGGTCGGCGCCCCGACCCCTCCGACGGGAGTTCCATGACCAGCTCTCCTTGGCGCGACCCCGCCCTGCCCGCCGCCGCCCGGGTCGAGGACCTGCTCTCCCGGATGACGCTGGAGGAGAAGACCGCCCAGCTCTACGGCGTCTGGGTAGGGGCGGCCACGGACGGCGAGGGGGTCGCGCCGCTGCAGCGCGAGATGGCGGCCGAGCAGGACTGGGACGAGCTGATCGGTCTCGGCCTCGGCCAGCTGACCCGCTCCTTCGGCACCGCGCCGGTCGACCCGGCCGTGGGCGTCCGGGCCCTCGCGGCCGCCCAGCGCCGGATCGCCGCCGCGGGCCGCTTCGGCATCCCGGCGGTCGCCCACGAGGAGTGCCTGGCGGGCTTCACGGCCTGGGGCGCGAC
This sequence comes from Streptomyces collinus Tu 365, assembly GCF_000444875.1. Classification (NCBI taxonomy): domain Bacteria; kingdom Bacillati; phylum Actinomycetota; class Actinomycetes; order Kitasatosporales; family Streptomycetaceae; genus Streptomyces; species Streptomyces collinus. The sequence goes on along the minus strand of NC_021985.1, from coordinate 5,119,289 downwards.
GGCGTACCCGGTGCCGCTGGCCTGGGGCGCGGCCTTCGATCCCGGTCTGGTGGCGGAGCTGGGCCGGCGGATCGGCCACGACCTGCGCTCGGTCGGCGTCCACCAGGGCCTCGCCCCCCTCCTGGACGTGGTCCGCGACCCGCGCTGGGGCCGGGTGGAGGAGACGATCGGCGAGGACCCCTACCTGGTCGGCACCGTCGGCGCCGCCTACGTACGGGGCCTGGAGTCGGCCGGGGTCGTCGCCACGCTCAAGCACTTCGCCGGGTACGCGTCCTCGGCGGGCGCCCGCAACCTCGCTCCTGTGCGGGCGGGCGTGCGCGAGTTCGCCGACGTGACGCTGCCGCCGTTCGAGATGGCGCTGCGGGAGGGCGGCGCGCGCTCGGTGATGGCCTCGTACACCGAGACCGACGGCGTGCCGGTCTCCGCCGATCCGCGCCTGCTCACCGAACTCCTGCGCGACGAGTGGGGCTTCACCGGCACGGTGGTCGCCGACTACTACGGCATCGGCTTCCTGCGCACCCAGCACCGGGTCGCCGAGGACGACGCGGGGGCGGCACACCTGGCGCTCGCCGCGGGCGTCGACGTCGAGCTGCCGACCCTGCGCTGCTACGGCGCACCGCTGGTGACCGCCGTGCGCGAAGGCCGGGTCCCGGAGGCGCTGGTGGACCGGGCGGCCCGCCGGGTGCTGCGCCAGAAGTGCGAACTGGGCCTGCTGGACGAGGACTGGCGGCCCGAACCGCAGGGGCCCGTCGACCTCGACTCGGCGGGCAACCGTGCCCTGGCCCGCCGGCTGGCCGAGGAGTCGGTGGTGCTGCTGGACAACCCCGGCGGGCTGCTCCCGCTGGCCCCCGGCGCCCGGGTCGCGGTGGTGGGCCCGCGCGCGGCGGACCCGCTGGCGATGCTCGGCTGCTACTCCTTCCCCTGCCATGTGCTCCCCCACCACCCGGGGGTCCCGGCGGGCGTCACGATCCCGACCGTCCTTGAGGCCCTGCGCGCCGAACTGCCGGACACCGAGGTGACGTTCGCGCCCGGCTGCGAGGTCACGGACCCGGACACCGCGGGCTTCGCCGAGGCGGTGGCCCGGGCGGCGGAGGCGGACGTGTGCGTGGCGGTCCTCGGGGACCGGGCCGGGCTGTTCGGCCGGGGCACCTCGGGCGAGGGCTGCGACGTGGCCGACCTGCGCCTGCCGGGAGCGCAGGGCGAGCTGCTGGACGCGCTGGTCGCCACGGGCGTGCCGGTCGTCCTGGTCCTGCTGACCGGCCGTCCGTACGCCCTGGGCCGCTGGGCCGGCCGGCTGGGCGCGGTCGTGCAGGCGTTCTTCCCCGGCGAGGAGGGCGGCCCGGCGGTCGCCGGGGTCCTGTCGGGCCGGGTGAACCCCTCCGGCCGGCTCCCGGTGAGCGTCCCGCGGGGGCCGGGCGGCCAGCCCTGGACCTACCTCCAGCCGCCGCTCGGCCTGGCCGGCGAGGTCAGCAGCCTGGACCCGACCCCGCTGTACCCCTTCGGCCACGGCCGTTCGTACACCGAGTTCGCCTGGGAGGGGGAGGGCGGCACCGGGGTCACCGAGCTGGGCACGGACGGCTCGTACGACCTGCCCGTCACCGTGCGCAACACCGGCGAGCGCGCGGGCGCCGAGGTCGTGCAGCTCTACCTGCACGACCCGGTGGCGTCGGTGACCCGCCCCGACGTACGGCTGATCGGCTACCGGCGGCTGGAGCTGGCCCCCGGCGAGTCCCGGCGGCTGACCTTCCGCTTCCACGCCGACCTGTCCGCCTTCACCGACCGCTCGGGCACCCGGGTGGTCGAACCGGGGGCACTGGAACTGCGGTTGGGGCCGTCGAGCGCCGAGGTCAGGCATACGGCCCGGCTGCGGCTGACGGGCCCGGTACGCACCGTGGGCGCGGACCGGATGCTGCGGTGCGAGGTGGTGTGCGAGGCCGTGGCCGAGGCACCGGACGGGGCGACGAACGGCGCCGTGGACGGGTCCGCCGACTGAGCCGGGCGGAACCACAGAAAGGCCGCTTCCGCAAGACCCCGGGACGCACGTGTTCAGGATGCGTTCAGGTTGGCGCTGCCAGGGTCTCGTTTCGACCACGGTTCCCCCAGACCGACAGGAGCACCCTTGACGACGACCAAGTCCGTGATGAAGAAGCTGCCCGAGGTGACTCTGGCCTTCTGGATCATGAAGATCGCCGCCACCACCCTGGGCGAGACGGCCGGTGACCTGTTCTCGCAGACGCTGAAGCTCGGCTACTTCCTCACCACCATCGCCCTGTTCCTCGTCTTCGTGGTGACGCTGGTGATCCAGCTGAGCTCGTCGCGCTACAACCCGTTCTGCTACTGGCTGGTGATCCTGTCGACCTCCATGGCCGGCACCACCATGTCCGACTTCATGAACCGGGACGCCAGCGCCAAGTACCTCTCCAACGGCGCCACCAAGCTGGGCTGGGGGCCGCAGGGCCTCGGACTCGGCTACCCGGAGGGCGCGGCGATCCTGGTCTCGCTGCTGCTGCTGATCTTCCTCGGCTGGAAGCTGAGCGGGATGACGTTCCAGATCACCGAGATCGTCAGCTTCCGCGGCGAGGCCCTGTTCTGGTCGGCGATCCTCGTCTCCAACACCCTCGGCACCTCGATGGGCGACTTCCTCTCCGACAGCTCCGGGCTCGGCTACCTGGGCGGCGCGGCGCTGGTGGCCGGTGTGCTGCTGGTCCTGGTGGCGCTGATGCGGGTCCCGGCGGTGCCGAACGTCCTGCTCTTCTGGTTCGCCTTCGTGCTGACCCGCCCGCTGGGCGCCACGGCCGGTGACTTCCTCACCAAGCCGGTCGCCAAGGGCGGTCTCGACCTCGGTACGGCGGGTTCCTCGGCGGTGCTGCTCGCGGTGCTGTTCGGCCTGATGGCGTACGCGCAGGTGCAGGAGCGGCGGACGGCTCCCGCCGTCGGCCTGGAGGGCGAGGGCCCCGAGGCGGACGCGGTCCGGCCGCACGACGCCGGGCGGGTCTGACGGAAACGAGAACACCCCGCCCCCGGGAGACCGGGGGCGGGGTGTTCGATGGAGCGCCGGGCAGGCCTTGCACCTGCATTTCCCCGCAGGAAGCGGGGCGTCTTTCCTTGGACCACCAACGCACTGCGTCCGGGCCGGTGTTCCGGCCGTTCGCGTGTGATGATCATAGCGGGTGACGGGCCCGCGCATCAACTCAGTGGTCCGGCTGTTCCCCGTCCACCGACTCGAACCGCCACCGGTGCACCGCCCGCGTCACCAACTCCCCGTCGGGTTCGGGCAGTTCCGGGAGTTCGGCGTCGTACGGCGCGTCCCACCAGGTGATGACCAGCACCCGGTCCCCCGGCGCGCGGAGGGTCTCGCGGCGCAGCGGCGGTGTGCCGAGCCGCTGCGCGCGGGCCCAGTCGAGCAGTTCCCCGCCCCTGCCCTCGGCCGCCCGGGCCTCCCACATCAGGGCGACGGTCACGAGTACAGGTTCTCCTTGCTGACCTCGTGCACGTGGTCGTGGCCCGGGACGTGCGGGTCGGTCACCGGCAGCGAGGAGTCCGCCGACAGGTCCCAGCCGGAGGCGGCC